>JAABPX010000063.1 GCA_011391745.1 Comamonadaceae bacterium
AGGTTGCTTCGCGATCTGCCCGAACACATGAGCGTCGGCAAGATTGCGCAAAAGCTGCAACGCTATGTGGTTCAAGTGCCTGAGAGGGCATTCATCCAACTGCTGAAAGTCGGGGCAGTTGCCGCCATCAGTCCAGAGAAGTTTGGGGGGCAGTTTTACGGCTTGGTCATGGGGTCGCTGTACAGTCCAATCGCTGGGTTGAACTTTTCAGACCCCGTCGCGATGAACGCTGAATCTTCTGTTTTTTGAAGGGTGGAGGAACAATGAGTTACG
>JAABPX010000064.1 GCA_011391745.1 Comamonadaceae bacterium
TTCCCCCAATTCAACCAACGCGGCCCTTTGGCCGAGCGCTTACCCAAACATGGCTTTGTCCGCAATGTGGCCTGGCAAGCCGACGCGCCCGAACTGGCCGCAGACCACGCGCGCCTCACGCTGCGCTTGAGCGACACCCCCCAAACCCGTGCTTGGTGGCCCCAAGCCTTTGCCTTGGCGCTGCACATCGACTTGAGCCCCGGCGCCTTGCAGCTCACGCTGAGCGTGCACAACACCGACACCCAAGCGCTGGCCTTCACCGGTGCACTGCACACGTACTTGGCCGTGCCCGACGCGGCGCAGGCCACCCTGCAAGGCCTGGGCGGCCAGACCGAATGGGATTCGCTGACCCAGG
>JAABPX010000065.1 GCA_011391745.1 Comamonadaceae bacterium
ACAGGCCGTGGCCGCCGATACCCTGCGCTTCTCGACAGCGTTTGACCGGGTCTACACGGCCAGCCCCGGCGCACTGACGCTGAATCAAACCGTGAGCATTCGCCAAAGCCCCAGCTGGGCCAACACCGTGGTTTGGAACCCCGCCCAAGACCTGTGCCAGCGCTTGGCCGACATGCCCAGCGACGGCTGGCGGCACATGCTGTGTGTGGAAGCCGCGCAAGTCGATGCTCCCATCACCCTGCCTGCGGGCGGGCGCTGGGACGGTTGGCAGCGCTTGCAAGTGTTGAACCCCTGAACCTGCTGAAAAGAGAAGCCGCCATGCTCGCCAAACGCATCATCCCTTGCCTGGACGTGACCGGCGGTCGCGTGGTCAAAGGCGTTAACTTTGTTGAGCTGCGCGACGCGGGTGACCCGGTGGAAATCGCGGCCCGCTACAACGAACAAGGCGCGGACGAACTCACGTTTTTGGACATCACCGCCACCAGCGACGGGCGCGACGTGATCCTGCACATCATCGAAGCCGTGGCCAGCCAAGTGTTCATTCCGCTCACCGTGGGCGGTGGGGTGCGCACCGTGGAAGACGTGCGCCGCCTGCTCAACGCGGGTGCCGACAAAACCAGCTTCAACTCGGCGGCCATTGCCAACCCGCAAGTCATCCGCGAAGCGTCCGACAAATACGGCGCGCAGTGCATCGTGGTGGCCATCGACGCCAAACGCCGCACGCCGGAAGACGAGCAACGCATCGGCACCAACGGTTTGGCCATCGGCCCCGGCTGGGACGTGTACAGCCACGGCGGGCGCAAAAACGTGGGCCTAGACGCCGTGGCCTGGGCCAGCCAAATGGCCGAGTACGGCGCGGGCGAAATTTTGCTGACCAGCATGGACCGCGACGGCACCAAAAGCGGCTTTGACCTGCAGCTGACCCGCGCCGTGAGCGACGCGGTGAGCGTGCCCGTCATCGCGTCCGGCGGCGTGGGCAACCTGGATCACTTGGCCGACGGCGTGAGCATCGGCGGCGCGGATGCGGTGCTGGCCGCGAGCATTTTTCACTACGGCGAATACACGGTGCAGCAGGCGAAAGAACGGATGCGGGCGCGGGGGATTGCGGTGCGCTTATGAAGCCTGCTCAGACTTGAAACAACGCCGTCGTCACCATCAACATCGTCATCTGCAACAACATTGTCATCCCCATAAAACAGTCATCCTCGCGAATGCGGGGATCCACAACAGCCAAGCAATGCGGCAGAGTACCAACGAATTCGAGCAGCTTGGCGAGGACACATGCCGCTGGTTACGATAGCCATGTTCAGTGGCATAAATTTAAGACTAGTAATACGGAGAACCGTGTGTATGGAGACGACCGCGCAAGGATATGCAAACTGGCAATACAGAAAACTTATTCCTGTCCGATTCCAGAAAACATCTGGCGTTTCAAGCCACGACTTCCTTGTCAGAGCGCCTTGGCATCTACCGTACAAATATGCAGAGCTGCCTGACGGAACAATTCGACAATTAGATTGTTCTGCACTTTGTCAAATTGAATACGAGGGCACACTGACTCCGATGCTTGTAAGTCAAACCGCCACACCGCGGCTATTTGATGCCACGCTGTTTGTGGGCAAACTGCTTTATGAGTCGAAGCGCGTTCAAAAGTATTTGCTCGCACACAAGGCATACGAATGCCTTGAGCTAAATCGGGACCACACTTTGAGTTCTGTACGGCACTCGCTGGCTCATGCCGAGATTGCATTGACGCAATCCAAAACCGTCGACGCATTGACACATCTTTTTGGTTCAAAAAAGATTGAATTTGACAATCATTGCCATGTCCGCGTTTTTTATGAGCAACTAGGGAAACTGATGATCGTAGTAGATCAGTTGTTGCACAATCAGCTTTCGGTAAACATCGAGAAGACGCACGCTCTTCCAGCAGGGGCTAAGCTATTGATGGACTGGCAGGTCCCAAGGGCGACTGCCAAACGACCAGCCTCAAGCACAACCGTATCCCCATGACACAACGACTGACCGAACAGGAAATAGCGCATTTTCTTGCCACCGACCCCGGCGTTGGCCCGAGCCCGTGGCGCTTAGAGGCGGGGCGGCTGTGCGTTTCTTTGACCTTTCCCGATTTTGTCAGTGCCTTCGCTTTCATGACCGCGGTGGCCATGGTCGCCGAAAAATCGGACCACCACCCAGAGTGGCGCAACGTGTACAACCGCGTTGACATTGGCCTGACCACACACGACGCCGGTGGCCTCACCCACAAAGACACCGACCTGGCCCGCCAGATTGCACGCGTTTACGCGCGTGCGGCCTCGGCGCCCGTTTTTTTCTAACCCCGCGCGTTCGCCATGTTCCAGTACCTCACCGTTCCCGTCACCGATTTTTCTCAAAACTGCTCCATCGTTTGGTGCGACGAAACCCTGGACGCGGCGATCATCGACCCCGGCGGGGATTTGGACGTGTTGCTGGCCGAAGTGGCGCGTTTGGGTGTGACCCTCAAGGCCATTTGGCTCACCCACGCGCACATCGACCACGCGGGTGGCGCGGGCGAATTGGCCCAGCGCTTGGGCTTACCCATCGTGGGGCCGCACCCCGGTGACCAGTTTTGGATCGACGGTTTGCCCCAGCAAAGCCAGATGTTTGGGTTTCCCCCTGCCCAACACTTCACCCCCACGCGTTGGCTGGCCGATGGCGATACGGTCACGATTGGCCACTGCACCTTGGCCGTGCGCCACTGCCCCGGCCACACGCCGGGCCACGTGGTGTTTCACAGCGCAGCGGCGCAGCGGGTGTTTTTGGGTGATGTGTTGTTTGCTGGGAGCATTGGGCGCACCGACTTTCCGCAAGGCAACCACGCGCAGTTGCTCAGCAGCATTCGCGAGCGTTTGTGGCCCATGGGCGATGACACGGTGTTCATTCCCGGCCACGGCCCGGAGAGCACCTTGGGCCGAGAGCGCCGCACCAACCCGTATGTGGGCGAGGGCGCTTAACCGGCGGCGCGGGCTTTTTCAAACAGCCCCTGCACCTTGGGCACATTGCGCTGCAGGGTTTTGATGCGGTCTGGGCTGCTTGGGTGGGTGGAGAGAAACGACAGCGAAGCCGACCCACCCGAAGCCGCCGCCATTTTTTGCCACAGCGTGACGCTGGCTTGGGGTGCGAAGGCGCCGCGGGCGGCGAGCTCCAAACCCACCAAGTCGGCCTCGGTTTCATCGGAACGGCTGAACTGCAAGGACAGCAGTTGGCTGCCCAGATCGGCCGCGATGTCGCCCGCTTGCCCCAAACCCAGCAAGGCCGCACCCAAGCGCAAGCCCAAGTTGGTGGCGGTGCCTTTGCCCATTTGGGCGCGGGCGTGTTCGCGCAGGGCGTGGGCCATTTCGTGTCCCATGATCATGGCGGCTTCGTCGGTGCTGAGTTTGAGCTTGTCGAGGATGCCGCTGTAAAACGCGATCTTGCCGCCGGGCATACAAAAGGCGTTGATTTGGTCGCTGTGGATGAGGTTGATTTCCCATCGCCACTGTTGGGCGTTGGGGTTCCAGGCGCGGGCGTGAGGCACCAGCCGCTGGGCGATGCCGCGCAAGCGGCGCACTTGGGGGTGATCGGCGGGGTAGAGCGCGCGCTGCTGTTGGGCGCTGCCCATCATTTGCGTGTATTGCTTGGCCGCCGCTGCCTCAACCTGTTCGGCCGACACGAGTTTGCGCAAGGTGGACGGTGGCCCCACGTCCACTTGGGCGTGAGCGGCCAAGCCCACACTGGCCGCAGCGGCCATGCCGCCGCGCAAGACCTGGCGGCGAGAAGCTTTGAATTCGCAGAGTAAGCACATGCGTCAATAATAACGAGAGACACACAGCACACGGCAGGCGCATGAACCCCATCACAGAAAAAACCCCTTGGTCCCAAACTTTGTTGGCGCTGCTGGACCGGCGCGTGTTGGTGTTGGCCTTGTTGGGTTTTTCGGCGGGCTTGCCGATATTGTTGATTTTTTCGTCCCTGTCTTTGTGGTTGTTGGAGGCGGGGGTGGAGCGCAAGGCGGTGACGTTTTTCAGTTGGGCGGCGCTGGGCTATTCGTTCAAATTTGTGTGGGCACCGTTGGTGGACCGCATGCCACTGCCTAAGTTGACCGCGTGGCTGGGGCAGCGGCGTTCGTGGTTGCTGCTGGCGCAGCTCGGTATCGTGGTGGCTCTCTTGGGCATGTCGCGCGTGGACCCGGCCTCTGGTGGTCATTCGCTGGTTGGGATGGCGCTGTTGGCGGTGTTGTTGGGGTTTTCGTCGGCCACCCAAGACGTGGTGATTGATGCCTATCGCATCGAGTCGGCTCCAGCCGACATACAAGCGCTGCTGTCGTCGGCGTACATCGCGGGTTACCGCGTGGGCATGATCGCGGCGGGCGCGGGGGCTTTGTATTTGGCGTCTTACTGGGGTTCAGCCCAAGGCGCGTATGTGTTCGATGCGTGGCAGCAAACCTACGCCACCATGGCCGCGGTCATGGGTGTGGGCATTCTGACCAATTTGTGGATGCGCGAACCGGTGCGACCCGAAGGGGCCGTCTGGTCGGCGGCGGGCAATGCGCGTTTGTTTGCGGTGTTCGCGGGCGGTGTGGGGGCGTTTGTGGCGGTTTTCTTTTGGCTCGGTGAAGCCAGCCAAACGCTGTTGGCCGGTGCGGCCATGGGGCCGCTGGGCGGCTTGCTGTGGGAGGCGCTGCGTTTGCTGCTGGCATTGGCTGCTGCGGTGGTGGTGGGCCGCGCCTTGGTTTCGGCGGGGGTGGCGCAGGCCGAGGTGGCGCGACAGACCTGGGTGGTGCCGGTGCAAGACTTCTTCGCGCGGTACGGGGCACACACGGCGTGGTTGCTGTTGGCGTTGATTGGGCTGTACCGCATTTCTGACATTGTGTTGGGCGTGATCTCCAACGTGTTCTACGCCGACATGGGTTTTAGCAAAATCGAAATTGCCAATGCGGTGAAAACCTACGGCGTGATCATCGGCATTGTGGGCGGGTTTTTGGGCGGCATTTTGGCCACCCGCTGGGGGGTGATGCGCTGTTTGTTTTGGGGCGCGGTCATGGCCGCGTTGACCAATTTGGCCTTTGTGGCCCTGACCCAAGCGGGGCACAACCTGCCGCTTTTGTACGCCGTGGTCTCGGCGGACAATTTGGCTGCGGGTTTTGCCAGCGCTGCGTTTGTGGCGTTTTTGTCGAGCTTGGTCAACGTCTCGTTCACCGCCACGCAATACGCGCTGTTCAGCTCGCTGATGACGCTCTTGCCCAAGTCTTTGGGCGGCTATTCGGGCGGCATGGTGGATGCCTTGGGGTACCCCGGGTTTTTTGTGGTCACCACCGCGATGGGTCTGCCCGTGATTGCTTTGGTGCTGTGGGCGGGCCGCCACTTGCAGTTGCGCGACCCCTTGCGCTGACTCAGTGGCCGTGCGCCACCGACTCACCGGCTTTGAGACGGTACACCGTGCCGCAATAGGGGCAGCGGGCCTCGCCGGTTTTGGAAACGTCCAAAAACACCTTGGGGTGGCTGCTCCAAGTGGTCATGCCCGATTGCGGGCTGGGGCACATCACACCGCCGTGGGCGTTGAGGTCTTGGGCGCGGAGTTCGATGGCGGCAGGGGTGCTCATGGTGATCAGACTTGGGTGAGCCAGTGGGCGTATTTGGGGTTGCGGCCGTTGACGATGTCAAAGAACGCGGTCTGGATTTTTTCGGTGATGGGGCCACGGCTGCCCACATAACCGGGCTTGCCCAGCTCGATGCGGTCGAGTTCGCGGATGGGCGTGACTTCGGCGGCGGTGCCCGTGAAGAAGGCTTCGTCGGCAATATAGACCTCGTCGCGGGTGATGCGCTTTTGCACAATCTCCAGGCCCAAGTCTTTGGCGATGTGGAACACCGTGTTGCGGGTGATGCCGTTCAACGCGCCAGCCGACAAGTCCGGGGTGTAGATCACGCCGTTTTTGATCACGAAGATGTTCTCGCCCGCACCTTCGGACACAAAGCCTGAAGAGTCCAGCAACAAGGCTTCGTCGTAGCCGTCGTCGGTGGCTTCCATATTGGCCAAAATGCTGTTTGTGTAGTTGCTCACCGCCTTGGCCTGCGTCATGGTGATGTTGACGTGGTGGCGGGTGTAGCTGCTGGTCTTCACACGAATGCCGCGCTTCATGCCTTCTTCGCCAAGGTACGCGCCCCAAGCCCAAGCCGCGACCATGAGGTGGATGGTGTTGCCTTTGGGCGAGACGCCGAGTTTGCGGTCGCCGATCCACGTCAGGGGGCGCAGGTAGCCGCTCTCCAACTGGTTCTCGCGTACCACGGCGCATTGGGCGTCGTTGACCTGTTCTTGGGTGAAGGGGATGTTCATGCGCAGAATTTTGGCGCTGTTGAACAGGCGTTCGGTGTGTTCTTGCAGGCGGAAGATGGCCGTGCCTTGGGCGGTTTTGTAGGCCCGCACACCTTCAAACGCGCCGCAGCCGTAGTGCAGGGTGTGGCTGAGCACGTGAATTTTGGCGTCGCGCCACTCGACCATTTGGCCGTCCATCCAAATTTTGCCGTCGCGGTCGGACATTGAAGGAATGGGGGACATGTGCAAAGCCTCTGAGGTGTGGTGGCCCAGGAAACCCCGGAGCCGGGTTGATCAAAAAACCAGATTTTACGACTGCGCTACCGCGCTTGGCGGGGGGTGGTGTTCGAACGCGCTCAAGCGGCCTTGGGTGAAGGTGGCGATCAGGGTATGGCCCAACTCGTCGGACCACGACAAAACCGTGGTGGGTTCGTCTTCGGCGTTCACCGGCAGGCCCAAGCTGCGCGTCAGGCGCACCACGTCGCTGAGAGATTGGCCCACGCGCAAGCGGCTCAGCACGGGCGCGAGGTCGGCCACTTGCCCCATGGGGCGGCTCGCAGCGACCCGCAGCACCCGCATGAGCTGCGTGAAGTGCAGCAAGACCCAAAAGCTGATCATCAAGGTGGCCAGCAAGACGCCTTGGCCGCCGTAGCTGCGCCAAGCGCCGAAAAGCAAGGCCAGCGCCAAGGCGGGGAAGAGCAGGCTGCGCCAGCGTGGGGGCAAGCTGGGCATCACAAACCCCGCACCAACTGCATCGCGTCTTCGATGCGCTCGACCGCGTGGATGGTCAGGCCCTCAAAGGCTTTGTCGTTTTTCTTGGGCGCGTTGGCCTTGGGCACCACGGCGGTGGTGAAGCCGAGTTTGGCGGCTTCTTTGAGCCGGTCTTGGCCGCGCGGCGCAGGGCGCACTTCACCCGCCAAGCCCACTTCGCCAAACGCAATGAAACCCTTGGGCAGCGCCTTGCCGCGCAAGCTGCTGGTGATGGCCAGCATGACGGCCAAGTCGGCGGCGGGTTCGCGGATGTGTACGCCGCCCACGGCGTTCACAAACACGTCTTGGTCCATACATGCCACGCCCGCGTGGCGGTGCAGCACCGCCAGCAACATGGCCAAGCGGTCGCGCTCCAGGCCCACGCTCAAGCGGCGTGGGCTGGGCCCGCCGCTGTCAACCAGCGCTTGAATCTCGACGAGCAAGGGCCGCGAACCTTCGAGCGTGACCATGACGCAGCTGCCGGGCACCGGCTCGCTGTGTTGGCTTAGGAAAATCGCGCTCGGGTTGCTCACGCCCTTGAGGCCTTTTTCGGTCATGGCGAACACGCCAATTTCATTGACCGCGCCAAAGCGGTTTTTGATGGCGCGGATCAGGCGGAAGTTGGAATGTGTGTCGCCTTCAAAGTACAGCACCGTGTCCACCATGTGTTCAAGCACCCGTGGCCCGGCCAGCGCGCCTTCTTTGGTGACGTGGCCCACCAGCACGATGGCCGTGCCGGTGGCCTTGGCGGCGCGCGTGAGGTGCGCCGCGCATTCGCGCACCTGAGCCACCGAGCCGGGGGCCGAGGTGAGCTGCTCGGAGTACACGGTTTGGATGGAGTCGATCACCGCAATCGCCGGTTGGTGTGCTTGCAGCGTGGAGAGGATTTTTTCAAGCTGGATCTCGGCCAAGACATTGACCTGCGAGCCGTCCAGCCCCAAGCGGCGCGAGCGCAGCGCCACTTGCGCGCCGCTTTCTTCGCCCGTCACGTACAGCGTTTTGTGGCCCGCGCGTTGCAGCGAATCGAGCGCTTGCAAGAGCAAAGTGGATTTGCCGATGCCGGGGTCGCCGCCAATCAGCACCACACCGCCGTCCACAATGCCGCCGCCGAGCACGCGGTCGAGCTCTTCGTGGCCGGTGGGGGTGCGCTGCACATCGGCCGCTTCGATGTCGGCCAGCGGCATGACCTCGGCCGTTTTGGCCAGGGACGCGAAGCGGTTTTTGGTGGGCGCGTTGGACTCGGCCACCGATTCAATCAGGGTGTTCCAAGCGTTGCAATGCGGGCACTTGCCCAGCCATTTCGGGCTGGTGCCGCCGCAGTCGCTGCAGGTGTAGAGGGTTTTTTCTTTGGCCACCGGGGGAGTTTATGGCCTAAAGTGCGGCTGCTCACACAAAGCCCCATGTCCCGTTCACGCCCAACCCCTCTTTCCCCATCGCCCGAGTTGCATGACCGCCGCACGGCGGTGACCGTATTGGCGCACGCGCCCAACGCCGCTTCGGCCGCAGCCAAGGCGCACGACTGGCAATTGCGGCGTTTGCAGCAGATCCGCGGGCAGTTGCAGACCTTGGAGGCCGTGGCACAAGCACATCGGCCAGCCCGTCACGCCGCCTTGACCCCGTTGCAGCAGCGCCAGCGTCAAGCCATGCGCACCTTGGTGTTGGCGCTGGACGACAGCTTGGTGGCCAAGCAGTTGGCGGGCGAGCAGCGCGAGACCGCACAGCAGCGCTTGTGTGTCATGGCCCAGTTGTTGGCGCGCGCGGGCGATGTCGAGATGGCGGTTGTGCACGACCGCCACCACCCGCGCACTTGGACCGAGCTGGAGCAAGAACGCCGCGAGGCTTGGCAGGCCGAGCACCAAGCCGACGCCGCACACGCCGAGGCCCAGGCGCAGCGCAAGGCGGCGACCAAGGCACGCCAACAAAAGAAAGCACCCGCACCCGCGCAGGCCGCCGAGTTGGCACAGGCCGAGTCGGCGCAGCAGCGTTTGCGCGGCTTGTTTCGCCAACTCGCCAGCGCCTTGCACCCCGACCGCGAACCCGACCCCGAGCGGCGCTTGGTGAAGACCGCGCTCATGAGCGAAGCCAACGCCGCCAACGAACGCCGCGATTGGCTGGCCTTGCTCGACATCCAACAGCGCGCCGCGCTCAGCACACCAGCGAGCCCCGCGAATGACGCGCAGCTGGCCGAGGTCACCGTGTTGCTCAAGCAGCAGGTGGCGGACCAAGAGCGCCAACGCGCCGCACGCAACGACCGATTGGCCGACGAGTTCGACCTGCCGCCCGGCACCGGCGTGACGGCCGAGCGTTTGGCCGCGGCGTTGGCGCAGCAGGTGCGGGTTTTGCAAGCGAAGGTCGATCAACTTGAGGCCGCAGCCGAGCAGGCGTCGGACGCGGCAGCGCTCAAGCGCTGGCTCAAGAATTAGCCGGGGCTGTTCGCATCGCTGCGGATGAGCGCCAGCAAGGGTGCCACTTTCTTGGCGACTGCACGGTCCGCGTCGGCTTCGATGCTTCGGTACAGGGCCAACACGCGCTGGCCCACCTCGGTCAAGGCCGCGCCGCCACCGGCTGCACCGCCGCGCTGGGTCAGCACCAAGGGCTCCACAAAATCAGCATTCATGCCACGCACCAGAGACCAGACGCGTTGGTAACTCATGTTCAATCGGCGTCCCGTCTCGGCCAAGGAGCCGGTGTCGTGGATGGCTTGCAGCACATCGGCCTTGCCCGGACCCATGGCCACGGTGTCTTGCCACTTGATGCGAAAGCGCACCTTGGCTTGAAGCGTGGGAGGGTGGGGCTTATCGATATACTTGGCCATAGATATCGAAAATACCACATCCACCATGCCCGCGCAGCTTCATTCTTGGTTCAGCACATTGGCCGCCGTTGCCGCGCTGGCCATGGGCCAGGTCGTGCAAGCGCAGACCTTGCCCACCGTGGCTGCGGCGTCCGACCTGAAGTTCGCCCTTGACGCCGTGGCGGCGCGGTTCAAGCAAGACACTGGGCAGTCGCTGCGGCTGGTGTTTGGTTCTTCTGGCAATTTCAAAACGCAGATCTTGCAGGGCGCGCCCTTTCACCTGTTCATGTCGGCCGATGAGCAGTTCGTGTTTGCGCTGGCCGACGCGGGTAAAACCGAAGACCGAGGGCGGGCCTATGCTGTGGGCCGCATCGGCATCTTGGTGCCGCCGGGTTCGCCCTTGAAGGCCGACGGCGAGCTCCAGGACCTGGCCGCTGCGCTCAAAGACGGGCGCTTGCGCAAGTTCGCCATCGCCAATCCCCAGCACGCGCCTTACGGCACGCGCGCCCAAGAAGCGCTGCAGCACGCGGGCTTGTGGAGCGCGATTCAGCCACGCTTGGTGTTTGGCGAAAACGTGTCGCAGGCCGCGCAGTTCGCGGTGTCGGGCTCGACGCAAGGCGGCATCGTGGCGCAGTCGTTGGCTTTGGCACCGGCGGTGGCCAAGACGGGCCGCTTTGCCTTGATTCCTGAGGATTGGCACCAGCCGCTGCGCCAGCGCATGGTGCTGGTCAAGGGTGCGCCACTCCAAGCCCGGGCGTTCTACGATTACCTGTCCACCCCAGCGGCGCAAGCCATCCTGGTGCGCTACGGGTTTGCCATGCCCAAGGAGTAAGGGCCATGGATTGGCAAGCCTTGGTGCTTTCTTTGGAGTTGGCCACGGCCACCTTGATCGTGCTGTTGCCCACGGGTCTGTGGCTGGGCCGTTGGCTGGCGCGCACGCGTTGGTCGGGCAAGTCTTGGATTGAGGCGCTGGTGGTGTTGCCGCTGGTCTTGCCGCCCACGGTCTTGGGCTACTACTTGTTGGTGTCGATGGGCGGGGGCTCGCCGCTCGGGGCTTGGGTGCAGTCGGTCTTTGGGGTGTCGCTGACCTTCAATTTTTTGGGGCTCTTGATCGCTTCGGTGGTGTTCAACATCCCCTTCATGGTGCAGCCGGTGCAGCGCGCGTTTGAGTCCATTCCGGAGAACCTGTCGGAGGCGGCCGCGGTCAGCGGTTTGTCGGCGTGGCAGACGTTTTGGCGCGTGGAATTGCCCTTGGCGTGGCCCGGTGTGTTGTCGGCTTGTGTGCTGACCTTTGTGCACACGCTGGGCGAGTTTGGCGTGGTGTTGATGGTGGGCGGCAGCATCCCGGGCGAAACCCGCACCATCGCCATCGCCATTTACGACAGTGTGCAGTCTTTTGATTTGGCGGGTGCCAACCAAATGGCGCTGCTGTTGTTGCTGCTGTCTTTGGGCGCGGTGGCCGCGTCGTTTTTTGCTTCGGCGCGATTGGCGGTGCGACGGTGAGCGCGCTGGTCCTTGAGATCGAACAACAAGCCCCAATGCCCTTGTTGGGCAGTTTGCGCTGCGAACCCGGCGAACTGTTGGCCTTGGTGGGGCCTTCGGGTGCGGGCAAAACTTCGCTCATGCGCACCTTGGCGGGCTTGATGCGACCAGAGCGCGGGCGCGTGGTGGTGGGCGACGAGACTTGGTGCGACACCGCGCAAGGCGTTTGGTTGCCGCCGCAGCGCCGCCACGTGGGCTTGGTGTTTCAGCACTACGCGCTGATGCCGCACTTAGACGCCCTGGGCAATGTGGCCCTGTCTTTGCTGCACCTGCCGCACAGCCAGCGCAAAGCCCAAGCCCAACACTGGTTGGACCACGTGGGACTGAGCGACGAGCTGCAATCGCGCCGGCCCGCCGCGCTGTCGGGTGGGCAGCAACAGCGCGTGGCGGTGGCGCGTGCGCTGGCCCGCGAGCCCCGATTGTTGTTGCTCGACGAGCCGTTTTCAGCGGTCGACCAAATGAGCCGCCAAAGCCTCTACCGCTTGTTGGCGGATTTGCGCCGCGAGCTGGCGATCCCGATCGTGCTTGTTACGCACGACCTGAATGAAGCCCGCTTGTTGGCCGACCGCATGGCGGTGATGGATGGCGGGCAGATTTTGCAGGTGGGCACACCTGCGAGCATTCATCAAGCACCGCGCAACGCGCGCGTGGCCGATTTGGCGGGCATTCAAAACCGATTTCAAGGGACGTGGTTGGGCACCGCCGATTCGCCAGGCTTTGGGCGTTTGCGTTGGTCTGCTGGACAGGGTGATTCAGACACGTGCCCGGTGCTGACCGTGCGCGATAAAAACAAATTGCTGGTGGGCCATGCGGTGAGTTGGATCATCCCCAACGACGGCATGGCGTGGCGGGCCTTGGACGAGGGCCGCGAGGGCGATTGGGGCGCACAGGTTGAGGAAGCGCGCCATTTGGGCGACACCACGCTGGCGCTGCTGAGCTTGTATGCGGTGCCTGGGGTTCGGTTGTCCATGACCCTGACGGGGGCGCACCGCCAAGCACTCCAGGCTGGCACGCGCGGGTGGGTGCACTTGGACGCTGAGCGCGTACATGTGATGCCCTTGGATTCAGCGGCAGCCTTGGGCCAAGGCCTGCGTGACCTCGGCGGCACTCACAGCGCGGCAGCCGCTGGTGTTTTGCCCGGCCCACAAGGGTGAGCAGTCGCCTGAGCCTTGGGCCTCGAAGTGCGCGCGCAGCGGGGCCACCGCGGCGGTGGCCAACGGGAACGCGGGCGTGGCCGGGTGGCGCGGCCCCAAGGTGCGCATGAGCCGGTTGACGATGCCGCGCGCGGGGCGGCCCGAAAACAAGGTGGTCAGTTCGGTGTGCGTCGACGCGGGGCTGAGCAAGGCGGTGCGGTGCACGGCGCTGGTGCTGGCCTCGTGGCAACACAAATACGCCGTGCCGACCTGCACCGCGCTGGCACCCAAGGCCAGGGCGGCGCGCACGCCCTCGGCACTGGCGATGCCGCCCGCAGCCACCACCGGCACATCCACCGCGGCCACCACCTGCGGCACCAAGGCGAAGGTGCCCAGTTGTGTGGAGAGGTCGTTGTTCAGAAACAGGCCACGGTGTCCGCCGGCCTCTAGCCCCTGCGCAATGACCGCGTCCGCGCCGTGCGCCTGCAGCCAGCGGGCCTCGTCCACCGTGGTGGCGCTCGACATCACCAAGCTGCCCCAGCCCTTGACCCGCGCAAGCAAGTCCGGCGCGGGCAACCCGAAATGGAAACTCACCACCGGCGGCGCGAAGGGCTCGACCACATCGGCCACCGCGTGCGAAAACGGCACACGGCCCGCACCGGCAGGCACCGCGTGCGGGTCTATGCCCGCCTCGTCATACAACGGGCGAAGTACATCGCGCCAGCGCGTTTGCGCGGCGTCATCGGGCGGCGGCGGGGTGTAGCAAAAAAAGTTGACGTTCCAAGGCCCGGCGGCTTGCTCGCGCAGCGTGTGCAATTCGGCGCTCAAGGCTTCGGGGCTGAGCATGGCACCGGGCAAAGAGCCCACGCCACCGGCTTGGCACACGGCCAGCGCCAAGGCGCTGCCTTGTGAGCCGGCCATGGGGGCTTGGATGATGGGGTGTTGCCAAGCCAAATCGTCCCATCGTGTTTGCATGCGGCGCTCCGGCTTGGGCTTTAGGCCAAGGCGGGAAACAGTTTCACCAACCCAGCCGCCATCACCTCCACCGCCAAGGCGGCCAAGATCAGGCCCATGAGGCGGGTCATGACGTTGATGCCGGTTTGGCCCAACACCCGCGCAATCGGTTTGGCCATAGTGAAGCACAGCCAAGTGGCCAAAGCGATGACCACACCGTAGCCAATTAGGGCGCCGTGTTGCACCACGGTCTTGGCTTGGTCGGCGTAAATCACCACCGTGGACATGGTGGCTGGTCCGGTCAACAGCGGGATGGTCAGCGGCACCACCGCGATGGAGGTTTTGGTGTGTGCGTCGTTGACCTCACCTTGTGTGGCTTTGGCTTCGGCCGGTTGGGCGTTGAGCATGGCCAACGCCGAGGTCATGAGCAGCAAGCCGCCACCGACCTGAAAGCTCGCCAGTGAGATGTTGAAGAAGTTCAACACCTCCAAGCCCACCAAGGCACAAACGGCGATCACGATGAACACACTGATGCTGGCAATGCCAATGGTGCGTTTGCGTTGTAGGGCGGTGAAGCCTTGGGTGTAGTGAATGAAAAACGGGACGATGGCCAAGGGGTTGACGATGGCCAGCAGGGTAATGAGGGGTTTGAAGTCCATGGGTGTGCCAGCGAAGGGCTAAGCCGATCAGGCTTTGAGCAAGCGCGCGGCGTCGCGCGCAAAGTAGGTCAAGATGCCGTCCGCCCCGGCGCGTTTGAAAGCCAAAAGGCTTTCCATCATCACCGCGTCGTGCGCGAGCCAGCCGTTTTGCGCGGCGGCCTTGAGCATGGCGTATTCGCCGCTCACCTGATAGGCGAAGGTCGGCACACCGAACTCGTCTTTGACCCGGCGCACGATGTCCAAGTACGGCATGCCGGGCTTGACCATCACCATGTCGGCGCCCTCGGCGATGTCCAGCGCCACTTCGCGCAGCGCCTCGTTGCTGTTGCCGGGGTCCATTTGGTAGACCTTTTTGTCGGCCTTGCCCAGGTTGGCCGCCGAGCCCACGGCATCGCGGAAGGGGCCGTAAAACGCGCTGGCGTATTTGGCGCTGTAGGCCATGATGCGGGTGTTCACATGACCGGCGGCTTCCAGCGCTTGGCGAATGGCACCAATGCGCCCGTCCATCATGTCGCTGGGCGCGACCATGTCCACGCCCGCTGCCGCTTGGGTCAGCGCTTGCTGCACCAAGATATCAACCGTCGGGTCGTTGAGGATGTAGTTGTTGTCGTCTAGCACGCCGTCTTGGCCGTGGCTGGTGTACGGGTCGAGTGCAACGTCGGTCATCACGCCGAGTTCGGGGAAGGCTTGCTTGAGGGCGCGCACCACGCGCGGCACCAGGCCGTCGGGGTTGGCGGCCTCGCGGCCATCGGGCGTTTTGAGCGACGGGTCGATCACCGGGAACAGCGCCAAGGCCGGGATGCCCAGCTTCACGCAGTCCTCGGCCACGGGCATCAGCAAGTCCAGCGACAGGCGCTCCACACCCGGCATGGAGCCCACGGCCTCGCGACGGTTTTGGCCTTCGAGCACAAAGACCGGGTAAATCAGGTCGTGGCTGCTCAAGGCATGTTCGCGCACGAGGTTGCGGCTGAAGGCATCGCGACGCAGGCGGCGCGGACGGCTGTGGGGGTGGGGTGCGGGGGTGTGCATGGGTTCGATTGTGACAAAAGTCAGACACATCCCGGCAGGCCCTTGCCGGTCGGCCTGGGCTTGGGGTAGGATTGCGCCCGAATTTGGCCTTTGTGGACAAATTCCCCGCTTTTCCTCCCTGAGCGGGCGCCCGATTTGTGTGAACACTGAAGGGCTTCTCGCCCGACCCCAGTGGTCGGGTTTTTTTTGGTCTCTGCGGCTACACTGACGCAATGCTATGGATCAAAGCCCTTCACATCGTCTTCGTGGCCAGTTGGTTTGCGGGTTTGTTTTATCTGCCGCGCATTTTTGTTAATTTGGCCATGGTGCCGACCGACAGCAAGGCCGAGCGCGAGCGTTTGTTGTTGATGGCGCGCAAGCTCATGCGCTTCACCCACCTGTTGGCCATTCCCGCTTTGGGATTGGGCCTGTGGTTGTGGGCGGGTTACAAAATTGGCTTTGGTCCAGGCAATGGGTGGATGCACGCCAAGTGGTTGTTTGTGTTGTTGGTTTTGGGTTATCACCACCTGTGCATGCGTCATTTGCGTCAGTGGGAACGGGGTAACAACCACCGAAGCCATGTGTGGTACCGCTGGTTCAACGAGGTGCCAGTCATCTTGTTGCTCATCGTGGTGATCTTGGTGGTCGTTAAGCCCTTTTGATGGCCGCTCAAGGGCGTTCCTCGGCTTGGCCGCTGGCGGCGCTGTTTGCCGCGGTGGTGGTGTACGCCAGTTTGTATCCATTTGAGGGTTGGCGAATCCCAGGTTTGGCACCTTGGTCTTTTTTGTTCTCGCCTTGGCCGCAGTACTGGACCGCTTTCGACATCGCTTCCAACCTTTTGGGTTATGCCCCTTTGGGCTTTTTGCTGGCCTTGGCCATGGCGCGCTCCGAATGGCGGCACGGTTTTTGGTGGGCTTGTTTGCTGGCTTCGGTTTTGTCTCTGGGCCTGGAGTCTTTGCAAAACCATTTGCCACGCCGCGTGCCATCGAACGTGGACTGGGCCCTCAACACGGTGGGTGCAGCCATGGGTGCTGGGCTGGCGGTGGCGTTGGAGGGCATGGGCTTGATGCGCCGCTGGAACCAATTTCGCGCCGATTGGTTTGAACCCACCACCCACGGTGCCTTGGTGCTGTTGGCGCTGTGGCCGTTGGCTTTGATGTACCCGCCGTCGGTGCCGTTTGGGCTGGGTCAAGTCTCTGAGCGCAGTTTGTTGGCGGTGTCGGCCTGGATGGCCTCCACCCCTTGGGCCCACGCCGTACCCAGCATCGGCGTGTTGCATTTGTCTCCTTTGAGTCCTTGGTGGGAGTCGATGTGTATTGGTTTGGGTGCGCTGGCCCCGCTTTTGCTTGGCTATGCCGAAATGCGCGATCCGCACAAACGTGCGGTGTTCTGGGGGGTGTGGCTGCTGCTGGTGGCCTTGGTCCCCACGCTGTCAACCGCCCTGACCTGGAGTCCGGCCCAAGCGTGGGCTTGGCTGAGTGTGCCTGTTTGGTGGGGCTTGCTTTGGGCGGCGTTGGCGGGGCTGGTATTTCTGGTTTTGCCCAGGCGCTGGTGTAGCGCGGTGTTGGTCGCATCGACGGTGATCAGCATCTGTGCACTCAATGTGGCGGCGGTGAGCCCGTACTTCGACCAATCCTTGGGGGTTTGGGAGCGGGGGGAGTTCATTCGCTTTC
>JAABPX010000066.1 GCA_011391745.1 Comamonadaceae bacterium
TTGGCAACCACACCGGCGCCGACGGTACGACCACCTTCGCGGATGGCGAAGCGCAAGCCTTCTTCCATGGCGATGGGGTTGATCAGCTTGACCGTGATCGACACGTTGTCACCAGGCATCACCATCTCTTTGCCTTCTGGCAGCTCGATGGAGCCCGTCACGTCGGTCGTGCGGAAGTAAAACTGTGGACGGTAGTTGTTGAAGAACGGCGTGTGACGGCCACCCTCGTCTTTGGACAACACATACACCTCACCCGTGAAGTGCGTGTGCGGCTTGATCGAGCCGGGCTTGCACAGCACTTGGCCGCGCTGCACGTCTTCGCGCTTGGTGCCGCGCAACAAAATACCCACGTTGTCGCCCGCTTGACCTTGGTCGAGCAGCTTGCGGAACATCTCCACGCCCGTGCAGGTGGTCTTCTGGGTGTCGGCAATACCAACAATCTCAATTTCTTCACCCACCTTGACGATACCGCGCTCGATACGACCGGTCACCACCGTGCCGCGACCCGAGATGGAGAACACGTCTTCCACCGGCATCAAGAAAGCACCGTCCACCGCACGCTCAGGCGTGGGGATGTAGGTGTCCAACGCGTCGGCCAACTTCATGATGGCTTCTTCGCCCAACGGGCCCTTGTCGCCTTCCAAGGCCAGTTTGGCCGAGCCGTGGATGATGGGGGTGTCGTCGCCAGGGAAGTCGTACTTGGAGAGCAACTCGCGCACTTCCATTTCGACCAACTCCAACAGTTCGGCGTCGTCCACCATGTCGGCCTTGTTCAGGAACACGATGATGTAAGGCACGCCCACTTGGCGCGACAGCAAAATGTGCTCGCGGGTCTGGGGCATGGGGCCGTCAGCGGCCGAACACACCAAAATCGCGCCGTCCATCTGGGCGGCACCGGTGATCATGTTCTTCACATAGTCGGCGTGGCCGGGGCAGTCCACGTGGGCGTAATGGCGGTTGGCCGTTTCGTATTCCACGTGCGCGGTATTGATGGTGATGCCGCGAGCCTTCTCTTCGGGCGCTGCGTCGATCTGGTCGTAGGCCTTGGCCGAGCCGCCAAACTTGGCCGCCAACACGGTCGTGATCGCCGCGGTCAATGTGGTCTTGCCGTGGTCCACGTGGCCAATCGTGCCCACGTTAACGTGCGGCTTGGTCCGCTCAAATTTTTCTTTTGCCATTTGGGAACTCCAAAATCAAAATGAATGAAACAACACCGAAAACTGGTGCCCTTGGCGGGAATCGGACCCGCGACCTCTCCCTTACCAAGGGAGTGCTCTACCACTGAGCCACAAGGGCCAAAACGCTTGACCCGAGGCCAACCGTTTGGAAAATTACAAATACAAGCACAGCGCACATGGAGCGGGAGACGGGAATCGAACCCGCGTCATCAGCTTGGAAGGCTGGGGTTCTACCATTGAACTACTCCCGCCAAAACCGAACTTGCCAAACAACGCCCAGCAAGCCACGACTTTCACGCTCTCTGCGACTGTTGTTACCAACAGCGGCTGGTGGAGGGGACTGGATTCGAACCAGTGTAGGCGTAAGCCAACAGATTTACAGTCTGCCCCCTTTAGCCACTCGGGCACCCCTCCAATGCAGAGCCCGTGATTATGCCATGAAAAATGCTTGGGCTTTCACCAATCCACGGGTTTTTGTCCATGGGCTTCCAGCCACCGGTTGGCTTGGCTGAAATGGCCGCAGCCCAAAAACGGGGTTGGCCCTCGCCGCGCCGACAATGGCGAAGGGTGATTGGCCATCAAAACCGCGTGCCGGCGGCCATCAATCGCCGTGGCTGTGCGTTGCGCATAAACACCCCACAACACAAACACTTTGGGAGCCGGATCGGCGTTGCAACACGCCACGCACGCGTCGGTGAACGCTTCCCAACCGCGCCCGGCGTGGCTGGCGGGCAAACCGTCCTCGACGCTCAGGCAGGCATTGAGCAGCAGCACACCCTGCTCGGCCCAGCGCACCAAAGAGCCGTTGGCGGGCGCGGGGCAATGCAGATCGCGCTCCAATTCTTTGAAGATGTTGCGCAAACTCGGCGGCGGCCGGACACCCGGGGCGACCGAGAACGCCAATCCTTCGGCCTGCCCTGGGCCGTGGTAGGGGTCTTGACCCAGGATCACGACCTTGACCTTGCTCAACGGCGTGAGCGCCAAAGCCCGCAAGGGTTCGGGTGGGTAAATGGTGGCTCCGGCGGCCAAGCGTTCGTTCAAAAATCCCAGCAAATGCCGGCCCACGGGGCTGGCCCAAAATGCATCGGTCTGGGTTTGCCAAGACGCGTCCACAGACCACAACGCCGGATCGGCTTGACGCAAACACCGGGCGTCAGCCCCCCACCCCAACACCGCCTGAGCCACCCCCTTCAAGCGAACAACTCGGCCAAGGCCACGCCCGGCTCGGACGCACGCATGAAGGCCTCACCCACCAAAAAGCCCTGCACCCCGGCGCGTCGCAAACGCAGCACGTCGTCGCGGGTGGTGATGCCGGACTCACTGATGAGCAAACGCTCAGGGCCCACATCGCCCATGAGCGACAAGGTGGTGTCCAGGGACACCTCGAACGTGTGCAAATTGCGGTTGTTCACTCCAATCAACGGGGTTTTCAGCCGCAGTGCGCGCTCACATTCGACGCGATCGTGGACCTCGACCAAAACCGCCATGTTCAGTCCCAAGGCCAAAGCCTCAAGATCGGCCATTTGGGCGTCGTCTAGGCAAGCGGCGATCAAAAGCACCGCATCGGCCCCCATGGCCCGGGCTTCGTAGATTTGGTAGGCATCCACCATGAAGTCTTTGCGCAACACCGGCAAGTCGCAGCTGGCGCGGGCTTGTTTGAGGTAGTCGGCGCTGCCTTGGAAAAAATCTTTGTCGGTGAGCACCGACAGGCAGGCCGCGCTCACGCCGTTGACGCCTTCGGCGTAACTCTGGGCGATGTCGGCGGGGATGAAGTCTTCGCGCAGCACGCCCTTGGACGGGCTGGCTTTTTTCACTTCGGCGATCACCGCCGCGTGACCGGCGGCGATTTTGGCGCGCAAAGCGCCTTCGAAATCGCGCGTGAGCACCCGGCTCTCGGCATCGGCGCGGATCACCTCCAAGGGTTTGCGTTTGCGCGCTGCCGCCACCTCTTGGCGCTTGACTTCAACGATTTGTTTCAGGATATCGCTCATTCGGGGGCTTTCTGTGTCGCGGAGATCAAACGGTCCAAACGGGTTTGAGCGGCCCCGCTGGCCAAGGCCTCGCGGGCCAAGGCAATGCCGGCTTCCATGGAATCGGCCACGTTGGCGGCGTACAGCGCCACGCCCGCGTTGAGCACCACAATGTCGCGCGCAGGACCGGGCTGGTTGGCCAAGACGCCCAAGAGCATAGCGCGCGACTGCTCGGGTGTTTCCACACGCAAGGCGCGGTTGCTGCTCATGGCAAAACCAAAATCTTCGGGGTGAATTTCATACTCACGGACCTGGCCGTTTTTGAGCTCCCCCACCAAGGTCGAAGCGCCCAAAGAGACTTCATCCAAACCGTCTCGGCCATACACCACCACGGCGTGCTCGGCGCCCAAACGCTCCAAAGCGCGCACCTGAATGCCCACCAAGTCGGGGTGGAAGACACCCATCAGAATGTTGGGGGCGCTGGCCGGGTTGGTGAGCGGGCCCAAGATGTTGAACAGGGTGCGCACACCGAGCTCTTTGCGCACCGGGGCCACGTTTTTCATCGCCGGGTGGTGGTTGGGCGCGAACATGAACCCAATGCCGACGTCGGCGATGCACTGCGCAATGCGCTCGGGGGCTAAGTTGATGTTGATGCCCAAGCTCTCCAGCACATCGGCGCTGCCGCTCTTGCTGCTCACGCTGCGCCCCCCGTGTTTGCTCACCCGACCACCGGCCGCGGCCACCACGAACATGGCGCAGGTGGAGATGTTGAAGGTGTGCGCACCATCACCACCGGTGCCCACAATGTCCACCAAATGTGTGCGGTCGGCCACCGGCACTTGGGTGGAAAACTCGCGCATGACTTGCGCGGCGGCGGTGATTTCACCGATGGTTTCTTTCTTCACGCGCAAGGCCGCGATGAAGGCGGCGAGCCAAACGGGCGACATTTCACCGGCCATGATGAGGCGCATGATGTGCAGCATCTCATCGTGAAAAATTTCGCGGTGCTCGATGACGCGTTGCAGCGCCTCGGTCGGGCTGATGGGGGGCAATTGGCTGAGCATGGCCGCTCCTTACAAAAAGTTTTTCAGCATGGCATGGCCGTGCTCGGTGAGGATGGACTCGGGGTGAAACTGCACCCCTTGGATATCCAGCTCGGTGTGGCGCACGCCCATGATCTCGCCGTCGTCGGTCCACGCCGTGACCTTCAGGCACGGCGGACACGTGGCCCGCTCAATGGCCAAGGAGTGGTAGCGATTGACCGTGAAGCGCTCGGGCAGGCCCGCAAACACGCCTTCTTGGGTGGTGGTGATGACGCTGGTTTTGCCGTGCATGAGCGCTTGTGCACGAACAATCCGGCCACCAAACGCTGCGCCGATGCTTTGATGACCCAAACACACGCCCAAGATGGGCAGCTGGCCCGCGAAGTGTTGGATGGCGGCCACCGAAATGCCCGCCTCAGTCGGAGAACAGGGCCCTGGCGAAATCACCAAGCGGTCGGGCTGGCGTGCGGCAATGCCCTCGAGGGTGATTTCGTCGTTGCGAAACACCTCAACCTCGGCACCCAATTCGCCAAAGTACTGGACGATGTTGAAGGTGAAGCTGTCGTAGTTGTCCACCATGAGGACTTTGATCTTGCTCATTCCATGCCCTCCTCGACCAGTTCGCTGGCGCGCAACAAGGCGCGGGCCTTGTGTTCGGTTTCTCTCCACTCCAACTCGGGCACCGAGTCGGCCACCACACCGGCGGCGGCTTGCACGTAGAGCGTTTGGTTTTTGATGATGCCGGTGCGGATCGCAATCGCCACGTCCATGTCGCCCGCAAAACTCAGGTAGCCACAGGCCCCGCCGTACAAGCCTCGCTTGGTCGGTTCGAGCTGGTCGATCAGCTCCATGGCGTGCACCTTGGGCGCGCCAGTCAGGGTGCCGGCGGGGAAGGTGGCTTTGAGCACGTCCATGCTGCTGAGCGCTTGGCCATCGGCGCCGTCGAGCAACAAGCCTTCGACGTTGCTCACGATGTGCATGACGTGGCTGTAGCGCTCCACGACAAAGGCCTCGGTGACCTTCACGCTGCCGGTTTTGGCGATGCGACCGATGTCGTTGCGCGCCAAGTCGATGAGCATGACGTGTTCGGCTCGCTCTTTGGGGTCGTTGATCAACTCGGCTTCAGCGGCCACGTCGGCCTCGGGTGTGGCACCGCGCGGGCGCGTGCCAGCCAAGGGCCGGATGGTGACTTTTTGGCCTTCTGGCGTGGATTCTTGGCGCACCAAAATTTCGGGCGATGCCCCCACCACGTGGGCGTCGCCCAAGTGGTAGTAATACATATACGGGCTGGGGTTGAGCGTGCGCAGCGCGCGGTAGAGCGACAGCGGGCTGGCCGTGAAGCGCTTGTGGATGCGCTGGCCGACCTGCACCTGCATGAAGTCGCCGGCGGCGATAAGCTCTTTGGCGCGGTCCACCGCAGCCAAGTAATCGTCTTTGGCGAAGCTGCGCTGCGCGGGGTGGCTGGTGCTCGGCGCCATGGACGGCGCTTGCGCCGGCGCTTTGAGACGCAACTTCAGCTCGACGAGCCGCGCCTGGGCCGCCGCATAAGCCCTGGCTTGTTTGGGGTCGGCGTACACAATGAGCGAGAGCTTGCCCGAGAGGTTGTCGATCACCGCGAGTTCTTCGGTTTGCAACAACACAATGTCGGGCATGCCCAAATCGTCGGGCGGGCAAGAGTGCGCCAATTTCTTTTCGATGTGGCGCACCGTGTCGTAGCCGAAGTAGCCCGCCAAGCCGCCGCAAAACCGCGGCAAGCCTGGGCGCAGCGCGACTTTGAAACGTTTTTGGTAGGCCGCCACAAAGTCCAGCGGGTTGCCGGCGTGGGTTTCCACGACCACACCATCGGTCACCACCTCGGTTTTGGCGGCGTCACCAAACCCGCTGGCGCGCAGCAGCGTGCGGGCCGGCAAGCCAATGAAGCTGTAACGACCAAAGCGCTCACCACCAACGACCGATTCGAGCAAAAAGCTGTGCTGGCCGCCCGCTTGCACGTGGGCGAGTTTGAGGTAGAGGGACAGTGGCGTCTCTAAGTCGGCAAACGCCTCGGCCACCAAGGGAATGCGGTTGAACCCTTGTTGGGCCAATGCGTGGAATTCGGTTTCGTTCATCGCGATGAGCCTCCGCAGCTCAAGCCCCCGGCTGGGGGTCGTTCATCAAGGACGTGTCGGCCAAAGGCGCGACGGGGATCAAAACGGTGAGCCCCCTAGGCCCACGGGCGATCAGACCCGCCAGGGCCAGGCTCCCCGGTCGGCAAGACCTGTGTTGATGGTGCGGTGGATGAACATGGTGCGCAGTTTAGCAAAGGCTCAGGCCCACGCCGGATCGACCTCGTCCAAGCGGTCCACACAGGCGCGGGCGTCTTGCTCGCGCACGGGCTCGCCGTGGTTGTAACCGTAGCGCACCAAGACCACGGGGCAGCCTGCGGCGGTGGCGGCCTGCGCGTCGTTGCGCGAGTCGCCCACCACCCAGGTGTCGGCCGGGGCCGTTCCCAAAGCCTCACAGGTGCGCCGCACGGGCAGGGGGTCGGGCTTTTTTCGCTCGAAGCTGTCGCCGCCAAACACGTGCACAAAAAACCCAGCCAAACCTTTGATCTCCAACAGGTCTTGGGCAAAGGCCAAGGGTTTGTTGGTCAGGCAGGCCATGGGCAGACCGGCTTGCTGCAAACGCTGCAGGCCCTCCATCACGCCGGGGTAGACGTTGGCGTGTTGCCCGTTGTTGAAGCCGTAGTGGTGTTGGTAGCGCTCCAGCGCCAAGGCGGTGCGCTGCTCTTGCGGCCAGCTCAGCAAGACCGAACCGGCGGCGGCCACCTCGGGCAAAGCCAATTGGCGGTTCAGCACGGTGCGCACCAAGTGCTCCGAGCCTTTGCCGATGGTGCGCTCCACCGTGTCTGCGTCCACCTCGGGCAACCCCAAGTCGGTGAGCGTGTGGTTGAGCGATGCGACGAAGTCGCCCAAGGTGTCGACGAGCGTGCCGTCGAGGTCGATGATGCAGGCCTTCATGCGGCCAACGCGTGACGCATCTGGTCGATCACGGCCTTGTAGTCGGGCTGGCCAAAAATCGCGCTACCGGCCACAAAGGTGTCGGCCCCGGCGTCGGCCACGCGGCGAATGTTGTCGACCTTGATGCCGCCGTCCACCTCCAAGCGGATGTCGCGCCCGCTGCGCTCGATCCATTGGCGCGCCAATTCGACCTTACGCAAGGCCGAGTCGATGAAGCCCTGGCCGCCAAAACCAGGGTTGACGCTCATGATGAGGATGAGGTCGATGTCGTCGATGGTCCACTCCAGCACGTCCAAGGGCTCGGCGGGGTTGAACACCAAACCGGCTTTGACGCCTTGGTTTTTGATCGACTGGATGCTGCGGTGCACGTGCGCGCTGGCGTCGGGGTGAAAGCTGATGAGGTCGGCACCGGCCTGGGCAAACGAGGCGGCCAAGGCGTCCACGGGCGAGATCATCAGGTGCACATCGATCGGCACGGCCACACCGGTCGGTGTGGTGGCGTGTGGCTTCAAGGCTTGGCAAATCATCGGGCCAAACGTGAGGTTGGGCACGTAATGGTTGTCCATCACATCGAAGTGAATCCAGTCGGCTCCGGCGGCAATGACGGCTTTCACCTCATCGCCCAGTCGGGCAAAGTCGGCGGACAAGATGGAAGGTGCAATGCGGGGGTGAGTCATGGGGATATCCTCGAAAGCCGTTATTTTGGCAGGGCGGCGGTTTAACATGCTGCATGCCCAATACCTGCTTGTTCCATTGCGACATTCGCCCCTTGTATTTGCCCGAGCAATCCTCGAGCGACCCCGTGCGCCACACCTTTGCCTACACGGTGACCCTCACCAATGCGGGCACCGTGGCGGCGCAAGTGATTGCTCGGCACTGGATTTTTGAGGACGACAGTGGCCACCACCAAGAAGTCAAGGGCTTGGGTGTGGTGGGCCATCAGCCGCTGCTCCAGCCCGGTGAATCGTTTGAATACACCAGCGGCGTTCAACTGCACGCGCCCAGCGGCAGCATGCGTGGTGCGTTTTTTTGCGTTGGCGTGAACGGCGAGCGCTTTGAGGCCCCTGTGACGCCGGTGGCGCTCATCGCCGACGACGCCGAAGCGCCTAGACGTGTGCTGCACTGAGACACGCAACCGTGGGCGAATTCGAACTCATCCGACGCCATTTCGTGCGCCCAAGCCCGTCCAACACGGGCGTGGTCTTGGGCATTGGCGACGACGCGGCGCTGCTGCAGCCCAGCCCTGGGCTGCAATGGGTGGTTTCCTGTGACATGCTGGTGGCCGGTCGGCATTTTTTTAACGATGCCCCGCCCGAGGGCTTGGGCCACAAAGCTTTGGCGGTGAACCTGAGCGACTTGGCCGCCATGGGCGCACGCCCCGTGGCCTTCACCCTCGCGCTGGCCTTGCCGCAGGCCAATGAAGCTTGGCTGACGGCCTTTGCTCGCGGCCTGTTTGCCTTGGCCGACGCCCACCACTGCAGCTTGATTGGCGGCGACACCACACGCGGACCGCTCAACCTGTGTCTGACGGTGATGGGTGAAATCGCACCCGGCCAAGCCCTTCGGCGCGACGCAGCACAGGTTGGTGACGACATTTACATCAGCGGTGGCTTAGGCGCAGCGCACCTGGCTTTGGCGTGGTTGCAAGGCCAGTCTTGGGCACACCAAGCCGTCGGCCCCCAGCTGCCCGATGCCCTGCGAGCGCGGCTGGAACGCCCCACGCCACGCGTGGCCTTGGGTCGGGCCTTGGTGGGTGTGGCGAGTTCGGCCATGGACCTGAGCGATGGCTTGGCCGGCGATGTGCAACACCTGCTCACGGCCAGCGGTTGCGGTGCCGTGATCAACCTAGACGCCGCCAGCCAAGACCCCGCTTTGCTCGCCTTACCAGCCGATCTGCGCCAGCGCTGCGCTGCCGTGGGCGGCGACGATTACGAACTGCTCTTCACCGCCGCCAGCGATCAACGCGCCGCCGTGCAAACGGCGGCCGAGCGCTCGCAAACCTCAGTGACGCGCATTGGTCACCTCACCGCAGCAACCGGTGTGCAATGGCAAAACGCGGGGGGGCAGCGAATTGAAGCGGGCTGGCAAAGCTTCGATCACTTTGCCCAATAATCGAAGCATGACCACCCCTGCAAGCATCGAACCCCTCACCGAGACCACCGTCGCATCCGCACCGACGTTCGTCTTGCGCCCGGACTGGCGTTTTTTGTTCGCCCACCCGGCCCACTTCATTGCGCTGGGTGCGGGCTCGGGCTTGGCTCGGGTTGCCCCTGGCACCAGCGGCACCTTGTGGGCATGGGTGGCGTTTGTGTTCATGGACCCCTGGCTGAACGACGTCGCTTGGGCCAGTGTCATCGTGCTGGGGTTTTTGATCGGCTGGTGGGCCTGCACCGTCACCGCACGCCACATGAATGTGGCGGATTCGGGCCACATCGTGTGGGACGAAGTGATTGCGTTTTGGTTGATTTTGTGGATGGTCGCGCCCAGCGGCTTGGCCACGCAATTCGTCGTCTTTGGCCTGTTTCGCCTGTTCGACTCGGTCAAGGTGGGACCCATGGCGTGGGCCGACCGACACTTCAAAGGCTTTGGACCGCGCGGGGGCTTTGGCATTTTGTTCGACGACATCGTGGCGGCGTTTTGCACCTTGCTGGTGGTGGCGTGGTGGCGCTTTTGAACGGCACCTTGGACACGCTGTCGCGCCGTTTGCTGGAGCGCCGCTGGTGTTTGGCCACCGCCGAGAGCTGCACGGGCGGCTTGGTGGCGGCGGCCTGCACCGAACTCAGTGGCTCCAGCGCGTGGTTTGAGCGCGGCTTTGTGACCTATTCCAACGCCGCCAAAACCGAGCTGCTCGGCGTGAGCACCGCACTCATTGAGGCCCACGGCGCGGTGAGCGAGCCGGTGGCGCGTGGCATGGCCGAAGGCGCCTTGCGCCACTCATTGGCGCAGGTCAGCGTGGCCATCACCGGCGTGGCAGGCCCAACGGGCGGCAGTGCCGACAAACCCGTGGGCACGGTGTACTTCGCTTGGGCCGTGCCCACTGGGGTGTTCAGCGAACGTGTGCACTTCGGCGGTGAGCGCAGCGACATCCGTCGGGCTGCGGTGCAACACGCCCTGCTGGGGCTCTTACGGCGTATCTGATTGCCCCTTAGATGGGCGTCTCCCAGAAAGCGGGATTCGGCGGCGTGAAGTTTCAAGGTGCTTGCAGTCTTATATTTGGCCTGTTTTTGCTGGTTCTGGCAGGCTGGCACTCTCAAGGCTAATTCAGGTCGGTGGCAGTGGACGCCAAGGCTGTGGCGGTCAAAACTCCCAAAATGGTACGCCAGTCCTCAATCGGCAGCAGCTTCGCAGCGTTGTGCCTGCACAAAATAACCGTCGACTGATGGGTCTCAGCAGTCTTGTCGACTATGCAGAAAAGATTGAGGCGAGCCTCACTGGCGCTCAAAGTTTGCATGCTGTGACCTGCATTTCATATCGCACCCATTCGGAAAAGTGAAATCTCCGGAGATCACTCTCAATAGGAACAGGGGACAGCAGCACGTATTCCGACTGGTCAGCCGTAAATCCGTAGGGTGCCACCAAGCGACCATCGTGAATATCCTCCTCCACCATATAGCGAGAACCCATGGCGACACCCAAACCTGCGTGGGCAGCCTGTAAGCTCAAATAGAAGTGCTCGAAGAAATCAACATGACCGATTGGCAAATCAACACCAGAATGCCGTCGCCACAAGCTCCATGCGTGAGGTCGAGTTCTAACGTGAAGCTCCCGAAAGGCAGCGAAACCGGATCTCTCCAACTCCATAGCAAGCTCTGGCGTGCAAACAGGCCCCATCCACTCGTTCGCGATGCGGTCGACATGAAACTCGTCCGGCCACTTGAAGTCACTGCGTCGTAACGCAACATCGACCCGGTCACGAACAAAATTGATGGGACCGCCCGCCGCCAGCAGATGCAACTGGATGTCTGGGTAACGGGCTCGGAATCTCGGCAATCTGGGAATCAGCCAGCGCATCGCGATAGTTGGCTCGCATGACACGACAAGCGGCGCTGCGGACGTCGGCGCGGCGATCTCTTGGATGACCTGCCGAATGTCGGCTAAAGCTGACTTGCAGGCGACCGACAACTTCTGACCCGCAGGTGTGAGAAATACGGCCCGATTTCTCCGCTCAAACAATGGCAGGCCAAGCTGGTCTTCGAGTTGCCGGATTTGCCGACTCACCGCTCCGTGGGTGACGTAAAGCTCAGATGCTGCCTGAACAAAGCTTTGGTGCCGCGCGGCCACCTCGAACACCTGCAAGCTATGCAAGCCTGGAAGGCGTGGGATTTTGTGTGAATTTTTCTCACTCATCCTGCGGAGAATACATCGTTTTTCATTTTGTGTTTTTACAAGAAGAATAAGTCTCGCCTCAAAAGAAGGGGTAAGACATTTTCTTTAGGAAAAACCATGATCCAAGAAACTCATACAACACGGGAAACGAAAGCAAATCAATTGACGGAAAAGTCTCGCATTGAACAAGCCTGCAAAATACTTTCACGAAAGGACTATGCATTTTTTCCTTCTGCGGCCAGTGAAGCCATGATGGCAGAGGCTTCAGCCAATCCTTTGGAAGACTGGGCTGATTTTCAAGAAAGCTGGAACAACTTAGCCCAAGATAAATATATGGCCGACGGCGGGAATTACCGGAGACGACGGTACTCAATATTAAGTGCACTACCATCAAGCACATTAATGAGACTTGAACAGCATCAACCTCACTACCAAAGCTTAAACTACAACAACCTAAATGGGGGTGTGGCTCGTCATTACGAACCTATTGAGCCAAGTGTCATGCACGGCAACACAATGAGCTCTTTTATAAAAATGGGATGCGAAATATTTGGCCGTCTTCAACCATATTGCGCATGGCACATTGAAGTTCATCAATTCAGAATTGAAGCCACCGAGGGCAATTCAGGCAAACCAACTCCAGAGGGTATTCACAGAGATGGCGTAAATTTTGTCATGATGGTGATGATAAAACGCACTAATCTGGCAAACGGAAACACAGTGGTTTACGATTCAGAAAAATTGAAACTGGATGACTTCACTTTACAAAATCCGCTGGACATGGCGCTCACCAACGACGAGAGGACTTTTCACGGTGTGACACCGATCATCCAGTTAGATATCACAGCCCCTGCCACACGCGACGTTCTGGTTGTTACATTTCGAAGAAAAAAATGAATCCTACTTTAATTGAATTATGGGCCGTTGCCATTATCACAATTTTAGCGGTTGTTAGTCCAGGCGCCGACTTTGCGATGGTGACTCGCAACAGCATTATTTATGGTCGCGCAGCCGGCCTATCATCCTCCATCGGAATAGCGGCAGGCGTACAACTTCACGTACTTTACACAATGATTGGTGTGGGATTTTTAATTAGAAGCTCGCCTGATATTTTTTTAATAATAAAATTGATCGGCGCACTTTATCTAATTTATATAGGCTGCCAGACGTTTATCAGCCATAAAACCATCAAAAATAATCAAAATACCAAAAAGGGAGACAGTCCAAAAAATTTGCTTTTTGTAGCATTCAAGAATGGTTTTTTAACCAACGCATTAAATCCAAAAACAACTCTGTTTGTTTTAAGTGTATACACCCAAATTGTTGATCCAAAAACATCAATAACTGTCCAATTATTTTATGGGATTTTTATGTCCATTACACATTTTTTTTGGTTTGGTTTGGTTAGTATATTTTTTTCAAAAAATGAAATTCGTAATAAGCTACTCGATCATCAAAAAATTGTTAACCGATCACTAGGGTTTGTCTTGATTTTAATCGGATTATGGTTGGCATTTGGAGCAGTACGATGACTACATTGGAAATAAATTCATCAAAATTCTGTAGAAAACGCATAGCTTGTCTCGATATGGAGGGCGTATTGATTCCAGAGTTGTGGCCGCACATAGCAACTCAATCAAGGATCAAGGAACTTGCAATAACCACTCGCGACGAACCGGACTACACAAAACTCATGGATCAGCGGATTAATTTACTAAGGAAAAATAATTTACGACTTGGCGACATTCAGAGAATGGTTGCAGATTTAAAATTATTAGACGGCGCAAATGATTTTTTATCGAACTTAAAAAGTGAAATGAAAGTAATCATCGTCTCCGATGCATTTCAGGAAATTATCGACCCATTTTTGTCAAAACTAGGGCATCCAGAAACGTATTGCCATTATTTGTCTTGTGATGACAATGGGTTCGCTTATAAAGCCAATTACACACGTAAACATGGAAAGCAAGAAGTGATTTCAAACCTCCACTCACAAGACTATTGGGTGCTTGCTGTGGGCGACGCCCACAATGATTTAGAAATGCTTCGAAGTGCAAACTTGGGGTTTTTGTACCGACCATCTTCAGCAACCTCAAAAAATGGGCGAGATATTTACATTGCAACAGAATACAGCGAGATAACCTCGGCCTATTCAAAATTAAGTTACTGAAATCCCTACTTGCCATTCCCTTAAAACTCAAACCCTCATACTTGACAACTGCATTTGGCGAATTGAAAGTCCACCCACTTGATCACATGTGAGATGCACGTTTAATCGCTTAAGCGCCGCAGCACTTTTTGTATTTTTTGTCACTGCCGCAAGGGCACGCATCGTTGCGACCGGGCGTGGCGGTTTTGTTCACGGGTGCGGTGCGTGGCCCCAAACTGTGCCAAAGTTGGCGCAACTCGTACACCGACCAAATCGCCTCACCAAACGCATCCACGCGGGCTTGGCTCACGCTGGGCGGTCCGTCTTCGCTGAACATGGACACGGTGGGTGTGGCGTGGTCGTCTTCGGTCAGGACCACGATGCGCTCAAGTGCGCTGTCGAGCCAATCGGCCGCTTCTTTGTCGCGTGGCGCGGCCCATTCCTCGGGCCAGTTTTCCACGACAAACATAAACCCCAAGGCCCAGACCTGCCCAAACGATGGCAGCTCCTGGCCGCGCATGGTGACTTGGTCTGCTTCCGGCAGGCAAGCCACCGCACCGCGCACGTCCATGACTTCGGGGTGGTAGGCCGCGTCTTCGTCCAAGCGATCAACGTTGGTGGCCAAGGCCTCGGTGACTTCGGCCCAACGCCGCTGCCACAGCGCTTCAAACGCTTGTTTTTGACCATCGTCGGAAAAGGCAATGGCGTTTTCCCCGCCGTCACCCAAGAGCACGGGGAAGTATTCATCGGGCTCAATCGTGCGCCGCGAGCAGGCCAAGGCCGCCAGGGCACCTTCCAAGAATTCCCACTGGGGAATCTCTTCGTCGCGTTGGCGCATGTCGTCCAAGATGGCGTCGAGTTGATCAAATTCGGGGTTGTCCATGGGGGAAAGATGAGCGGTCATGGTTGATTGGGCACGGGGTGAAGAAAGGGTGTGGGCCAGCGGGGTAGCACTTCGGCGTTCAAACGCGCCAAACGCCGGGCCATGCACAGCACGGCTTTGTCTTTGCTGAGCAAGCGCGCTTGGTGGTGGACGGCCAAGTCGATGAAGATTTGGTCGTCCTTGTCTTTGCAGGTGTAAGGCGCTTTGGGTGCGGGCAACACCAAGCTGACCGCCGCGTCCCAACAAGCCAAGGCCGCTTCGGCCGTTCGTCCGTCGGCCTGCAAGCGCCGCGCCACCAAAGGGTATGTCAAGACACGTTGCAACTCCTCGCGCATGGCGGGCGTGGCCAACCAGCGCCACGGCCCTTGGGCCAAGGCTTGGCGCAAAGGCGCCACCGTCGGGTCGGCGAACACGCACAGGTCCAGCGACACATTGGTGTCGATCACCAAGGGCTTCATGGGGTGGGTGGTGGTTGGCGTCGAGCGGTCAAGTCGAATTTGAACAATCGGCATTCGATGGGGCCGTTCCACATCGGCACGCGCCGCGTGGCCTTAAAACGCATCTTGCCGGGCAGGCCCATGTCGGGCGTGAGCAGCCACGCGCTCCAACCGGCGAAGTGGCCTTTCCAATGGGCCGCGAGCTGCTGAAAAAATTCGCTGCCATCGCCGCCGTCGCTCATCTGTGCGCTCTCACGCCCGCCTTGGCGCGACTGGGCGCGCTCCCCGGCGTTTTGGCCGGCCACACCAGCCGCCGCGATGCGCTCACCATACGGCGGGTTGAGCAAGAGCACGCCGGGGCGGTCGGTGGGGGGCAAGCGCTGCAAAGCGTCACCACCACGAAACGCAACCGCGTGCGCCACGCCCGCCCGCTCGGCGTTGCGCTGGGCAAAGTCGACCATGCGAAAGGACACGTCGCTGCCGTGGGCGATGGGCGCACGCCCCTCGGGCCATGCGCGCTCGGCGGCCTGCGCCGAGGCGCGGATGGCGCTCCACACATGGGGCTGAAAGGGCAGCATTTTTTCAAAGGCAAAACGCCGCAACAGGCCCGGGGCGATGTTGAGCGCGACCTGCGCCGCTTCGATGACCACCGTGCCACTGCCGCAGCAGGGGTCGTAGAGCACGGGCACGTCGTCGGGCAAGGGTTCGGTGCTGTGCGCTGGCCACCACTCGGTGGCCGCCACCATCGCCGCAGCCAGGGTTTCTTTGAGCGGCGCATCGCCCTTGTCTTCGCGCCAACCGCGCTTGAACAAGGGCTCGCCCGAGGTGTCGATGTAGAGCGTGAGCGTGTCGGTGGTCAGGTGGGCAAAGATCCGGATGTCGGGCCAGTGCGTGTCCACGCTGGGGCGCTCACCGCGCTTAGCGCGAAAACGGTCGCACACCGCGTCTTTGATTTTGAGCGCCGCAAAGTTCAAAGAGGTCAGCGGGCTGTGCTGCGCCGTGACCTCAACCTTGAGGGTTTGGGCGGGGGAAAACCAAATTTCCCAAGCGATCTCGCTCGCGGCGTTGTACAGGTCTTGTTCGTTGCGGTAGGCACCGTGCGAGAGTTGAACCAAGACGCGTTGCGCCAAACGGCTGTGCAGGTTCAGGCGCATGGCGTCGCGCCACGAGGCCACCACCCCCACACCCCCACGGGCCTTAAACGCCACCGGCTCACCCACCAGGGCTTGCACTTCGGTGGTCAATGCGTCCTCAACGCCAGCGGCGCAAGGCAAAAACAATTTCAAACGGTTCACAAGGACTTTCTCAAATGGGTCGGCGCAATGCGCAAGGCCTCTCGGTATTTGGCCACGGTCCGGCGCGCGCACTCAATGCCTTGGGCTTTCAGCAGGT
>JAABPX010000067.1 GCA_011391745.1 Comamonadaceae bacterium
GCCACCTTCAAGCCCTGCTTCTCGTAGAAGCCCAAAGGCTCGGCCATGATGAGCGGCGTGGCGCAGGTGATCGGGATGAAGCCAATTTTCAGATCGGTTTTTTCCAACGGGCCTTTGGTCTGCGCCATGGCTTGCAAACTGGCCACCGGCAACACACTGGCGATCGCCGCCATGGCGGTGGTCTTGCCCACGGCACGCAAAAACAGGCGGCGCTCTTCGTCGTGCGGGAACAGCGACTTGACCAGGGTGGCCTCGATGAATTCTTGGCTGTAGGCCTCAAATTCCGCCGTCTCGCTACGGGCACGCAATTGCACGGCGGCGGCATCGGCGGCCACTGCAGCGTGGTGGTCGGCGGGTGAATGGTCGCGCCCGCAGCTGCACTTGAGCATCAGGGGTTGGTC
>JAABPX010000068.1 GCA_011391745.1 Comamonadaceae bacterium
GTAGGGGTCAAAGTATTCGGACATGGCAACCTCGCTTGTTGAAGATGCCAACTTCCTTGCAAGCAACGCGCCAAACTTGGCCAACTTGGGGCCGTGCCGCGTGCGCTTCGCCATTTCGCGGGTGCGCCGTCGATGCCGTGTGGTGTTGGCCCTACAAACACCCACCGGCCAACGTCATGCCAGCCCCCGGCCTTGCCCCGTGGCGTGGCTTTGGGCGTAGAGCGCCAGCTCCACGTCGTTCTTGGTTCCGGTCTTTTCCAGGATGCGTGCACGGTAAGTGCTCACCGTGTTGGGTGCCAAGCCCAATTGCGCACCAATTTCGCTCACGGTCAGGCCTTGGGTCAACAAAACAAAGACCTGGTGCTCGCGGTGCGAGAGCCATTCGATCCCGCTTTTGGTGCGGCCTTGGCTCACCAGGCTGGCCAAGGCTTCGGCCACCGCAGGGGTGACGTGCATGCCGCCCGCAGCGACATGCCGCAAAGCGGCCATCAAACCATCGGGGTCGGTGCTTTTGTTCAGGTAGCCCGAAGCGCCCAAACGAATGCAGCGCACGGCGTATTGTTTTTCTGGGTAGGTGCTGAGCATGAGCACCGGCAAACCAGGCCATTCGCGCCGCAAACGCTGCAAGACATCGAGACCATCCATACCGGGCATCGCAATGTCCAGCAACACCACATCCACGCCGGCTGGGCCTTGCAAGGCTTGCACCGCTTCGAGCACACGGGGGCCGGTGTCGGCTTCGGCCACCACCCGCAAGCCCGGGTCGTCCGCCAACACCATCTTTAAACCCTCGCGCACGATCCGGTGGTCGTCACACAAAAGCACGCGCACCACGCCCGTCATGGCTGCGCCTCTGGCAGCGCGGGCAAGGGCAGGGACAAGCGCAAGCGTGTGCCACGCCCCGGTTGGCTGTCGATGTCGATCTGGCCACCAAAATGCCGCGCTCGCTCACGCATGCCCATGATGCCGTAGGCCTTGGCCGACTCAAACGCCTGTGCCGAGGCACCACAACCATCGTCTTCCACCGACAAGTGCAACCAGCCTTCGCGCTCGACGATGTCCACGTCCACCGTGCGGGCGCGGGCGTGACGGCCAACGTTGCTGAGCATCTCTTGAAAGATGCGAAACACCGCCATGGCCATGGGTTCGGGCAACACACGTTGCTCGTTGACTTCCATGCACCACTTGAGCTTTTGCTCGGCGGACTGCACAAACTCCTGCGCCTGCCATTCCAGTGCCCCCCACAGTCCCTGGTGGTCCAAGATGCTGGGGCGCAGATCGGTGATGATGCGCCCCACATTGACCACCGCGTTTTCAATTAAGCGGCTCATGTTTTGGCACTTGCCGCGCATCGCTGAGCGCACGGTTTGTGCGGCGTCGGCGCTGCGCTGGGCTTGTTCAGACAAGCGCTTGTCAAGCCAACCCACGTCCATTTTGAGGGCCACCAACAAGCTGCCCAATTCGTCGTGGACCTCGCGGGCAATGCGGGTGCGCTCTTCTTCGCGAACCGCCTCAGACCACGCCGCGAGTTCTCGCAACTGCTGCAAAGCGGTTTGCAAGGCTTGCGTGCGCTCGGCCACGCGCCGCTCCAACTCGTTTTTGGCTTGGTGCAAGGCGTCTTGGGCGCGCTTGCGTTCGGTGATGTCCACAAAGGTGACCACCGCGCCGCGCACCTGGCCTTGGTCAAACACCGGGTAGCTTGAGTACTCCACCGGAAAACTGCTGCCATCGACACGCCAAAACACCTCGCTGTCGATGCGGCAGGGCTGGCCCTGGCGAAACGCGTTGTAAATGGGGCAGTCGTCCAAAGGGTAGTGCGACCCGTGCGCGTGTGAGTGGTGAGTGAGTGCGTGCATGTTTTGCCCCATCACCTGCTGAGGCTCCAAACCGATCATGCGCGCGCCCGCCGGGTTGATGAACACACACAGGCCTTCGAGATCCACCCCAAACACCCCCTCGCCAGTGGACGCCAACATCAGACCCAAGGGATCGCGCCAAGCGGGTGCCATGCCCATGGAACTGTGCACGGCGGTTTGTAAGGGGTGCAAAGAAATGTCCATGAACACGCCACGCAAGCCTCGTGCCAAACGTTGAATTCGCGCTATTGTTTTAATTTCCTGAAATCCCGCTGGGGCAATTTTTAACAGCCATACGATGAAAGATAAAATTCAAAGAATTTGATTTCAATTGGGGTTTTGTATGCACGACGATCTTGTGACCACCGATGAGTCCAACGCTTGGATGGGCAAAGCTGCTGCGGCAGCGGCGGCATCCGCCGCTCTGGCCGCTTGCGGCGGCGGCAATGACGTGGGCAACACAGCCCCAGCGCTTTATCCCAGCACACCGGCAGAGGCCTCGCGCTTTTTGGGGCAAGCCAGCTTGAGCTCAAATCAAAAATCGATCGACAGCCTCATGCAAACTTCCTACGAAGCTTGGTTGAATGAGCAAATGGCGATCCCTTTGTCTCAGTCGCACAAAGATTGGCTGATTGAAAATGGCTTTAATGTCCGCGACACGAGGAACGACAACATCAATGGCAATGGGGGCTGGGACCGGGCAGTGTGGCGAAAGCTGTTTTCATCGCCCGACAGCCTTCGCCAAAAAACCGTTCTGGCCTGGAGTGAGTTGTTTGTGGTGTCGGCCTTGGGCCTGCCCATCCCATGGAAAAATTTTGCCATTGCCAATTATTTGGACACCTTGGAATCGCTGGCTTTCGGTAACTTCCGCGATCTGTTGGAGGCCGTGACATTGAGCTCGGCCATGGGCACTTACCTCAACATGAAAGGGAACAAAAAAGCGGTTCCCTCACTGGGTCGTGTGCCCGATGAAAACTACGCCCGTGAGGTGATGCAGCTGTTCACCATCGGTTTGCACCAACTAAACGCCGACGGTACCGTTAAGCTCGATGGTTCAGGTCAGCCCATCGAGACCTACACGAACGACGACACCCAAGGCCTGGCCGCCGTATTCACCGGTTGGCGCAACTCGTCGGGAACAGACGACAAGGGCTTGCTGGAGCCGGGTGCTTACCAACATGGTTTACCCATGCAGTTGGACAACGGCGAGCACAGCCCCGCGGCGAAGCGTTTTTTGGGGGTCACGATACCGGCGGGCACCTCGGGCCAAGTGAGCCTCAAGATCGCGCTGGACACCTTGTTTAATCACCCCAACACCGCGCCCTTTGTGTCCAAGCATTTCATCCAGCGTTTTGTGACCAGCAACCCCAGCCCCGCCTATGTGGGCCGTGTGGCGGCCGTATTTGGCAACAACGGCCAAGGCGTTCGGGGCGATATGGGTGCCGTCATCAAAGCGGTTTTGCTGGATGCAGAAGCGCGCTCCAAGTCAGCCTCTGCCACGTTTGGCAAACTGCGCGAGCCCATGGTGCGTTTGTTGCAATGGGGGCGTACGTTTGGCGCTTATTCAACGGATGGGCTGTGGAATCTGGGTTTCACCCAAGGGGACACCACCTTGGGGCAAATGCCGCTGTACGCTCCCAGCGTATTCAATTTTTTCCGACCGAATTACACACCAGCCAACACCCCCATTGCTAAGGCAGGCGTTGTGGCGCCCGAATTTCAAATACTGACCGAACCCACGGCGGTCAACTACATCAATTACATAGCAGGCACGGTCAACAACGCGCGCGCGGTGAAAGTGGACTACACCCCCGAGTTGGAAATCGCCCGGGATGCACCCGCCTTGGTGGATCGTTATAACCTGTGGTTGGCCGCAGGCCAACTCAGCGATACTACGCTGGCCAACGTTAAAAACGCTGTCCAAAGCATTGTTATTCCCGCCACGGGCGACCCCAACACGGCCCTGCGTAACCGCATTTACGCCACCATCACCTTGGTGATGAGCAGCCCCGAATACCTGATCCAAAAGTAAGGCACGCACCATGTCCCATTTATCAACCTCCACGCGCCGGGCTTTGCTCAAAAAAATGGGGGCGCTGTCTTTGGCGCCCGTGGCCACGCCCTTGGCCATGAACCTGTTGGGCATGGCCAATGCATCCGCCCAAACCGCCACCGACTACAAAGCATTGGTCTGTGTGTTTTTGTTTGGTGCCAACGACCACTACAACACCGTCATCCCCTACGACCAAGCCAATTACGACGCCTACTACGCCATCCGCAAAGGGGCCGCCATTGCCAATACCCCGTACGAAGGCATTGCACTGACGCGCAGCGCCTTGGCGGCGACCGCTTTGAGCAGCACCACCGGTTTGGCCTCGGGTTTGCAGATGGCCTTGGGCCCCACCATGGGGGGGCTCAAGTCGGTGTTTGATGCAGGCCGAGCCAGCATATTGCTTAATGTGGGCCCCTTGGTGGTACCCACCAGCAAATCACAGTACAACAACCGCTCGGTGCCGCTGCCACCCAAGCTGTTTTCTCACAGCGACCAACAGGCCATCTGGCAAACAGCTGCTCGCACCTATGGCGCTGGCACCGAAGGTGCATTGTCTGGTTGGGGTGGGCGTGCGGCCGATTTGATCTTGTCCAACAACAGCAAGGCGAGCTTGTCTTGTGTCTCCATCAACGGCAACGCGCTGTATTTGTCTGGGGATCAAGCCCGCAGTTACCAAATCAGCACCAGTGGGGCCCAAACGGTCAATGCATTGGCTAGTAACAGTTTGTTTTCTTCGCGCGCCTGTGCCGAGGCTTTACGGAGCTTGGTCACGCAAAGCCCCAGTGGGCATGTGATGGAACAGGCACAGACCGACGTCATGAACAGGGCACTGAATCTGTACGGCGATCTCAACACCGCCTTAAATGCCACGCCAAACACCAGCGCACCGGGCAATTTGTTCGTATCGGCCAATGCGCCGACCAATAACCCCTTGTCGCAACAACTGCGTATGGTGGCGCGCATGCTGCACCAGCGCGATACCTTGGGTCTCAAACGCCAGGTGTTCATGGTGGGCATGGGTGGCTTTGACTTGCACGACTTTTTGCCTACCCAGCACCCAGGTTTGCTGCAACGCGTCAGCGATGCCCTCAAAGAATTCAACGATGCCCTCAACAACTTGGGCTTGGCCAATCAAGTGACCACCTTCACGGCATCGGACTTTGGGCGTACCTTGGCCTCCAACGGCGATGGCTCTGACCACGGATGGGGCAGTCACCACTTCATTATGGGCGGTGCGGTCAATGGCGGGCGTTTCTTTGGCAAAGCACCGCCTCTTGGTGTGACGCACGATGAGCAAGTGGGCAGCGGTCGCTTGCTGCCCAGCACCTCAGTTGATCAAATGGGGGCCGAGCTGGCCCGCTGGTTCGGTGTGTCGAATGCGGACATGTCCACCGTGTTGCCCAACTCAACCAACTTTGATTTGCACAACTTGGGCTTGATGAAAAGCGCTTGATTTTCAGGCCTGTGTTCAGGCGGTTTCTTTGTAAAAACGGCGGCCATGCACTTGGCGTGGGGTCTGTTCCCCCACCGCTTGGCCGATGGCACCGATGTGCTCGGGCGTGGTGCCGCAGCAGCCGCCCACGATGTTGACCAAGCCCTCGGCGGCGAATTCGTGCAGCAAGCGGCTGGTCACCTCGGGGGTTTCGTCAAAGCCGGTGTCGCTCATGGGGTTGGGAAGCCCCGCGTTGGGGTAGCAGCTGATGAATGTGTCGCCCGCGACCTTGGCCAGTTCTTGGATGTAAGGCCGCATGAGCGTGGCGCCCAGGGCGCAGTTCAGGCCCACGGCCAAGGGCTGGATGTGGCGCACGCTGGCCCAAAACGCGGTGACGGTTTGGCCGCTCAGGATGCGACCCGAGGCATCGGTGACCGTGCCGCTGATGATCACGGGCAAACGCTCGCCGCTGGTGCCGAAAAACTCTTCGATGGCAAACAGCGCGGCTTTGGCGTTGAGGGTGTCAAAAATCGTTTCAACCAAGAGCAGGTCCGAACCGCCTTCGACCAAGGCCCGCACTTGCTCGCCGTAGGCCTGGCGCAGTTGCTCGAAGTCGACGTTTCGCGCGCCGGCATCGTTCACATCGGGGCTGATGCTGGCGGTTTTGGGGGTGGGGCCCAAGGCACCGGCCACAAAACGCGGCTTGTCTGGCGTGCTGAAGCGGTCGCAGGCTTCGCGGGCGATGCGCGCCGAGGCTAGGTTCATTTCATAGGCCAAGTCCGCCATGCCATAGTCCTCTTGGGCGATGGTGGTCGCGCCAAAGGTGTTGGTCTCGATCAGGTCGGCACCGGCGGCCAGATAGCCCTCGTGAATGTCGCGGATCACGTCGGGGCGGGTCAGGCTGAGCAACTCGTTGTTGCCTTTGACGTCGCGGCCAAAGTCCTTGAAACGCTCGCCACGGTACTGGGCTTCGTTCAATTTGAAACGCTGAATCATGGTGCCCATGGCACCGTCGAGAATCGCGATGCGCTGGCGAAGAATGTCCGGCAGGGCTTGGGCGCGGGTGTAGGCGGGGGACTTAGCAACGATCATGCCCTGATTGTAGGCATGGGGTCAAACGACCCCTGACGCTTGCCCGACAATACACCCATGATCGATGTGTCCGACGATGGGGTGGTGCTGGAGTCTTGCGTGGATGTGCTGCGCGAGGTGTTCGGTTTTGACGCCTTTCGCGGGCCACAGGCCGACATCGTGGGCCACGTGAGCGGCGGCGGCGATGCCTTGGTGCTCATGCCCACGGGCGGCGGCAAGTCGCTGTGCTACCAAATCCCGGCCATCGTGCGCCAGCGCACTGGTCAGGGGGTGTCCATCGTTGTGTCGCCTTTGATTGCGCTCATGCACGACCAGGTCGGCGCTTTGCTTGAGGCCGGTGTGTCGGCGGCGTTTTTGAATTCCAGCCTCTCGTCGGAACAAAGCCAAGCGGTGGAAAAGTCGCTGTTGCGCGCCGAGCTCACGCTGTTGTACGTGGCCCCCGAGCGCTTGAACACGCCGCGTTTTTTGGCCCTGCTCGACGCGCTGCTTGAGCGCGGTCAACTGGCCTTGTTTGCCATTGACGAGGCGCATTGCGTAAGCCAATGGGGCCACGACTTTCGCCCGGAATACCGCTCGCTCGCGGTGCTGGCCGAGCGTTTCCCTGGTGTGCCGCGCGTGGCGCTCACCGCCACGGCCGATGCCCTCACCCGCGATGACATGGTCGAGCGCTTGCAGCTGCAAACCGCACGCACCTTCATCAGCAGCTTTGACCGCCCCAACATCCGCTACCGCTTGGTGGAAAAAAAAGACGCCTCCGCCCAATTGGTGCGCTTTATTCGCGACGAACACAGCAGCGCCAACGGCACAGACGCGGGCATTGTGTATTGCCAATCGCGTCGACGGGTGGAGGAAGTGGCGGCCATGCTCAACGACGCGGGCTTTCAGGCCATGGCCTACCACGCGGGCATGGACACCCAAGATCGCCAACGCAACCAAGACCGCTTTTTGCGCGAAGAGGGTTGGATCATGGTGGCCACCATCGCGTTTGGCATGGGCATTGACAAACCCGATGTGCGTTTTGTGGCGCACATGGACATGCCCAAAAACATCGAAGGTTATTACCAAGAAACCGGCCGTGCCGGTCGTGATGGTGAAGCGGCCAACGCTTGGATGGCTTACGGTTTGCAAGACGTGGTGAACCAACGCCGCATGATCGACGAGAGCCCCGCCGCCGATGCCTTCAAGCAGGTGTTGCGCAGCAAACTCGACGCCCTGCTGAGTTTGGCCGAGGCCAGTGATTGCCGCCGCGTGCGCTTGTTGTCGTATTTTGGTGAGCTCAGCCAACCCTGCGGCAACTGCGACAACTGCCTAAACCCACCCGCACAACACGACGCCACCGAGTCGGCGCGCAAGTTGCTGTCGTGCATTTACCGGGTTCAACAAGCCAGCGGTTCGGCCTTTGGCGCCGGACACATCATGGACATCTTGCGTGGCAAAACCACTGATAAGGTGACGCAGTACGGTCACCAAAGCCTATCGACCTTTGGCATTGGCGCTGAGTTGAGCGAGACGCAGTGGCGCGCCTTGATTCGCCAACTCATTGCCCGCGAAGCGCTGCGGGTGGACGGCGGCGGCTTCAACACCCTGCACCTGACCGAGGGCTCGCGCAGCATCTTGCGCGGCGATACCCCCATTTGGTTAAAAACCGCCAGCGAACCGGCGCGAACCACCCGCACGCACAGCCGCGCGGCCCGTGCCGAACGAGACGACACCGGTCAGCCCCTGAGTTTGGCCGAACGCGACGGCCTAGACGCGCTCAAAGCTTGGCGTGCCGAGGTCGCTCGGGCACACAACCTACCGGCCTTTGTGATTTTTCACGACAGCACCTTGCGCGCCTTGGCGCAGCGCCGTCCCACGCATTGGGACGATTTGGACGGGGTGGTGGGCATTGGTCAAAAAAAGCGCGAAGCCTACGGTGCCGAGGTTTTGCGTGTACTGGCACCGTTTGTGGCCCTAAAATAAGGCTTTCTTTTACTTTGGAGTTTGTCCATGTCTGCTCAACACGACCCGCAAGATAAAGCCCCCGCCGACGTGGTCGAATCCATCGTGCCGCACATGCCTGTGCTGTTGCCTGTGGCCGGCGCGGTGTTGATCTTCTTGCTGGCGTTTATTGCCGTGTTCATGGCATGAAGTTATGCAGGTTTTGCATGTAACTTGGCTGTAACTGACGCGGCGGGTTTTTAAAATTGGGGTTCATTTTTTGGAGCCCCCATGAACGCACCCACACCACACGGCCTGTCTTTAAACACCCCGAAATACGTCAAGCACCCCAAGCTGATCGCTTGGGTGGCCGAGATGGTTGCGCTGTGTAAACCCGCCAACGTGGTGTGGTGCGATGGCAGCGACGCCGAATACCAACACTTGTGCGAGCAGCTGGAGCAAGCCGGCACGTTCAAACGCCTGAACCCGGCCAAACGCCCCAACAGCTTCTTGGCCTGCTCCGACCCGTCGGACGTGGCGCGCGTGGAAGACCGCACCTTCATCTGCTCGGCCAAAGCCGAAGACGCTGGCCCCACCAACAACTGGAAAGCGCCCGCCGAAATGCGCGCCACGCTGCAGCCGCTGTTTGACGGTTCTATGGCCGGTCGCACCCTGTACGTGGTGCCGTTCAGCATGGGCCCCTTGGGCAGCCCGATTGCCCACATCGGCATTGAGCTTTCCGACAGTGCCTACGTGGCCGTCAACATGAAACTCATGACGCGCATGGGCCGCGCCGTGTTTGATGTGTTGGGCACCGATGGCGAATTTGTACCCTGTGTGCACACCGTGGGTGCCCCTTTGGCCGCTGGCGAAAAAGACCAGACGCCTTGGCCTTGCAACCCCAACACCAAATACATCGTTCACTACCCCGAAACCCGCGAAATCTGGAGCTACGGCTCGGGCTACGGCGGCAACGCTTTGTTGGGCAAAAAGTGCTTTGCCTTGCGCATCGCCTCCACCATGGGCAAACAACAGGGCTGGTTAGCCGAACACATGCTCATTTTGGGCGTGACCAACCCGCAAGGCAAAAAGTACCACGTGGCCGCAGCCTTCCCCAGCGCCTGTGGCAAAACCAACTTCGCCATGCTGATTCCGCCCAAGGGCTTTGAAGGCTGGAAGGTCACCACCATCGGCGACGACATCGCTTGGATCAAACCCCGTGCCGACGGTCGCTTGTACGCCATCAACCCCGAAGCGGGCTACTTTGGTGTGGCCCCCGGCACCAACGCGCTGACCAACCCGAACTGCATGGACAGCTTGCACCGCGACGTGATCTTCACCAACGTGGCCCTGACCGACGACGGCGATGTGTGGTGGGAAGGCATGGGTGACGCCCCTGCCCACGCCATCGACTGGCAAGGCAAGGACTGGACACCCGCGATCGCCAAAGAAACGGGTGCCAAAGCCGCTCACCCCAACGCCCGCTTCACCGTGGCCGCCACCAACAACCCCGCGCTGGACAGCGCTTGGGACGACCCGGCGGGTGTGCCGATCGACGCCTTCATCTTTGGTGGCCGTCGCTCCACGACCGTGCCTTTGGTGACTGAGGCGCGCAACTGGACGGAAGGCGTTTACATGGCCGCGACCATGGGCTCGGAAACCACCGCCGCCGCCTTTGGTGCTCAGGGTGTGGTGCGCCGCGACCCCTTTGCCATGCTGCCGTTTGCCGGTTACAACATGAGCGACTACTTCCAGCACTGGCTGGACTTGGGCGCGAAGTTGCAAGCCAGTGGTGCCAAACTGCCCGGCATCTTCTGCGTGAACTGGTTCCGCAAAGACGCCAACGGCAAGTTCGTGTGGCCTGGCTTTGGCGAAAACATGCGCGTGCTTGAGTGGATGATCGGTCGCTTGGAAGGCCAAGCCCAAGGTCAAGAACACGCCATTGGTGTGACGCCCCGCTTTGAGGACCTGCAGTGGACGGGCTTGGACTTCTCGGCCGAGCAATACGAAACCGTGACCTCCATCGACAAAGCCGCTTGGGCCGAAGAGCTGGCCTTGCACGAAGACCTGTTCAAACAATTGGCCCACCACCTACCGGACGCCTTGGTGCAAACCAAAGCAACGCTGGTGGAACGTTTGCGCGCCTGAGGCTCTTTGGTTTTGTATTGATCGATTACAGCGCCCTGAGCTGTTCCTTCGCGGCTTGAAGCAATGCACGGCTGAGTTCGTCCAAAACCTCGGACCCGAGGTTCCAACAATGCCAATACAGGGCCACATCCAAACCAACGCCGGGCAAGGGGTTGACCAGTTCACCGCGTTCAAGAAGTGCGTGCGCGCGCAGCTCAGGCACCACGCTCACCCCCCAGCCTTCGCGCACCGCACGCAACTGGCCCTCCACCGAGGGCACAAAGCGCTGTTTTAAGGTCACGCGCTTGAGACCAAAGGCTTGCGCCACAAACCCTTGTTGCAACTGGTCTTTGCGGTTAAACGCCACAAAAGGCACGTGAGGAAAGTTGTGCTGCGTCAAGCCTTGGGGCAAGTGCTCGGCGGCAAAACGGGGTTCGGCCACCACCACGTAACGCATGGCGCCCAGCGCTTGCATCCGGCAGCCCCGCAACGCGTGGCTCAGTGAAGTGACACACCCCATCACCTGCCCCTCGCGCAACCAATCGTGGGTGAATTCTTGGTCGTCGGTGATGATTTCCAGCGGTAGGCCTTGGCTCACCAAGGAGCTGAGTGCGGGCAAGGCCCAAGTGGCCAAGCTGTCGGCGTTGATGGCCACCGAGACCCGTTCTTCCTGCCGACCCAGGCTGCTGGTGCTTGGTGCAAGCTCCTTGAGGTCGAGATCGAGGTCGGCGCGCAGCAGACGCATCATCTTGGCGTGTTTGAGCAGCAACTGACCGGCGGCGGTGGGCTTGATGGGTCGGCTTCGCACCACCAACACGGTGCCGATCTGCGCTTCGAGCCCGCGCAGACGTTGTGAGACCGCCGATTGGGAGATGGACAAGCGTTGGGCCGCACGCTCAAAACCGCCCTCTTCAAGAACCGCGGCCAAACATTCCAAGGCATTGGGGTCAAACGTGCTCACATCAACCTTTGTTATTAGCCAAACTTATTGAATCAATTTTAATGTGATTCAACTTCACAAACGCCCAACCGTTGCCGATACTTGACCCAACACATTCATTGGGAATTTCTTATGCACACCGTGGTTTTGGGCGCAGGCATCATCGGCGTGAGCACCGCTTGGCATTTGCTGCAACGCGGGCACCGCGTCACCTTGGTTGACCGACAAGACGCCGCCGCCATGGAAACCAGTTTTGCCAACGCGGCCCAAATTTCGGTCAGCTATTGCGAGCCGTGGGCCAACCGCGAAGCACCGCTCAAGGCCTTGAAGTGGATGTTCAGCGACACCTCACCGCTGCTGTTTCGTCCGCAACTCGACCCCGAGCAATGGCGCTGGGCGCTGGCGTTTTTGGGCCAGTGCCACGACCGCGCATTCGAGCGCAACGTGGCCCAACTCGTGGCCTTGGGCGCTTACAGCCACCAAGCCCTGAAAGAGATGGTCGATCAGACCGGCATCGAATACCACCGCGTGCAGCGCGGCATTGCCCACTACTACACCGACCGCCATTCCTTTGAAGGCGCCTCGGGCGCGGCTGCGGTCATGCGCCGCCACGGCGTGCAGCGCCGCGTCATCGGGCGCGATGAGTTGTTGCGCATCGAGCCCGCTTTGCAAGCCTTTGCCGAGCGCATTGTGGGCGGCACCTACACCGAGACCGACGAGTCGGGCGATGCCCGGGTGTTCACCCAAGCCTTGGCCGAGCGTTGCGCCCAAGCCGGCGCGCAAATGCTGTTCGGTCACGACATTGAACAGTTTGATCGCGACGAACACGGCATCCGCCACGTGCGCGTGCGCAGCCGCCACACCGGCGAGGCCCAAGCGCTACAAGCCGATGCCTACGTGGTGGCCTGCGGCTCCTACAGCACCGGGCTGTTGCGCTCGGTGGGTGTGCGGGTGCCGATCTACCCCGGCAAGGGCTACAGCGCCACCTTGGCGCTGCACGAGCCGGACCGTGCGCCCATGGTCAGCATGATCGACGACGAGCGCAAAATCGCCATCTCGCGTTTGGGCGACCAATTGCGCGTGGCGGGCACGATTGAACTCGGTGGTTTTGACCTGCGCTTGGACACCCCGCTGGCGCGTCGACGCTGCGAGATGCTGCTCACCCGCATTGAGGAAGTCTTCCCCGGCGTGGCCGATACCCGCACGCCCGAACAAGGGGGCGACCCACAGTTCTGGTGTGGGCTGCGCCCAGCCACCCCCACCAACATTCCACTCATCGGGCGCACCCGCGTGGGCAAGCTGTGGGTCAACGCCGGACACGGCACCCTGGGCTGGACGCATGGTGCTGGCTCGGGCAAGGCTTTGGCCTGTTTGATCGACGGTCAGACCCCCGACATGGCGTTTGCCTTCGCGTAAAGTCGGGGCCACCATGCCCCTGACACCACAACGCAAAGACCACCTCGATGCCCTAGCCATGACCCTCTTGGTCGTGTGTTGCGCCGTTTGGGGCTTCCAACAAATCCTCATCAAAATCACCGTGGCCGAAGTGCCCCCGCTGTGGCAAGCGAGTTTGCGGGTGTGGGGCGCGGCCACCTTGTTGTGGCTGTGGTGCCGCGCTCGGGGGGTGCCGCTGTTCAGCCGCGATGGCACCTTGCGCGGTGGCCTGATCGCGGGGCTGTTATTCGCGGGCGAGTTCGCCTTCATTTATTTGGGCCTGCAGCACACCAGCGCTTCGCGGCTGACCGTGTTCCTGTACACCAGCCCCTTTGTGGTGGCGTTGCTCTTGCCACGCGTGGTGCCCGGCGAGCGTTTGCGACCGGTGCAGTGGTTGGGCTTGTGGGTGGCGTTCTTGGCGGTGGCGGTGGCCTTCAGCGAAAGCATGGCGGGCAGCACGGCGCTACCACGCCAGTGGTTGGGCGATGCCATGGCTTTGGCCGCCGGGGCCTTGTGGGGCTTGACCACGCTGGCCATCCGCGCCACGCGTCTGTCGAGTGCGAGCGCCGAAAAAACCCTGTTCTACCAACTGGGCGTCACCGCCGTGGTCGCGCCCTTGATCTCAATGGCCTTGGGCGAGACGTGGTCGCTGAGTTATTCCACACAGGCGTGGGCGTCGATTGGCGTGCAAACCCTCATCGGTGCCTTCGCCAGTTACCTCACTTGGATGTGGCTGCTGCGGCATTACCCGGCCACACAAATGTCGACCTTCACCTTCCTCACGCCGCTGTTTGCTTTGGTGCTGGGCGTGGCCTTGTTGGGCGAGCCGCTGACCTGGCGTTTGGTCGTGGCCTTGCTCGGCGTGGCCGCGGGCATTGTGCTGGTCAGCCGCAAAAACCCCTGACCCCTGCTTTCATGCAGACACTAAACTACCCACTCCCCCACCCAACACCAAGCGGCCATGCAGGGACAGTTATTTAGCCAAGATTTTTTGACCCGTGGCGTGGCCCAAACACCCGCGTACGAAGCGTTCAAACCAGCGGCCTTTGCTCAATTCAAACAAGCACTTGAAGACATCTTCAACGGCCTCAACAGCGCGGCCACGATCAATGAAGCCCAGACGGAATCGCAAGTCATCAACAAGGTCTTGGTCGCCCTGGGCTGGGGCGACAACACTCTGCCGCAAGTCAACCTCTCGGGCAAGCGCCGGGAAGACGTGCCCGACGTGCTGCTCTTTCCCAGTGCTGCGGCCAAAGCACAAGCCTTGCCCCTCAAAGACGACCAGCGTTACCGACACGGCGTGGCCATTTTGGAGGCCAAACGCTGGCTGCGACCACTGGATCGGGGCGACACCAGCGAAGCGCACGACCCCGACGCCCCGTCCTCACAAATGCTGCGCTACCTCAGCCGCGCCGACGTGGTGTCTGACCGCGCCGTTAAGTGGGGCCTGTTGACCAACGGTGCCGTCTGGCGTCTTTACTGGCAAGACGCCCGCTCGCGTTCGGAAGAGTTTTTTGAGGTCGACGTATCCGCCGCCTTGGGTGTGCCTGGTGTGCAACAAGAATTGGGCGACATGGTGCCCGATCACGCGCTCAAACTGTTTTATTTGCTGTTCCAACCCAGCGCGTTTTTGCCCCAACACTGGGACAACAGCGGTCGCACGTTCCACGGCTACGCCCTGAACGAAGCTCGGCTGTACGAAGAAAAGGTATCGCAAGACCTGGGTGCCCGTGTGTTTGGTGATGTGTTTCCCCGCCTGGCCGACGCCCTCACCCGCGCCGACTTGCAGGCCCAGACACGGGAGGTGGGCTACGGCCAGTTCAAGCGCCCGCGCTTCACCGACGCCTACCTCGACGAGGTGCGCGAGGCCGCGCTCGTCATGCTCTACCGGCTGCTGTTTTTGTTTTATGCCGAAGACCGCCACCTGCTGCCGGTGCGCGACGAACGCTACGCGCCTTACAGCGTGCGCCGCATCCGCGAAGAGGTGCGCGACAAAATTGACCGGGGCGGCATTTTCTCCAGCACCATCGCCAACATTTGGCTTCAGCTCAAAGGCGCTTTCCTGCTCATCGACAAAGGCGACGATGAAGTCGGCATGCCCGCTTACAACGGCGGCCTGTTCAACCGCGCCCGCGCCCCGCTGCTGGAGCGCACCAACGTGCCCGACAAGGTCATGGCGCCCATCATCGACGCGCTCTCGCGCCGCACCGAAGACGTGTTGCGCGGCTGGATCAACTACCGCGACCTATCGGTCTCGCACCTGGGCAGCATTTACGAGCGCCTGCTCGAGTACAGCCTGGTGCACGAGGTGCAGGCCCGCGACGACTACAAAGACAAACCCGAAATTGACCGCATCACCGCCGCGCCCGCCAGCTTTGCGCGCAAGGTCTCGGGCAGCTACTACACCCACGACGACCTGGTG
>JAABPX010000005.1 GCA_011391745.1 Comamonadaceae bacterium
GGCGTGCATTTGTGCCAGGCGCTCTTCCAGCGCTTGAATGCGGGCTTGCAAGGCCACGATGTCCGGGGCGCTGGGGATGCCCAAATTGTCCAACGCCGCTGCCACACGGGTCTCGAAAATGGATTCGAGTTTGCTCCACTGACCGGTGGCTTTGTCGCTGAGCTCGTTGGCCATGCCCGCCACCCGCTCGGTGACCTGTTCGGTGGCTTGGGCCAATGCGTCCAAACGCGCTTGGGCGGCGGCTTGGGTTTTGGTTTGAAGCTGCTGGCCCTCGGTGACCAATGCTTCAAATACCTTGGCCCCTTCGGCCTGGGCTTTGGCAAACGCCCCCAAGCCAGCCAACCAAATGTGTTGTGCCGAATCCTTGACGTGTTCGGCGCGTTCGGTCAGTGGGTCTTGGGCGGGACTGTGTTGGGCTCGGGTGGTGTGTGATTTGTTCATGCCAACACTGTAAGCCTTGGGGCAAACATTGGGTAGAGGCATGCGCCTACAATTTCGGCTTTGCCTTTGCGTCCACGGATATTGCCCGCCATGACCGATACCGCTGCCTTTGCCCCCATCGACCAACGCACCCGCGCCGACATTTTGGCCAGCGTTTTGCCCGCGTTGCGCCGCAGCCACGGCAAAACCATGGTTATCAAATACGGTGGCAACGCCATGACCGACCCCGCCCTGCAACAGGCTTTTGCCGAAGACGTGGTGATGTTGCAGCTCGCCGGGGTTCGACCGGTGGTGGTGCACGGCGGTGGCCCCCAGATCGAGCAGCTGTTGCAGCGTTTGGGCAAACAAGGCACCTTCATTCAAGGCATGCGGGTCACCGATGCCGAGACGATGTCGGTGGTGGAATGGGTGTTGGGTGGCCAAGTGCAGCAAACCATTGTTGGACTCATCAACCAAGCCGGGGGCCTGGCCATGGGCATGACCGGTCGCGATGGGGCCATGATCCAGGCCCAACGCCTGCGCTTGCGCGACACCGACAACCCAGCGCTGGTGCACGATGTGGGTCAGGTCGGTGACGTGGTGTCGGTGGACACCCGTGCCCTGCTGGGCGTGGTGGACGCGGGCATGATCCCCGTCGTCAGCCCCATCGGCTACGGTGCCGACAACGAGAGTTACAACATCAACGCCGACGTGGTGGCAGCTGCCCTGGCCAAAGCCCTGCACGCCGACCAATTGCTGATGATGACCAACATTGTGGGTGTGTTGGACAAGGCGGGGCAATTGTTGCCCGAGTTAACGCCCAAGCGCATCGATGCCTTGTGCGCCGATGGCACGATTTCGGGGGGCATGATCCCCAAAATTGCCGGTGCCTTGGACGCCGCCAACAGCGGGGTGAGGGCGGTGAACATCTTGGACGGACGTGTGGCGCATGCGCTGGTGTTGGCGGTCTTGGGTCACGAGCCGTTTGGCACCACCATTCGCGCCCAATAAAGGTTGCCCAATGCCGTCCCCAACAGAACACGTTCCTGATCCATCGATCGATACCGATGGCGCGCAAGCCCTGCGCAAGCGCCCCAAACCGGGGGAGCGGCGCGTGCAAATTTTGCAGGCCTTGGCCGCCATGCTGGAGCAGCCGGGGGCCGAGCGCATCACCACCGCGGCGCTGGCTCAACAGTTGGAGGTGAGCGAGGCCGCGCTCTACCGGCATTTCGCCAGCAAAGCGCAGATGTTTGAAGCCTTGATCGATTTCATTGAGCAATCGGTGTTGGGTTTTGTGGGCCAACTTGAACAAAAAGAGCCCGATGCGCGGCAACGTGCCCGCAAATTGCTCCGTTGGGTGTTGCAGTTTGCGGAAAAAAACCCCGGCATGTGCCGCGTCATGGTGGGTGATGCACTGGTGTTGGAGCACGAGCGCTTGCAGCAGCGCGTCAATTTGTTGTTCGACAAATTGGAGTCGCACCTGCGTCAATACCTGCGTGAAGCCGCGGTGGTGGCGGGTTCGGTCACGCCCACGGTGCATGCGCAAGCCGGCGCGGCGCTGATGATGGCTTGGTGCATGGGTCGTTTGCAGGGCTATGCCCGCAGCGGCTTTAAGCGGTGGCCCAGCGAGCACTTGGAACACCACCTCTCAGCGCTGCTGCCTTAAACACCACGTTGGGCTCAAGACAGACCCGCTGCGTTTGATCGTTGGGCGGGTTTTTTTGCGGGAGCTTGAAAAAAGCACGGTCGTTCGATTATGATGGCGCACCTTCAGCACTTCTAACCCCACCTCACCATGCTCAGCGCCGCCAACCAACACCTTGTGGAGAACGCCGAAGCCCCGCGCGCTTTACACAAAGGCCAACAAACCAAAGCCGCCATCGTGGATGCGGCGCTGGGCTTGGCCACGCAGATTGGTTTGGAGGGCTTGTCGATCGGTGCGTTGGCCGAAGTCATGCGCATGAGCAAATCGGGTGTGTTTGCGCACTTTGGCTCGCGCGAAGAGCTGCAAATGTCCGTGATCCGTGAGTACCACGTCCGCTTTGAGCAAGAGGTGTTTTACCCAGCTTTGGAGGCCCCTCGCGGCTTGCCGCGCTTGCGCCAATTGTTTTCAAACTGGATGCAGCGCACGTCGGTGGAGATCGACTCCGGTTGTATCTACATCAGCGGTGCGGTGGAGTTTGATGACCGGCCCGGCCCAGTGCGCGACACCTTGGCGAGCTCCGTGCAGGTGTGGCTCGATGCGGTGCGCCGTGCCATTGAGCAGGCCATTGAACAAGGGCACTTGACGCCAAGCACCGACGCGCACCAAATGGGTTTTGAAATTCACGCCTTGATTTTGGCCCTGCACTACGAGGCACGGTTTATGCGAAACCCGGCATCGTTTGAGCGGGCGGTCAAGGGCTTTGATGCCATTGTGGCGCGCAACAGCGGCCATTGATTTTTCACTTTCACCACAGGAGACCTCACCATGCCCATCTACAACCCGCCCCTGCGCGACATGCAGTTCGTCATGCACGAGGTGCTGCGTGTTCAAGACGAATTCAAGGCCTTGCCCGCCCACGCCGAGACCGATGCCGACACCATCAACGCGGTGCTCGAAGAGGGCGGTAAGTTCGCCGCCGAGGTGGCATTCCCGCTCAACATCAGCGGTGATGAAGAGGGCTGCACGCTGGACAAAACCACCCATGCGGTGACCACCCCCAAAGGCTTCAAAGAGGCCTACGCCAAGTACATCGAGGGTGGCTGGGCAGCCCTGTCGTGTGACACCGAGTACGGTGGTCAAGGTTTGCCTTTTGTGGTGAACCAGTGCTTTTACGAAATGATGAATTCGGCCAACCAGTCGTGGACCATGTACCCCGGCCTGAGCCACGGCGCATACGAGTGCTTGCACGCACACGGCACGCCCGAGCAAAAAGCGCTCTACCTGCCCAAGCTCACCAGCGGTGAGTGGACCGGCACCATGTGCCTGACCGAACCCCATTGCGGCACCGATCTGGGTTTGCTGCGCACCAAGGCCGAGCCGCTGGCCGATGGCAGTTACGCCATCACTGGCCAGAAAATTTTCATCAGCGCGGGTGAGCACGATTTCACCGACAACATCATTCACCTGGTCTTGGCTCGCCTGCCCGACGCGCCGGTGGGCAGCAAAGGCATCAGCCTGTTTGTGGTGCCCAAGTTCAAGGTCAAGGCCGACGGCAGCCTGGGTGAGCGCAACGCCATTCACTGCGGCGCACTCGAACACAAAATGGGCATTCACGGCAACGCCACCTGCCAAATGATTTTGGACGGTGCGGTGGGCACCTTGGTGGGCCAACCACACAAAGGTTTGGCGGCCATGTTTGTGATGATGAACGCCGCCCGTCTGGGTGTGGGCAACCAGTCCTTGGGCCTGACCGAAGTGGCGTATCAAAACGCCTTGGCTTACGCCAAAGACCGCATCCAAATGCGCAGCCTCTCGGGTACCAAAGCCAAAGACAAAGCCGCCGACCCCATCATCGTGCACCCCGATGTGCGCAAGATGCTGCTCACCGCCAAGGCCTACGCCGAAGGCGGCCGCGCCATGGCCATTTACTGCGCGTTGTTGTTGGACAAAGAGTTGCACCACCCCGACGAAAAAGTGCGTCAAGACAGCGCCGAGATGGTGGCGCTGCTCACCCCCATCGTCAAAGCCTTCATCACCGACAACGGCTTTGAAGCCACCAACCACTGCATGCAGGTCTTCGGCGGCCACGGCTTCATCAAAGAATGGGGCATGGAGCAGTATGTGCGCGACGCGCGCATCAACATGATTTACGAAGGCACCAACACCATCCAGAGCTTGGACTTGTTGGGCCGCAAAATCTTGGGCAACAACGGTGCGACCTTAAAGAAGTTCGGCAAGCTCATCGGCGCCTTGGTGACTGAGGAGGGCGTGAACGAAAAAATGGCCGAGTTCATCAACCCGCTGGCGGTGCTGGGTGAGCAGATCACCAAGTTCACCATGGAGATCGGCTTCAAGGGCTTGCAAAACCCCGACGAGGTGGGCGCTGCGGCGGTGGACTACCTGCGCGTGGCGGGCCACTTGGTGTTTGGGTACTTCTGGGCGCGCATGGCGCAGACCGCGTTGCAACAAATCGCCGCCGGCAACACCGACCCCTTCTACCCAGCCAAGCTGCAAACCGCGCGTTTCTACTTCGCCAAACTGTTCCCTGAAACCGCCACACTGATGCGTCGCGCCCGTGCCGGCAGCCGCGTGCTCATGGACACCGACCTCGCCTTGGCTTAATGTTCCCGTTCCCCAACCACCACAAAGGAGACTGTTATGTTCGCTAAAACCCTTGCATTTGCCGCCTTGGCCACCGCCAGCCTGTTCGCCAGCGCCCAGAGCACACCCGTGGGCCTATGGAAAACCATCGACGACGAATCCGGCAAAGAAAAATCGCTGGTGCGCATTCAAGAGGCCAATGGTCAATTGACCGGCACGATTGAAAAGTTTTTGGACCCCGCCACCAAGCCCGACGTCACGTGCAACGAATGCAGCGATGAACGCAAAGGCAAACCGATTTTGGGCATGCAAATTTTGCGTGGCCTCAAAGCCACCGGTGACGCGGCGCGTTGGGACGGGGGCGAAATTTTGGACCCCAACAAGGGCAAGATTTACAAAAGTCGCATCACCCTGATTGAAGGCGGTAAGAAGCTGGAGATGCGTGGCTACATCGGCACTCCCCTGCTTGGCCGCACCCAAACCTGGCTTCGCGTCGAGTAAACCGACGCCCCGGCGTCCCAACACAGCTCTGGAAACACCATGTCTCGTTTCATTGTTCGCAAAGTCGCCGTATTGGGCGCGGGGGTGATGGGCGCGCAAATCGCGGCCCATTTGGTCAACGTCAAAGTGCCGGTGGTGCTGTTTGATTTGCCGGCCAAAGAGGGGTCCAAAAACGGCATCGTCCTGCGCGCGGTGGAGAACCTGCGCAAGATGAAGCCCTCGCCCTTGGGGGTGAGCAGCGACGCCGATCGCATTGTGCCGGCCAACTACGAGGACGATTTGGCGCAACTCAAAGACTGCGACCTCATCATCGAGGCGATCGCCGAGCGCATGGACTGGAAGCGCGATCTCTACGCCAAGATTGCACCGCACGTGGGCGCGAACACGCTGCTCGCGTCCAACACCTCGGGCCTGTCGATCACCGCGCTCAGCGACGCCTTGCCCGAGGCGCTGCGCACGCGGTTTTGTGGCATTCACTTCTTCAACCCACCGCGCTACATGAGTTTGGTGGAGTTGATCGCGACACCCGCGAGCGCGCCCGACATGCTCGACCGTTTGGAGGCCTTTGTCACCAGCACGCTGGGTAAGGGTGTGGTGCGCGCCAAAGACACGCCCAACTTCGTGGCCAACCGCATCGGTGTGGTCGGCATGCTCAGCACCATGCGCGAGGTCGAGCGTTTTGGTTTGACCTACGACGTGGTGGACGACCTGACCGGCAAACGCTTGGGTCGCGCCTCCAGCGGCACTTTCCGCACCGCCGATGTGGTGGGCTTGGACACCATGGCCCACGTCATCAAGACCTTACAAGACACCTTAAGCGCCGAGACCGATCCGTTTTACGGCAGTTTCGGCACACCCGAGGTGCTCAAGACGCTGATTGAAAAAGGCCACTTGGGCCAAAAGAGCAAGGCCGGTTTTTACAAGAAGGTGGGCCGTGATGTCATGCGTTTTGACATGGCCAGCCAAGACTATGTGCCCGGCGGTGAAAAAGCCGACGAGGTCTATGGTCGCATGCTCAAAAAGCCCGCCGCCGAGCGCTTGCAGTTGCTGCGCAACAGCGAAGGCCCGCAAGGCCAATTCCTGTGGGCGATTTTGCGCAACGGTTTCCATTACGCTGCGGTTCACTTGGCCGCCATCGCCGAGACCGCCCGCGACGTGGACTTGGCCATGCGCTGGGGCTTTGGCATGAAACAAGGCCCGTTTGAGCTGTGGCAAGAAGCCGGCTGGCTCAACGTGGCCAAGATGGTGCAAGAGGACATTGACGCCGGCAAAGCCCTGTGCAACACACCCTTGCCCGATTGGGTGTTTAAAGGCCCGGTGGCCGAGGCCGGTGGTGTGCACACCGCGCAGGGTTCTTGGAACCCCAGCGCGGGCCGTTTCGAGTCGCGCCGCCGTTTGCCGGTGCACGACCGACAGATCTTCCCCGAGTTGCTCTTGGGTGAGGCCGGTCCGCGTTTTGAGCAAGCGGGCACCACGGTCATGGATAACGGCGCACTGCGTGTGTGGACCTCCGATGAGCCCGCGTTGAAGGGTGTGTTGATCGCCAGCATCACCAGCAAGATGCACACCATCAGCATGGCGGTGTGTGAAGGCCTGATGGCCGCAGTCGATTTGGCCGAACAGTCGTATGAAGGCCTGGTGATTTGGTCGGGCGATGAGCCGTTCAGCGTCGGCGCCGATTTGCAAGCCATGCTGCCGGCCTTCATGGCCGTCGGCGTGTCGGCGGTGGAAGACGCCGAAGGCTTCATGCAACAAACCTTCTTGCGTTTGCGTTATGCGCAAGTGCCGGTGGTCAGCGCGATCCGTGGCATGGCCTTGGGCGGCGGCTGTGAAATGGCGGTGCACTGCGCACGCCGTGTGGTGCACATGGAGAGCTACATCGGCTTGGTCGAGGTGGGTGTGGGTCTGATCCCCGGTGCCGGTGGCTTGACCTACATTGCACGCCGTGCCGCCGAAAACGCGCAAGCGTCCACCGGCAAAGACCTCTTGCCCTTCCTCACCGAAGGCTTCACCGCCGCGGCCATGGCCAAGGTCGGCACCAGCGCCTTGGAGTCGCGCCAACTGGGTTATGTGTTGCCCACCGACGTGGTGGTCGCACACAAAGATGAGCTGCTGTTTGTGGCGGCCAATGAGGCGCGCGCCCTGTTCCACAGCGGCTACCGCCCGCCCTTGCAGACCCTGTTTGCGGTGGTTGGCCGTTCGGGCAAGGCCACCATCATGGGGCAGCTGGTCAACATGCGCGATGGGGGCTTCATCAGCCAACACGATTTCCACATCGCCACCTTGATCGCCAACGTGCTCACTGGTGGCGATGTCGATCCCGGCACCCTGGTCAGCGAAGCCTACCTGATGACGCTGGAGCGCCAAGCGTTCTGTGCCTTGATCGTGCACCCCAAAACCCAAGAACGGATTTTGGCCATGCTCAACACCGGTAAGCCCTTGAGAAATTGAACCCCTTGGAGTCCCCATGAAACAGTTGCAAGACGCTTACATCGTTGCGGCCACCCGCACCCCCATTGGCCGCTCGCACAAGGGTGCGTTCAAACACCTGCGTCCCGACGACCTGCTGGCCCACGCCTTGCGCGCCGCGGTCGCCCAAGTCCCGGGCTTGGACCCCAAGGCCATCGAAGACGTGATCTGTGGTTGTGCCATTCCCGAAGCCCAGCAAGGCCTGAACGTGGCGCGCATCGGTGCCATCTTGGCCGGTTTGCCCAACAGCGTGGGCGGCATCACCGTCAACCGCTTTTGCGCCTCGGGTTTGTCGGCCATTGCCATGGCCGCCGACCGCATCCGCGTGGGCGAGGCCGACGTGATGATCGCCGCTGGCACCGAGAGCATGAGCATGGTGCCCATGATGGGCAACTCGCCCAGCCTCTCGCCCACGATTTTCGCCAACACCGACGACATCGAGCGCTACGGTATTGCTTACGGCATGGGCTTGACGGCCGAGAAAGTCGCGCAGCAGTGGAAGGTTTCCCGCGACGAACAAGACGCGTTTGCGGTGCAGTCGCACGCCCGCGCCGTGGCCGCCATGCAGGCCGGTGAGTTCAAGGACGAGATCACGCCCGTGACCGTGCAAGACCGCCGCGTCGACTTGGATTCGGCGCAGGTCTCGGTGAGCGAGCGCACCATCAGCTTGGACGAGGGCGCACGCCCCGACACCACCTTGGAAGGCTTGGGCAAATTGCGCACGGTCTTTTCAGCACGCGGTTCGGTCACCGCTGGCAACAGCTCACAAACCAGCGATGGTGCGGGGGCCTTGATCTTGGCCAGCGAAGCGGCCATTAAGCGCTACAACCTCACGCCTTTGGCGCGTTTTGTCAGCTACGCCAGTCGCGGTGTGCCGCCCCACATCATGGGCATCGGCCCGGTCGAGGCCATTCCCGCCGCGCTGCGTTACGCGGGCTTGACCCAACAAGACATCGACTGGTTCGAACTCAACGAGGCCTTTGCCGCGCAATCGCTGGCCGTGATGAACACCTTGGGCTTGGACCCCGCCAAGGTCAACCCCATGGGCGGTGCGATCGCCTTGGGTCACCCCTTGGGTGCCACGGGTGCCATTCGCGCCGCCACCGTGGTGCACGCGCTCAAACGTCACCAAAAGAAATACGGCATGGTGACCATGTGTGTGGGCATGGGCCAAGGCGCCGCTGGCATTTTCGAAAGGGTTTGACCATGAGCGACATCCTGACCCACACCGAAGACGGTGTGTGCACCCTGACCTTCAACCGCTTGGACAAAAAGAACTCCATCACTGCGGCCATGTACGCGACCTTGGCCGAAGCCCTGCGCCAAGCGCAAACCGACGACGCGGTGCGCTGTGTGGTGTTTCAAGGCCACGAGACGGTGTTCTCGGCTGGCAATGACATCGCCGACTTTTTGAACCACCCGCCATCAGAACCCAGCGCACCGGTGTTCTTGTTCTTGCGGGCCTTGGCCGAATTTCCGAAGCCCTTGTTGGCGGCGGTGTGTGGCCCGGCCGTGGGTATTGGCACGACCATGCTCTTGCATTGCGACTTGGTCTACGCCGGTGACAACGCCGCGTTTGCCATGCCGTTTGTGAACCTGGGTTTGTGCCCCGAGGCCGCATCGAGCTTGCTCGCGCCGCAGATGATGGGTTACCACCGTGCGGCAGAGGCCTTGTTGCTCGGCGAGCCCTTCATGGCCGAAGCGGCGCTGGAGGTGGGCTTGGTCAACCGCGTGTTGCCACCCACCGAAGCGGCGGCTTATGCCCATTCGGTGGCGATCAAGCTGGCACAAAAACCCCTGACCTCTTTGATCGAGACCAAGCGCTTGATGAAACAACCGCACATGGCCGCCGTGCTCGACACCATCGAGCGCGAAGCGCAGACCTTTGCCCATTTGTTGCGCGGCCCAGCCGCCAAAGAGGCGTTTGGGGCTTTTATGGCGCGGCGAAAACCCAACTTCGCTGGGCTGTGAACGGGGGCCGGTCGGCCTCAACGCAAGCCGGTGAGGGTTTGGTAGGCGGCCCGGGTGTTGGGGCTTACCGAGGCCAACACCTGTTGGTGTGGCGTTTGGTGGCGCATCACCAAACGCGCCGAGGCCACGGCCTGCGAGCGGCAAAACCAATGGCAAGAATGCTGGAACAAAAACAGCTCCGCACTCATGCGAAACGCTTGATCGCGGGAGGACAGGCCGTCCCCGTTGGCATGCACTTCGGCGATGCCACGGGCGTGGATGGCAGCCAAGTCGCGCCAGTCAAAACACTGCGCTGGCAAAAGCTGGTTGACCCAAGGCAGCGCCAAAGGCCAACGGCTGGTGCGCCAACGGGCCGCATCGATGCGCGCCATGGATGGTTGAAGCTGTTGCAAGTGATCGGCCAAAGACGCTTGCTGACTGTTCAGCAATTGCCAAATCGACTCCCGGCGCGAGAGTTCACTTTCGCCCAGTGCGCGCAAGTAGCCGTCGATGAGTTGGCCCATCAGCTTCTCAATCGGGTGCGCGCGCAGGTGCTCGGCGAGCAAGGCGATGCGGCGGGCTTGTTCGCGGTTTTTTTGCACCCAGGCGATGAGGGCCGCCAACCCCATTAAGATGACCATTTCCATGCCCTTATTGTCTGAGCTTTTTGAACACCCCCATGACCCCACCCCAAGACCCCGCACAGCCTCCGGTGTTTGAACCGGAATTTGTGGCCGGTTTGAAGTCGATCTTCGAAGACAAAATTGTGTTCAACCGGGTCTTGGGTTTGAAGATTGTTGACCTCTCGCCCGAGCGGGTGCGCGCGCGCATCGACATGCGGCCTGAACTCGTGGGGCACTTCAGTTACAACCGCATTCACGGCGGCGTCATCAGTGCGGGTTTGGATGCCATGGGCGGTTTGGCGGTGATGGTGGCCATTGGGGCGCGTCACATGGACGAACCACCGGGCCAGCGGCTGCATCGCTTTGCCAAGCTCGGCACCATCGATTTGCGGGTGGACTATTTGCGCCCCGGCATCGGCGAACATTTCGAACTCAGCGCTGAGGTCATGCGCTTGGGTTCGCGCGTGGCGTCCACGCGCATGGAGTTTCGCGGTGCCGACGGCAAGCTGCTGTCGTGCGGCAGCGGGGCTTACATCGTGTCTTGATCGCGGTCTTTAACGCGCAATAGGGCGCGGGCGGCCTTGGTCGTTGATGGCCACATAGGTCAGGCTGGCTTCGGTGACTTTGATGTAGCGGCCCTGCTCGCTGAAGCGTTCGGCGTACACCTCCACGGCCACCGTGATCGAGGTGTTGCCGATGCGGTCCACCCGCGCAAAAAAGCTCAGGATATCGCCCACCCGAACCGGCTGCTTGAACACAAACTGGTTAACCGCGACGGTGGCGTAGCGTCCACGCACATGACGCGCGGGCAGCACCGCACCGGCCAAGTCCACCTGGGCCATGACCCAGCCCCCAAAAATATCGCCGTTGGCGTTGCAGTCGGCGGGCATCGGGATGACCTTGAGCACCAGGTCTTGGTCGGTGGGCAATTGCACCTCTGAAGTGGCGTGGGCTCGGTCGTCGGGTGTGTGGGGTGTGGACATGGGCACAATCGGTGGCTGAACTACCGGTATTTTGCTGCATGCGCCCCTCACACACCGCCACCTCGCCGCCCGCCCCCGACACCCCCGCTCAAGGTCGATCGGACTGGGCCACCCTCAGCCGATTGTTCCCTTACCTGTGGCAATACAAATGGCGCGTGATCATCGCCTTGGGTTTTATGGTGGCGGCCAAGGTGGCCAACGTGGGCGTGCCGGTCTTGCTCAAAACCTTGGTCGATACCATGACGCCCCAACCCGACTTGGCCACGGCCTTGCTGGTCGTGCCGCTGGGTTTGTTGTTGGCTTATGGTTTGCTGCGTTTGTCCACCAGTGTGTTCACCGAGTTGCGTGAACTGGTGTTCGCCAAGGCCACCGAGGGGGCCACGCGCAGCATTGCCTTGCAGGTGTTTGGGCATTTGCACGCCTTGTCCTTGCGTTTTCACTTGGATCGCCAAACCGGCGGCATGACGCGCGACATTGAGCGCGGCACCCGGGGCGTGCAGTCGCTCATTTCTTATTCGCTCTACAGCATCGTGCCGACCTTGATTGAGGTGGCGCTGGTCTTGACGCTCTTGGGCTCCATGTTTGACATGGGCTATGTGTGGATCACCTTGGGTGCCTTGGTGTTGTACGTGTTTTTCACCATCGTGGTCACCGAGTGGCGCACCCAATTTCGCCGCCGCATGAACGAGTTGGAGTCCACCAGCCAAAGCAAAGCGGTGGACTCGCTCTTGAACTACGAAACCGTCAAATACTTCAACAACGAAGCGTTTGAAGCCCAACGCTACGACCAATCCTTGCAGCAACTGCGCCGCGTGCGCATCAAGACCCAAACCACCCTGTCCTTGCTCAACGCCGGACAGCAACTCATCATCGCCACGGCTTTGGTGCTGATGCTGTGGCGTGCCACCCAAGGTGTGGCCGAGGGCCGCCTGAGCTTGGGTGATTTGGTGATGGTCAATGCGTTCATGATCCAGCTCTACATTCCCTTGGGGTTTTTGGGCGTGCTCTACCGCGAGATCAAACAAAGCCTGACCGATTTGGACAAGATGTTTGTCTTGCTTGAAAAAGAGCGCGAAATCGCCGATGCGCCCGGGGCGACCGATCTGGTCTTGTCTGGCGCCCCCGAAGTGGTGTTTGAGCGTGTGCATTTTGGGTACACCCCAGCGCGGAAAATCTTGCACGGCGTGAGCTTTGTGATTCCCGCTGGCAAAACCGTGGCGGTGGTGGGGCCGTCGGGCTCGGGTAAGTCCACCTTGGCGCGCTTGCTCTACCGCTTCTACGACGTGAGCAACGCCGATCAGGGCGGGCGCATCACCATCAACGGCCAAGACATCCGCAACGTCACCCAGTCCAGCGTGCGCCAAGCCATCGGCATCGTGCCGCAAGACACCGTGTTGTTTAACGACACCATCGAATACAACATCTTGTACGGCCGCCCCGACGCCGGTCATGAGGCGGCGGTACAAGCCGCACAGGCCGCGCACATCCACGGCTTCATTGAAAAACTACCGCTGGGTTACGCCACCATGGTGGGCGAGCGCGGCTTGAAGCTTTCGGGTGGAGAAAAACAGCGTGTGGCCATTGCACGCACCTTGCTTAAAAACCCACCGGTGGTGATTTTTGACGAAGCCACGTCCGCCTTGGATTCGGCCAACGAACGCGCCATTCAGAGCGAACTCCGGGCTGCAGCCCACAACAAAACCAGTTTGGTGATTGCGCACCGCTTGTCCACCGTCGTCGATGCCCACGAAATTTTGGTGCTCGAGCACGGCCACATCGTTGAGCGAGGCACACACGCCGAGCTGCTCAAGCGCGGTGGTGTTTACTCGGGTATGTGGGCCTTGCAGCAAAACGCATAATCCCGGCATGGACACCAAATGGTTGGAAGACTTCGTCAGCTTGGCTGAAACGCGCAGTTTCAGCCGTTCGGCGCAATTGCGTCACGTGACACAACCGGCGTTTTCGCGCCGCATTCAGTCGCTGGAGGCTTGGGCCGGCACCGACTTGGTGGACCGCTCGTCGTATCCCACGCGCCTCACACCGGCTGGGCAAACCTTGCACGAACAAGCGCTGGAGATGCTGCAAACCCTGCAAAGTGCACGCACCATGCTGCGTGCGCACAGCAGCACAGCGCAAGACGTCATCGAATTTGCCATGCCGCACACACTGGCGTTCACGTTTTTCCCCGGCTGGTTGTCCAGTTTGGCCGAGCCTTTTGGTCCCGTCAAAAGCCGCGTCACCGCGCTCAACGTGCACGACGCGGTGATGCGCCTGACGCAAGGCGGCTGCGACTTGCTCATCGCTTACCACCACCCAGCCCAGCCCTTGCCCTTGGACCCCAAGCGCTACGAAATGCTGCCTTTGGGGCGTGAGACCTTGGCCCCTTATGTCAAACCCACCAGCCAAGGTGCCCCCCTGTTCGCGTTGCCGTCGTCTGCTTCATCGCCGCAGCCCTATTTGGCCTATGCCTCGGGGGCTTATTTGGCTGGTGTGGTTGAACACGTCATCAAACAAAGCGCCACGCCGTTGCATTTGGAACGCGTGTACGAAACCGACATGTCCGAAGGCCTCAAGGCCATGGCCTTGGAAGGGCACGGCATCGCTTTTTTGCCCGCCAGCGCCGTGCGCCAAGAGCTGCGTCAACACAAACTGGTGCCAGCCATGCCCGGCCTGGAGGCCAGCATTGACATCCGTGTGTACCGAGAGCGCCATCCCGCCGGGCAGGCCGCCAGCGTCTCTGAGCCTTTGTGGCAGCACTTGCTGGCCAACCCTTTGGCCGCCATTTGAGACAATGGGCGCATGAACGCCCCGCTCAACACCCTGACCCTCACCCGCCCCGACGACTGGCACGTGCACCTGCGCGACGCCGAGGCCTTGTACACCGTGGTGCCGCACACCGCCGCCCAGTTTGGGCGTGCCATCGTCATGCCCAACCTCAAGCCGCCCGTGACCACCGCCGCGCAGGCCTTGGCGTACAAAAGCCGCATCTTGGCTGCCGTGCCTGCCGGCGTGGACTTTGAACCGCTGATGACGCTCTACCTCACCGACAACCTGGCACCCGACGAAATCGCCCGAGCCAAGGCCGCCGGTGTGGTGGCCGCCAAGCTCTACCCCGCCGGGGCCACCACCAACAGCGACGCCGGTGTGACCGATTTGCGCAAGGTCTACCCCGTGCTCGAAGCCATGCAACGCGAAGGCATGCTTTTGTTGGTGCATGGCGAAGTCACCTCGCCCGACATCGACCTGTTTGACCGCGAAGCCGTTTTCATCGAGCAGCAACTCATCCCGCTGCGCCGCGATTTCCCGGGCCTGAAGATCGTGATGGAACACATCACCACCCAGGAGGCCGCGCAGTACGTGGCGCATGGCGACGCCCTGCTGGCGGCCACCATCACCGCGCACCATTTGCTCTACAACCGCAACGCCATCTTCACGGGCGGCATTCGCCCGCACTACTACTGTTTGCCCGTGTTAAAGCGCGAGACCCACCGCCGGGCCTTGGTGCAAGCCGCCACCAGCGGTTCGCCCAAGTTCTTTTTGGGCACGGACAGCGCACCACACGCCGCCCACCTCAAAGAACACGCCACCGGTTGCGCGGGTTGCTACACCGCCCACGCCGCCATGGAGTTGTACGCCGAGGCGTTTGACCAAGCGGGCGCGTTGGACAAGCTCGAAGGCTTTGCCAGTTTCCATGGCGCGGATTTCTATGGTCTGCCGCGCAACCGTGGCACGCTCACGCTGGAGCGCGAGACTTGGGTGCCACCGGAGTCGTTTGCCTTGGGTGAAGCCGCGCTCAAACCCTTGCGCGCGGGTGAAGCCTTGCACTGGCGTGTGCGAGCCTGACGCCGGGCGCAGTGCGCTGCGCGAGATCGATTGGGCGGCACCTTGGTTGGCCCATTGGGCCGGGCTTGCGCCAGTCTTGGCGCAAGCTTTGCGTCAAGACCACGCCTTGCCCAACCTGCTCAACACCCATTTGCGCGCGCCGGTGCGTTTTGTGCCACAAGCCGATTTGCCCCCAGGACAAGCCTACGAAAGCTTCATTGGACAGCACGCCGCCGTGCCCACCCGAGAAGGCTTGCACGACGCCTTTAATGCCCTGTGCTGGCACCAGTGGCCGCGCAGCAAACAGCGGCTCAACCGCTGTCAGGTGGACGAGATCGAACGCATGGGCATTGGCGCGGTGCGTGGCCCGGTGCGCGACGCTTTGACCCTGTTGGACGAAAACGCGGTGCTCTTGCAAGCGCCCGAAGCGCTGTGGTCGTCGCTGCTGCGCCGCGATTGGCAGGCCCTGTTTGTGAGTGGACGCGGGCTGTGGACACAAGCCCGCTTGGGCGTGCTGGGCCACGCTTTGCTCGAAAAACTCCACCGCCCCTACAAGTCCATCACCGCCCACGTGTGGGCCGTGCCCGTGCCCTTGGCCTTGGGCGATGACTGGGCGGCGTGGGACGATTGGTTCGCCAGCGGTCTGAGCGTCGAGCGCTTGGCCACCAAGCCCCTCACCCCGCTGCCGGTGCTGGGCATTCCTGGCTGGTGGCCAGACAATGCCGACCCGGCTTTTTACGCCGACGATCAGGTGTTTCGCGCCCCCCGCGTGTCGAAGGGGGCTTGAACTTTTGTCATGCGCCCGCATCTGACGGCCAGTATCATTCCCAACCATTGGGTTAATCGGAGTCCACATGAAACGCATCTTTTTGTTGATCTTGACCAACTTGGCCGTCATGGCCGTGTTGTTGGTGACCACCCGCTTGCTGGGCGTGGATCGCTTTTTAACGGCCAATGGCCTGAACCTGACCGCCCTGGCCGGTTTCTCGCTGGTCATCGGTTTTGGTGGCGCTTTCATTTCCTTGCTCATCAGCAAGCCCATGGCCAAGTTCAGCACCGGCGCGCGCGTGATCCAGCAGCCGCAAAACGCGGACGAGGCGTGGATTGTGCAAACCGTCGAGCGCTTTGCCAACCAAGCCAACATCGGCATGCCCGAAGTGGCCATTTTTGACGGTGCGCCCAACGCCTTTGCCACCGGCGCGTTCAAGAATTCGGCCCTGGTGGCCGTCTCCACCGGCTTGCTGCAAAACATGACCCGCGAAGAGGTCGAGGCCGTCATCGGCCACGAAGTCGCGCACATCGCCAACGGCGACATGGTCACCATGACCCTCATTCAAGGCGTGATGAACACCTTTGTGGTGTTCCTCAGTCGTGTGATCGGTTATTTGGTGGACAGTTTTTTGCGCAAGGGCGACAACCAAAGCAGCGGCCCCGGTATGGGCTACTACATCACCACCATCGTCATGGACATGGTCTTGGGCGTCTTGGCCGCGATGATTGTGGCCTGGTTCAGCCGCCAGCGCGAATTCCGCGCCGACGCCGGTGCGGCTCAGATGATGGGCCGCAAGCAACCCATGATCAACGCCTTGGCCCGTTTGGGCGGGGTGACCCCGGGCGAATTGCCCAAAACCATGCAGGCCATGGGCATTGCGGGTGGCTTGGGCAAGTGGTTCTCGACCCACCCGCCCATCGAAGAGCGCATCGCCGCTTTGCAGCGCGGCTGATCAATGGCTCGTTAGGGTGGCCCGGGCCACGGCCTCGGCCACCTTAATACCATCCACCCCCGCCGACAAAATCCCGCCCGCGTAACCCGCGCCTTCACCAGCCGGGTACAGGCCGCGGGTGTTGAGACTCTGGAAGTCCTCGCCCCGGGTGATGCGCAGTGGCGCGCTGGTGCGGGTTTCCACCCCGGTCAGCAAGGCGTCGGCCATGTCGTAGCCCTTGATTTTGCGGCCAAACACCGGCAACGCTTCGCGCATGGCCTCGATCGCAAAGGCCGGCAAAGACGGCGTGAGGTCGCCCAAGCGGATGCCGGGTTTGTACGAAGGTTCCACCTCGCCCGAGGCACTCGACGGCTGACCAGCCAAGAAGTCGCCCACGCGCTGGCCCGGTGCCTCGTAGGTGCTGCCACCCAAGGTGTAGGCGCGGCTTTCCAACTGGCGTTGCAACACAATGCCCGCCAAGGGGTGGGTTTGGCCTTGGACCAAAAGGCTTTGGGCTTGCGCGGCGTAGCGCGGCCCATCGACCTCGCCAAACGCGGCCGTCCACAGCGGCGCGTCAGTTGGGAATTGCAGCGGGAAATCGCTCGGCTCAATGCCCACCACCAAACCCGCGTTGGCGTTGCGCTCGTTGCGCGAATACTGGCTCATGCCGTTGGTCACCACACGACCGGGCTCGGACGTGGCGGCCACCACCGTGCCGCCCGGGCACATGCAAAAGCTGTACACCGCGCGGCCGTTGTTGGCGTGGTGCACCAGTTTGTAGTCGGCCGCGCCCAGCAAGGGGTGGCCGACGTGTCGACCCCAGCGGGCTTGGTCGATCACGCTTTGTGGGTGTTCGATGCGAAAGCCCACCGAAAACGGCTTGGCCTCCATGAACACCCCAGCATCCCACAACAAGGCAAAGCTGTCGCGTGCGCTGTGGCCCAAAGCCATGACCACGCGGCGTGCGGGCAGGTCCAGCGTTTCTTGGGTGTCGAGCCGGTGCACCCGAAGGGCTTGTAACTCGGGCAGGCCGTCAGCACCGGGTGCGCGGGTGATGCCGACGAGCTGGTGTTCAAAGCGAATTTCGCCGCCCAGTGCGATGATTTTTTCGCGCATCGCTTCAACCACCTTGACCAGCTTGAAGGTGCCGATGTGCGGGTGCGCTTGGTAGAGGATTTCGGGCGGTGCGCCCGCGTCCACAAATTCGTGCATCACCTTGCGGCCCAAAAAGCGCGGGTCTTTGATTTGGCTGTACAGCTTGCCGTCGGAAAACAGGCCCGCGCCGCCTTCGCCGTATTGCACATTGCTGTTGGGGTTGAGCACGTTTTTGCGCCACAGGGCCCAAGTGTCTTTGGTGCGTTGGCGCACCGGTTTGCCGCGCTCGAGCACGATGGGGCGCAGGCCCATTTGCGCCAGTGCCAGCGCGGTGAACAAACCGCAAGGCCCCAGGCCCACGACCACCGGGCGATCGGCCTCTTGCGCGGGCCAACTGGCCGGGGCCGTGGCGGGGGGCAGCCAGCGCATGTCGGGCGTGGCGGTGATGTGTGGGTTCTTCTCGTGCTGGGCCAGCAGCGCGGGGGCTTGGCTCGGGTCGGCCAGCGTCACGTCCACGATGTAAACCGCCAGCAAATCGGCCTTGCGCGCATCGAAGCTGCGCTTGAAGACCTGCAGGTCGGCGATGGCTGCGGGGTCAAGCCCCAAGGCTTGCGCGGCCAAGCGCGTGAGCGCCTCAAGGGGGTGGGGCGGCGGCAGGCGGTCGTCGTCGGTTTCGGTGGGCGCGTCGGCGGCGCGGCGGTGCTCGCAAGGCACCTCGGTTAGCGGGAGTTTGAGTTCGGCAAGGCGGATCATGGGGTGGGCTTGTGGTGATCAAGCAGGCATGAAAAAAGGTGATTGTCGCAGGCGCGGCGCTCGTTGCGGTACGCTCTTGGTTTTCTGTTTTCACAGGACCCCCACCGTTGAACTTTTCTGATCTGGGCTTGGCCCCCGCGTTGCTCAGCGCTTTGGCCGACCAAGGCGTGGACAGCCCCACGCCGGTGCAAGCCGAAGCGATCCCGCCGGTGTTGATGGGGCGCGATGTGTTGGCGCAAGCGCAAACCGGTTCCGGCAAAACCTTGGCCTATGCGCTGCCCTTGTTGCAGCGGCTCATGGCCGTGGCCCCACCGCGTGACGACGCGCCCCGGCAACGCCTCACCCAAGTGTTGGTGCTGGTGCCCACGCGCGAGTTGGCCTCACAGGTCAGCGACGTACTGCGGCACTTGGCCCGGCCGCTCGCGCAGTCCATCAAGGTGGGCACGCTGTTTGGGGGGGTGTCCATCAACCCCCAGCTCATGAGCTTGCGCAGCGGCGCCGATGTGGTGGTGGCCACGCCCGGGCGCTTGCTCGATGTCGTTCGACACAACGCCCTGCACTTGGGCCATGTGCAGCAACTGGTGCTCGACGAGGCCGACCGTTTGCTGGATTTGGGTTTTGCCGACGAGTTGCAGCGCCTGATGGCGCTGTTGCCTAATCAGCGGCAAACCCTCTTGTTCAGCGCCACCTTCGAGCCCGCGCTGCAGGGCTTGGCCGAGGCTTTGTTGCGCGAGCCGGTGCGCATCAGCATCGCGCCCACCGAGGCGCAGGCGCCCAACATCACCCAACGCGCCATTGCGGTGGACGACAAAAAGCGCACCGCTGTGCTGCGCCACCTCATCGCTGAGCACCCGCAGCAACGCATGCTGGTGTTTGTGGCCACGCGCTACGCCTGTGAACACGTGGCCAACAAGCTCTATTTGGCGGGCATCTTCGCCACCGCCTTTCACGGCGAGATGAGCCAAGGCGCGCGTCAAACCGTGCTCGACGAATTCAAAGCGGGGCGTTGGGACGTGGTGGTCACCACCGACTTGGCCTCACGCGGCATCGACATCGCGCGTTTGCCCATCGTCGTCAACTACGACCTGCCGCGTTCGGCCACCGACCACACCCACCGCATCGGGCGCACCGCCCGCGCGGGTGCCAGCGGCTTGGCCGTGAGCTTCGTGACTGCCGAGGCGCAAGCGCATTGGCGCTTCATCTGCAAGCGTGAACAGCTCGATCTGCCGCTGGAAGTGCTGCCCGGCTTTGAGCCCACCGACACCCCGCCGCCCTCGCAGGGCAACGGCGGCGTGAAGGGCAAACGCCCGAGTAAAAAAGACAAATTGCGAGCGGCGGGGTTGTTGTGACTGGGGTTTTAAAGGGTTTGCGTCGTGAGCGCGTGTTGGTGGGCTACGCTGGGCTGATGTTGGCCTTGCTGTGCGTCGCGGCTGTGTTGTGCTTGTTCGACATGCGCGAGGTTCGCGAGGTCAATGTGTGGGTCAAACCCATGAAGTTCATGGCCGCCACCGCCTGCTTGGCCCTCACCACCGCCCTGTGTTTGGCCTTACTGCCCACGCAGGCCCGGGCACTGGGTTTGGTGCAGGTCATGGTGGGTGTGTTGGTGCTGACTTCTGCGTTTGAGGTGGGCTACATCACCTTACAAGGTTCGCTGGGCAATGGGTCGCATTACAACGTGAGCAGCCCTGGCTTGGCTTTGATGTTTGGCCTCATGGCCTTGGCCGCCGTGGGTTTGACGGCCACCCAAGGGGTTTTGGCTTGGGTGGTGCATCGGCATGGCTTGACTTGGGGCGAACCCGTCTTTGTGCGCTCGGTGGTGGTGGGTTTGGGCCTGACCTTTTTGCTGGCCACGGTCAGTGGTTTTGTGTTGGGTGGCTTGCAGCCGCCAGCGGGGCAGGGTTTGCCCATGGTGGGTTGGCACCTCTCGGGCGGCGATGCGCGGCCCGCGCATTTTCTGGGGGTTCACGCCAACCAACTGTTGCCGCTGCTGGGTCTGGTGCTGATGCAAGCCCAATGGCGTGGGCTGAATGCACGCACGGCCATGGCGCTGCTTTACGCTGGGGCGGCTTTGTATGTGTTGGCGTGGGGCTGGCTGGCGGTGTTGGGTTTGGCAGCCCGCACGGTTTAAACCGCGTCGGGCGGCGGCGCTTCGCGCACCGGGGCGGGTACCCAGGTACCGGGTTTGCACACAATTTCCACGTACACGCTGTGTGCGCCGTCTTGGGCCAAGGCGCCCACGGCGTCAATCACCGAACCCACTTTGCAGGGCTGGGCGCTGTCGGCGTCCAGCCCAACTTTGCAGTCGAAGTCCCAAAAATCCACCCCCTTGGGCAGGGCGCGGCCACGCTCACGTTTGAAGTATTTGCGGATGTCGTGTTTGACCGCTTCGAGCACACGGTCGGGGTGCTTGCCTTCGGCTTGCAGGGGGAAGTTTTTTTTCATGGGGTGTCCTAGCGCGGATTATCGCCGCTTTGCTTGGCGAACCTTGGGTTCGGGACGGGAGCGCTTGCGCATTTTGATGCGTTCATGCAAAAATGCAAGCATGCGCACTTCACTCGACATTCCGGACCCGCTGTTTAAGCACCTCAAGACCCGCGCCGCCCAAGAAGGCCGGACGCTGCGCGACCTGGTCATTGAACTGGTGGAGCGGGGCCTGAGCGCCCGCGAGGGGGTGGACCCACACAAGCGGTTTTTGGCTCGCCCCCCGGTGTTGCCAAGTCAAGGCCCCATGGCCATGCCTGTCGGCCAAATGACCAATGCCGATCTGTACAACACGATCAACGAGGAAGACGATGAGCGAGCCATCCAACGCTTGGGGCGTGGCTGAGGCCTCGGCCCATTGGCGATTGGCATCGGGCGATTTGCCCGATGTGAACGTGTGGGTGGCTTTGTGCAGCGCGGCGCACCCGTTTCATTTGGCGGCCATGCGGTATTGGCAAACGGCCTGCGAGACCGGAACGCCTATGTGGTTTTGCCGTATCACCATGATGGGCCTGGTGCGGGTGCTGTCTCAGCCCCGTGCCATGGGGGCCAATGCTTTGAATTTGACGCAAGCCATGGCCCTGTACCGGCAATGGCTGGAGACGCCCGCCGTGGGTTTGTTGCTGGAACCCCCCGGCTTGGATCACGCCATTGAGCAGCTGTTGCTCAGCCGGGGAGAGCCTCACCCTGCCCGCGTGTGGACCGATTTGGGCTTGGCCGCGACCGCCCAGAGTGCGGGGCTGCGCATGGTGACCTTTGACCGCGACTTTGAGCGCTTTGGGTTGGAGCGTTGCCTGGTTTTGCAAAAGGTATGAATCCAGAAGCAAAGCGCGGTGTACACCTTTGCAACCAAAGTGAACCACAGAATGAAACTCGGATACACCATCATCTATGTTCCCAGCGTCAAGTCATCGCTTCAGTTTTTTGCTCAAGCGTTTGGGCTCGAACAAGGGTTTCTTCACGAGTCTGGCGATTACGGTGAACTCAAGACAGGCGAGACAACGCTCGCATTTGCGTCACACAAACTGGGTGCCATGAATTTTCCTGATGGTCACATACGAGCCAGCGACTCCAAGCAACCTCTGGGAATGGAAATCGCACTGGTTACCGAAGACGTACAGCAATCTCACAAGTCGGCGCTTGCGTTTGGTGCCGCCGAACTATCCGCACCAGCAATTAAACCCTGGGGTCAAACAGTTTCGTATGTCCGGGCACCGGACGGTACGCTCATCGAACTGTGCACGCGAATCGCACCGTAAGCAGTCTTGCTTAAGCCTACATTGCAGACGTCGTCGTGGCTGAACTTACTGCCCCGCCACCGGTCGCCACTTCAACTGAAAACTCACCGCGCCGTACAGGCGGTCTTGGAGTGGGGGCACCAGCGCCACGTTTAAGCCCCAGTGGCCGCGCTCCCAGCTGGCCGTGGGGATGATCGCGGGGAACCAGCCGCCGCCGTAAGCGTTGGGGTAACCGTTGAAGCCACCGGCCACCACGCCCAGCTTGGCACCGGCCCAGGTCCAGGGTTGGTAATAGACGCCCGCGTAGTGCGAGTCGGCGTTGTTGCTGTTGCGAAACCGCCCCGCCGTGGCCGACCACGTGTTGTTGATGCGGTACTCAAAGCCCAGTCCTGGGTTGGCGTTGCGCAGGCCTAGGTTTGTGTCGAAGTGGGCCGAGTAAAACCCGGCGTTGACCCACAGGCGGTCGGCTTCAAACTCGGCGTGTGCCGGGGCCGTCAGCCCGGCCCAGCACACACTCACGACGCACAGCACACGGTTCATGGCGTTTTCAGAGGCTGTTGAACACCTCAGCGGCGGCACGCACGGTTTGGGCGATGTCGGCGTCGGTGTGGGCGGCGCTCACAAAACCGGCTTCGTACAAGGCGGGGGCGATGTACACGCCACGCTCAAGCAGGCCGTGGAAGAGTTGGTTGAAGCGCGCGCCGTCGGTGGTCATGACGGTGGCGTAGTTTTGGGGCAGCTCGGGCAGCATAAAGAAGCCGAACATGCCGCCTTGGCTGTCCACACTGAAGGGCACGCCCGCCGCATCGGCGGCGGCTTTGAGGCCGCTGACGAGGGCTTGGGTTTTGCCCGAGAGCGCTTCGAAGAAACCGGCTTGTTGGATTTCGCGCAGCGTGGCCAAGCCGCAGGCGGTGGCCACGGGGTTGCCGCTCAAGGTGCCCGCTTGGTACACACCGCCCAAAGGCGCGAGTTGCTCCATGACGGCGCGTTTGGCACCAAAGGCGGCCAGCGGCATGCCGCCGCCAATGACCTTGCCCATGACGGTCATGTCGGGTTCAAAGCCGGGGATGAGCGAGGCGTAGTGGCCTTGGGCGCTGCCCAAACCCACGCGAAAACCGGTCATCACTTCGTCGAACGCGAAGAGTGCGCCGTGCTGCGTGCACAGCTCGCGGATGCGCTTCACAAAGGGCACAGAGGCGCGCACGAAGTTCATGTTGCCCGCGATCGGCTCGATCATCACGCAAGCCACTTCGGGGCCGTGCTCGGCAAAGGCGGCTTCGATCTGCTCGACGTTGTTGTATTCCAAGACCAAGGTGTGTTGCACCACTTCGGGTGGCACACCGGCGCTGGTGGGGTTGCCAAAGGTGGCCAAGCCCGAACCGGCTTTGACCAAGAGCGCGTCGGCGTGGCCGTGGTAACAGCCTTCGAACTTGATGATTTTTTTGCGGCCGGTGGCGCCGCGCGCCAAGCGAATGGCGCTCATGCCGGCTTCGGTGCCGGAGCTGACCAAACGCACCATCTCGATGCTGGGCACGAGCTTGATGATTTCTTCGGCCAGCTCCACTTCGCGCTCGGTGGGCGCGCCGAAGCTGAAACCGTCCAGCGCGGCTTTTTGCACGGCTTCCAACACGGCGGGGTGGCCGTGGCCCAAGATCATGGGGCCCCAAGAGCCGATGTAGTCGATGTACTGCTTGTCGTTGGCGTCCCAGAAATAGGCACCTTGGGCACGTTTGACAAAACGCGGCGTGCCGCCCACCGCGCGAAAGGCGCGCACGGGCGAATTCACGCCACCGGGGATGGTGCGTTTGGCGCGTTCAAACAGGGCTTGGTTGCGGTCGGTGGTGGTCATGCGGACAGGCTTTTTCAGTGTCGGGTGTTGTTGAGGGGAAAGTCGGTGCCAAGGGCATCGCCATGGGCATTGCTGTCGATGGCGTCGTCTTCGCCGCCGTCGTCGTCGTGTGCCCAAAACAGGCGGTCGGGTACGGCGTGGCCCATGCCCGGTTGAAAGCCCGCGTCCAGGCATTGGTCGAGGTAGGTCAGGGCCTCGGCGCAGGCGTTTTGCAGGTTGGTGCCTCCGGCGATCAGCGCGGTGAGGGCGGCGCTCAGCGTGTCGCCCGCGCCGTTGAAGGTGGCGTCAAAGCGCTCGTAGCGGGCGCTGGCCAACACGGTTTCGGGCGACGCCAAGTGGGTTTCCAAGTACTGGTCGGCGGCCACAAACCCGGTGACCAAGGTGTAGGGCACACCGTGCACCGCCGCAGCACGCGCCACTTCACGCGGGCTGGGGGCTTTGTCGCTGTCCCATTCCGGCATAAGCCAGCGGCACAGCGTGCTGTGGTTGCCCACCAGCACGGTGGTTTGGGGCAACAACAGCTCGGTGCAGGCGTCGAGGTAGGTGTCGATCTCCACCTCGTCCCACCACGACAGGTCGGGCATGTAAAAAATAAGCGGCACGTCGGCGTAGTCGGTGGCAATCGCTGCGATGGCGCTGAGGTTCTCGGGGTTGCCCACAAAGCCCACTTTAAAGGCTTGCACGGTGATGTCTTCCAGCGCGCAGCGGGCCTGTTCGTTGACGGCGTCTTCGTCCAGTGCAAAGTGTTCGCGGATGGCGCTGGTGTCGCGCACATAAGCGCCGGTGACCACGGGCAGCACATGCGCCGAGGCGCTGGCCATGGCGGTGGCGTCGGCAGACAAGCCACCCGCCCCGCTGGGGTCGTTGGCGTTAAAGACCATCACACAGGGCAGGGTGGTTGGGTCCAAGGCGTCGGGTGTATCGATGGAGGGGATTTCAGGCATGTCTGGGAGGCTCGATACAATCGCGCCATTCTAGATGACACGGAACCCTTGACCATGAGCGATTCAAAGACCTGGATGTGCCTGATTTGCGGCTGGATTTACGACGAAGCTGCGGGCGCACCCGACGAAGGCATTGCCCCCGGCACCAAGTGGGAAGACGTGCCCATGAATTGGACTTGCCCCGAATGTGGTGCACGCAAGGACGACTTTGAAATGGTTGTGCTCTGAGCACCGCATTTAGGCCGCCGCGGCCTTGACCACCGCGTAGCGTTGTAGCGTGGTGGCCCGTGCGGCGGCGTGGTCCACCACGGGCAGGGGGTAGTTGTCTCCCAAACGCACGCCCGCCTCGGCCAAGGCCATGGGGCCAGTCAGCCAAGGGGCGTGTATGTCCTTGTCGCTTAAGCCTGCCAGCACCGGTACATAACGCCGAATAAATTTGCCTTGTGGGTCGAATTTTTCGCTTTGTGCTGTGGGGTTGAAGATGCGAAAGTAGGGCTGCGCATCGCAGCCGCTGGAGCTGGCCCACTGCCAGCCGCCATTGTTGGCGGCGAGGTCGAAGTCCAAGAGCTTCTCGGCAAAGTAACGCTCCCCCCACGACCAGTGCAGGCCCAAATCTTTCACCAAAAAACTCGCCACCACCATGCGCAGGCGGTTGTGCATGTAGCCGCTCTGGTTGATTTGTGCCATGGCCGCGTCCACCAGCGGGTAGCCGGTGCGGCCTTCGCACCACGCCGCAAACAGCGCTTGGGCATTTTTGCCGTGTTCAAAGTTGATTCGGTCGTAGGCGGGTTTGAAGGCGCGCTCCACCACGTGCGGGTGGTTGGCCATGATCTGGTGATAAAAGTCGCGCCAGATCAGTTCGGACAGCCACGTGCTCGCGCCCGCGTTGCCCGTTTGGTGCAGCGGGTAGGCCACCCGCAAAGCTTGGCGCACCGACAGCGTGCCAAAGCGCAGGTGCACGCCCAAATAGCTCGGGCCTTTGACGGCGGGAAAGTTGCGCGCGTGGTCGTAGCGGTCGATGCGCTGCACAAAATCGGCCAGTAACCGTTGTGCACCGCTGGCCCCGGTGGGTAGGTGCAGCGCTGCATCCGGGCCGGCTTCAAAACCGATGTCGGCCAAGCTGGGCACGCCTGCGGATAAACCGGGCGGAACCGCGGCCAAGTGCTGCCCCCAAGGGCTGGGGTCGTGGTTGACCATTTGCGCGGCACCCAGCTGTTTGAGCCACGCGTTTTTGTAAGGCGTGAACACCCCAAAGGGTTGGCCGGTTTGGGTCAAGACCTCGCGCCGCTCAAAAATCACGTGGTCTTTGTGGGTGTGCAGCATGGTGCCGTGGTGGGCCAAAAGGCCCAAGACCTGCGCGTCGCGCTGGCGCGCCGCCGGCTCGTCGTCGTGGTTGGCAAACACGGCTTGCACGCCCAGCCGTTCGGCCAAACCACCGATGCTGGCCACTGCTGGGCCATTGAGCACGATCAAGCCGGTGTCCGCATGACCATGCTCGGCCCCCACTTGGCGCAGGCGCGCATCGAGTTCGACCAAGCTCTCGCGCAAAAAAGCCACCCGGCGGTCCACGCGGGGCAGGGCATTCAAGATGTCGGTGTCAAAGACGAAGACACACCACACCTGTCGACAGGCCTTGAGGGCGTGGTGCAAGGCGGTGTTGTCTTCCCAGCGCAGATCGCGGCGAAACCACATCAGGCCTTTGTCGTAGGTGTTCATGGGGCGGCTTAAAATCGGTGAATGTCCGCTGATTTTGCCCCCATCAACCTGACCAATCACTTCTTGATTGCAATGCCCGGTCTCAGCGACGACTTATTTGGCCGCAGTGTGGTGTTCCTGTGCGAACACAGTGAACGCGGTGCCTTGGGCTTGGTCATCAACAAACCCAGCGACATTTTTTTATCCCACTTGTTTGAAAAAATTGAGCTGCCCATGGGCCGCAACGATTTGCACCAAACCCCGGTGTTTCAAGGCGGGCCGGTGCAAACCGAGCGTGGTTTTGTGTTGCACGAGTCCTTGTCTGCCAGCGAGGGCGAATCGATCTACGCCTCCACCCTGTCCATTCCCGGTGGTTTGGAGATGACCACCTCCAAAGACGTGCTTGAAGCCATGGCATCGGGCGCGGGGCCGCGCAAGGTGTTGGTGACCTTGGGTTATGCCTCGTGGGCGCAGGGCCAATTGGAATCAGAGATCACGGAAAACAGCTGGCTCACCGTGGCCGCCGACCCGAGCGTGATTTTTGATGCCCCCGTCAGCGAGCGCTACGAACGCGCCATGGCTTTGCTGGGTTTGCAGTCTTGGATGTTGGCCCCGGATGCCGGTCATGCCTGAGACCGCCCCGGTGTTGCCCCCAAATTGCCAGCAGTTGTTGGGTTTTGACTTTGGCACCAAACGCACCGGCGTGGCCAGTGGCAACCTGATCACCCGAAGCGCCACGCCCCAGCCCACCATTGCCGCCGTGGGTGATGCCCGTTTTGTGCAAATCGGCCAACGCATCCGCGAGTGGACGCCGCAGGCCTTGGTGGTGGGCGTGCCCTACCACCCCGACGGTGCCCCCCACGAAAACACCGTGCGCGCCCAAAGATTCGCGCGCCAATTGCGCGGGCGTTTTGGTTTGCCGGTGTTTGAGGTGGACGAACGCTACAGCACCACCGAGGCCTTGGCCAGTGGAGCCAAGGACGCCGATGCCGCGTCGGCGTGCATCATCTTGGAACAGTTTTTAAGGAGCCTGCCGTGAGTCAGTCACCGTTGTCATCTGCTCAAGCTTTGCAGGCCGAGGCTTTGTACCTGAATTTGCTCGACGGCGTGCGTGCCTTGGTGGCCCAAAGCCCAGGCCCGGTGGTGCTCGCGGGCATTCCCTCAGGGGGCGCTTGGTTGGCCGAGCGCTTGCACCGCGACTTGGGTCTCAGTGGCTCGGCGGGTGTGGTGTCATCGAGCATGCACCGAGACGACTTTGCCCAGCGTGGCTTGTCGCTGGGTGCCCACACCGTGCTGCCTTTTGAGGTCAACGGGGCGCACCTGCTGCTCATTGACGACGTGCTCTACACCGGGCGTACCTTGCGTGCCGTCATCAACGAGTTGTTCGACCATGGCCGACCGGCGAGCGTGCGCTTGGCGGTGTTGGTGGATCGGGGCGGGCGCGAGTTGCCGGTGGAGGCGCAGTTTGCCGCGGCTCGGGTGCAGATGGGTGCCGATGAATCCTTGTCTTTGGCCCGCGACGCTGCGGGTCGTTTGAGCTTTGTTGTGGAGCGAGTCGCCTGATGTACCAACGAAACCCCCAACTCAACCAACACGGCGAGCTCATTCACCTGCTCTCCACCGAAGGCCTGTCGCGCGACATGCTCACGCACATCTTGGACACCGCGTCGGGTTTTCTGGGCGTGAGCGACCGCGAGGTTAAAAAAGTGCCGCTGTTGCGCGGCAAGAGCGTGTTCAACCTGTTCTTTGAAAACAGTACCCGCACCCGCACCACCTTCGACATCGCCGCCACGCGGCTGTCGGCCGATGTGTACACGCTTGACATTGCCCGTTCTTCTGCAGCCAAGGGCGAGTCGCTGCTCGACACCATCGCCAACCTGAGCGCCATGGCGGCCGATATTTTTGTGGTGCGCCACAGCGAATCGGGTGCGCCGTATTTGATCGCACAACACGTCGCGCCGCACGTGCACGTCATCAACGCCGGTGACGGTCGGCACGCGCACCCCACGCAGGGCTTGCTCGACATGTACACCATCCGCCACTTTAAGAAAGACTTCACCCAGTTGTCTGTGGCCATCGTGGGCGATGTCTTGCATTCGCGCGTGGCGCGTTCCGACATCCACGCCTTGACCACCTTGGGCTGCCCCGATGTGCGCGTGGTCGGCCCACGCACCTTGGTGCCTTCGGACATGTCGCACATGGGGGTGCGGGTGTGCCATTCGCTGGAAGAGGGCATCAAAGACTGCGATGTGGTCATCACCCTGCGTTTGCAAAACGAACGCATGAACGGGGCTTTGTTGCCATCGAGCCAAGAGTTTTACAAGAGCTTTGGCCTCACGCCCGAGCGTTTGCGCTGGGCCAAGCCCGACGCCATCGTGATGCACCCTGGCCCGATCAACCGTGGTGTGGAAATCGATTCGGCGGTGGCCGATGGGCCGCACAGCGTGATCTTGCCGCAGGTGACGTTTGGCATTGCGGTGCGCATGGCGGTGATGGGCATTGTGGCGGGGAACGAAGCATGAAAATTTTGATTCAACACGGTCGGGTGGTAGACCCCGCCAGCGGGCGCGACGAACGCGCCGATGTGGCGATTGCCGCAGGGCGCATCATTGCCATTGGGGCCGTGGCCAGCGATTTCGCCCCCAACCGCACCATCGATGCCAGTGGGTGCATCGTGGCCCCGGGCTTGGTGGATTTGTCGGTGCGCTTGCGCGAGCCGGGCCAAGAACACGCCGCCATGCTCGAGAGCGAAATGGCCGCCGCCGTGGCCGGTGGGGTGACGAGTTTGGTGTGCCCGCCCGACACCGACCCGGTGCTCGATGAGCCGGGCTTGGTGGACATGCTCAAGTTTCGCGCTGAAAAGCTGCACCTGGCGCGGGTGTTCCCGCTGGGTGCGCTCACGCGTGGCTTGAAGGGCGAGGTGCTGACCAATATGGCCGAGCTCACCGATTCGGGTTGTGTGGGTTTTGGCCAGGCCGAGGTGCCCATCGTCAACACCCAAGTGTTGCAGCGTGCCTTGCAGTACGCGGCCACGTTTGGTTACACGGTTTGGCTGCGTCCCACGGACGCGTGGTTGGGCAAAGGTGTGGCCGCCAGCGGACCCTTGGCCACGCGCATGGGCCTATCGGGCGTGCCCGCCGCAGCCGAAACGGTGGCCCTGCACACCCTGTTTGAACTCATGCGAGCCATGGTGGGCAAAGGCGCGGCGGCCCGGGTGCACATTTGCCGCATCAGCAGCGCAGCGGGCGTGGCTTTGGTGCGCCAAGCCAAGGCCGAGGGTTTGCCGGTGAGCTGCGATGTGGGTGTGCACAACCTGCACCTGACCGATGTGGACATGGGTTACTACGACAGCCGTTTCCGTGTGCAGCCGCCGCTGCGCCAACAACGCGACCGCGACGCCCTGCGCCAAGGTTTGGCCGACGGCACCATCGACGCCTTGGTGTCGGATCACAACCCGGTGGACAGCGACGCCAAAACCCTGCCGTTCGCCGAAGCCGAAGCCGGTGCCACTGGCGTGGAGCTGCTCTTGGGTTTGGCCTGCCGCTGGGCCGAACAAGACGGCCTGCCGCTGAGCCAAGCCTTGCGCGTGATCACCAGCGGCGCGCAGTCGGTGTTGGGCCAGCGTTTGGGCACCTTGCAAGACAGCGTGGGTCGCTTGGCTGTGGGCGGTCAGGCCGATGTGTGCGTCTTCCACCCCGAGGCGGCGTGGACGGTGCGGCCCCTTGCCTTGCGCAGCCAAGGCAAACACACCCCTTTTGAAGGCCACACGCTGAAGGCGGCGGTCCGGGCCACGCTGGTGGGTGGCCAGGTGGCGTTTGAGGCGTCCCACGCATGAGCCCTGTTCGCCCCCGAACGGTCGCGGTGTGGCGCATGTTGCGCGCCACTGTCCACGTCGTGCACGGCATTTGGATCATCCGAACGCGCTTTGATCACCAAAGCCCCGAGCAAACCGAGGCCACGGTGGCGCAATGGTCGCGCGACATGCTGCGCATCATGGGCGTGCAACTCCTGGTGCGTGGTCAAGCGCCCAACGGCCCGTGTTTGGTGGTGGCCAACCACATTTCTTGGTTGGATATTTTGGTCATCAACGCGGCACAACCGGTGCGCTTTGTGTCCAAGGCCGATGTGTTGCGTTGGCCCTTGCTTGGGCGGTTGGTGGCGGGGGCCGGGACGTTGTTCATTGAACGCGAATCGCGCCGCGATGCGGTGCGCATGGTGCAGATCATGGCCGAGCGTTTGCAAGCCGGTGACCGCGTGGCCGTGTTTCCGGAAGGCACCACCGGCGATGGTCGTGGCTTGTTGCCTTTTCATCCGAATTTGCTGCAATCGGCCATCGCCGCCGATGCACCGATCGTGCCCGTGGCGTTGCGGTACGTGAAGGCCAACGGCCAAGAGCGTCACGACGCGCCGGTGTTCGTGGGCAGCACCACCTTGGTGGCCTCGATTTGGACGACGCTGCGCGCACGCGAGCTCACCGCCGTGGTGCTGTACGACGAGGCCCAAACCGCTGATGGACGTGACCGCCGAGCTTGGGCGCAAGACCTGCACAGCGCATTGAATCGCCATGTTTGCTGCCCATGACTTTTTGACCCTGCCCTTGCTGGCCGCCGCTTTGCTGGTGTTCATCAGTGTGGTGGCGGGTGTTCTGTCGGCGCGGGCGGGCTTTTCGTTTTTGTTGGTGTTTTTGCTCGCGGGCTCGCTGGCGGGTGAAGACGGTCCGGGCGGCTTTGTCTTTAACGACTTCAAGCTGAGTTATTGGGTGGGCAACGTGGCCTTGGCCGTGATCTTGCTCGACGGCGGCTTGCGCACCGAGTACAAAACCTTTCGCACCGGTTTGCGCCCCGCCATCACCTTGGCGTCGTTGGGGGTGGTGTTGAGCGCGGCCATCACGGGTTTGGCTGCGCATTGGCTCTTGGGTTTGGATTGGTTCTTGGCGATGTTGTTGGGTGCGATTGTGGGATCGACCGATGCGGCGGCCGTGTTCTCTTTGTTGCAATCTTCTGGCGTTCGGCTCAACGAGCGCGTGGCCGCGACGCTGGAAATTGAATCGGGCCTAAACGACCCCATGGCGGTGTTTTTGACCATCGCTTGCATCACCTTGGTGTTGGGGCAGGCTTCGGGCCAAACCGTCACGGCCGGGGCGTTGTTCATGGCCTTTGTGCTGCAAATGGGTTGGGGCGCGGCCATGGGTTTGCTCAGCGGTTGGGGCTTGGCGCAGTTGCTGCGGTTTTTGGCGCGTTGGCGCGACACAGGCGGTGGCGTGCGTGCCCTGTTGGTTGTCTCAGCGGGTTTGGCGGTGTTCGCCGCCACCTCGGCGTTGCACGGCTCGGGTTTTTTGGCGGTGTATCTGATGGGCGTGATCACCGCCAATCGGGCGCGTTTGTTGGTTTCGCGGTCCTTGTCCGCCATGGACGGTTACGCGTGGTTGTCACAAGCCGGCATGTTTTTGTTGTTGGGCCTCTTGGTCACGCCCTCCGCCGTGCTCACCACCTTGTGGCCAGCCTTGGGCGTGGCCGTGGTGTTGATGTTGGTGGCGCGCCCGGTGGCGGTGTGGCTGTGTCTGAAGCCTTTTAAGTTTGAAGCGCACGAGATCAAATTCATCTCTTGGGTGGGCTTGCGCGGTGCGGTGCCGATTGTTTTGGCGGTGTTCCCTGTGATGGCCGGGGTGCCCGGCGCACAAACCTTCTTCAACGTGGCTTTTGTGGTGGTCTTGAGTTCACTGATTTTGCAGGGGGCCACCATCCCATGGGCCGCCAAACGCTGGCACGTGGCGCTGCCCGATTGGGACGACACCCAAGAGGCGCGGCAGGTGTTTGGCGATTTTGTGATGAGCGCCGACGCCACCATGGGCGACTTCTGTTTGTTTTACGGCTTACCCACCCCCGACGAACCCGAGCAAGCCGTGGGCGATTGGCTGTTGGCGGCGTTGGGCAAACCCCCGGTGGAAGGCGACATGGCGCTGTGCGGCGCGGTGGAGGTGCATGTGCGCACCATGAAGGACGGACGAATCATGCAAGTGGGCATCAAATTGGCATGACCACCCCTCGCGCCTTGCCCACCCTGTTCGTCTCGCACGGCTCGCCCATGTTTGCCGTTGAACCTGGCACCACAGGGCCTGCTTTGTTCGCTTATGCACAAAGCCAATTCAGCGGCGAGGACTTGCGCGGCGTGTTGGTGATGTCGCCACACTGGATGGCACCCGAGCCGCTGATCATGGGGCATTCCAGTCCCGAGACTTGGCACGATTTTGGGGGCTTTCCCGAGGCCTTGTACGCACTCCAGTACCCCGCACCCGGTGCGCCCGAGTTGGCCCAACGGGTGCAAACCTTGTTGGCCCAAGCGGGCCATCGCGCACCGATCGACACGCAGCGCCCGCGCGATCACGGGGCTTGGGTGCCTTTGATGCACCTCTTGCCTGCGGCCCGCGTGCCGTTCATCCAAATCGCTTTGCCCACACACGCATCGCCCGTGGATCTGTACGCGATGGGGCAAGCCTTGCGCTCGCTCAAACACGAGGGCGTGCTGGTGGTGGGCTCGGGCAGCCTGACGCACAACCTGCGCGAATTTTTCAGCGAACCGGCCGAACACAGCAGTCCGCCCGAGCCGTACGTAACGGCCTTTGCGCGTTGGGTGGAGCGGGCCTTGGTGGCACAAGACCGAGACAGCTTGTTCGATTACCGCCAACGCGCCCCACAAGCCGCACGCGCCCATCCCACCGACGAGCACTGGCGCACCCTGTACTTTGCTCTGGGTGCGGCCGAATGGGGCACTGCGTTGGCACCGAGCGTGCACTACCTCAGCCGCGAGGTCATGCACCGCTGGCTGGCCATGGACGCGGTGGCCTTTCATGCCCCGGCCTGAGCGCTGTTAAACTGTTTTGATGTTCTTTTCCCGGATTCACCGCCGTTTCACCACTGGGCTGGCCCTGCTCGCCATGGTGATGAGCGCCTTGGCACCCACGGTGTCGCAGGCGGTGGTGATGTCGTCCGACCGGGGTGATTGGCTGGAGGTTTGCACCACCACCGGCGTTATGTGGGTCAAGGCCGATGCGACCGCCAATCACGACGAACCCGTGCCCTTGGCCGGTCACGAACAGGGCTGCGACGTTTGCACCCACACCGTCACCGGAGCCCCGCCCGTGCTCTCGGGTATCGCCACGCCAGTCATGGGCCAGCCCTCTGCACGGCCCCAGACGCTGGTCGCATCGGCACACCCCGCTGTGCTTTGGGCCCCGGCCCAATCTCGAGCCCCGCCCCTCTTCGCCTGATTCCAGGTCCGTCGGCGCTGCCCCTTGCGGCGGCCTTGACTGGGTCAACCTTGTCGCGCCTTGACGCTGTACAGGGTCCACTTCACCCCCGTTGTTTTTCGTTTCACTCAGGAGCATTCCATGAAAAAACTCATCATCGCTGGCCTTTTGGCCGTCACCAGCACCGCTTGGGCACAAACCACCGTCAAGGTCGAAGACGCATGGGTGCGTGGCACCGTGGCTTCGCAAAAAGCCACGGGTGCGTTCATGCGCTTAACCCCATCGGCCAACGCCCGCTTGGTCGCGGCCCAGTCGCCCGTGGCCGGTGTGGTGGAGATCCACGAAATGGCGATGGAAAAAGACGTCATGAAAATGCGCCAGATCCCCGGTTTGGATTTGACCGTTGGCCGTACCGTGGAACTCAAGCCCGGTGGTTACCACGTCATGTTGATGGACCTCAAGCAGCCCCTGAGAAACGGTGAAAGTGTGCCCATCACCTTGGTGTTTGAAGACGCCGCCAAAAAGCGCTTCACACAAGACATCAAAGCCCCGGTCACCGCACTCGGTGGTGGCAACGGCCCCGCCGGCATGAAACAAGACATGGGCCACGGCACACACAAACATTGAGCCCAGTCTTCTGGCCTTGACCATGTTCTCCTCATCCTTCTTGCGCGCTTGGGTGCGCGGCCTCTTGGCCGTGATGCTCTTGGCCGTGCTCGCGCCAGCGGTGTCGCGCACGCTGGCGAGCACGCGGGTGGCGGGGGACTGGGTTGAGGTGTGCACGGCCCAGGGCAGTCAATGGGTGCAATTGGGTGAGTCGTCCACTTCGTCAGAAGGCGAAGATTGGGACCATGCGCAGCACGCCTGCGGCTATTGTGTGTTGGCGAGCGAGCGTTTTGCGCCGCTGTTGCCCCAGCTGCCGGCCTTGGTGCCGACCGAGCCCATCCACCACGAGCCCACGCACCGCCGGTGGGTTTCTGTTGATCGCGACTCGCCCACACCCGGCGCAAGAGGCCCTCCGCACCTGAGTTGAACCCTTCGTTGAAGTCCCTTGTTGGGCTTCAGGTTCTTTGGCTGTGTGCAAACCCGGCCTTGCTCAGGAGCGATTCATGTTGATCCATTCATCCCGTGTTGGGCTGCGGTGTGCCAGCCAGCAGTCTGTTTTTTTGGCCGGTGAGTCCGGCCCTGTGTGGCGTGTGGTCGAGGGCATCGTGCGCATCGACCGCCAGAGCGGTACCTTGCGCCAGCCTGTCCAATTGGCCTTGCCCGGTGATCTCATCGGCACCGAAGCTTTGTGCGGTCGGTCTTATCAATTCAGCGCCGTGGCCTTCACGCCTTGCCGTTTGGAACCCGTTCGCCCCGACCCCAAAGCCAGCGCCGCCGAGCTTTTACAACAAGCCTTGTTGCAGCACATGACGCGCAGCTTGGACATGGCGCAGTTGCGCAGCGGCAGTGTGGTGCAGCGCTTGGGGCATTTGTTGTCGCTCATGCCCAACGCCGATCGGGCCGTCCTGCCCGCTTTGCGTGAAGTCGCGTTGCTGGTGGACGCCAAAACCGAAACCGTGTGCCGCGTGTTGGGCCAACTCTTGCCCGGTCGTGGGCGACCCATGCCCGCCAAAAGCCCCTTGGCTTGGGCAAAAACACCCTCACTCAGCGACGTTTGGGCGGCCAACCATGCGCCCATGGGCGTGGCGGCTTGAGGGCTTTAACATGAACCGCAAGACGTGTTTTCAATGGCTGAGCGCAGGCCTGTTGGCTTTGGCTTCGTGGACGGCGCAGGCCCACGGCAGCAAAGTCGGCGACATCCGCATCGACCACCCCTACGCCACGCCCACGCGACCCGGCATGGGCACGGGGGCGGTGTACTTCCGCAGCTTGCGCAACACGGGCAAGGTCGAGGACCGGCTGGTCTCAGCCAACACGCCAGTGGCCGCGCGCGTGGAGTTGCACCGCATGCAGATGCAGGGCGAGGTCATTCGCATGGCCGCGGTGCCCACCGTGGCGTTGCCCGCTGGCGTGACGGTGCCCATGAAACACGGCAGCCACGATGGCCACCACCTGATGCTGTTCGACTTGAAGGCACCGCTCAAAGACGGCGACCGATTCCCCCTCACGTTGACGTTCGAGAAAGCCGGCACGGTGCAGGTTCAGGTGTGGGTGCAAACGCCTAGGCCTGGCAGCGGTGCGGCGCATCAACACCCTTGATTTTTTAACCAGGAGATTTTCATGAAATTGCATTTGCTCACCTTGTTCATGGCCGCTGCGCTCACGGCGTGCGGCACCACCCAGACCACCACGATGCAGTCCGTCACTCTGAATTTCGCGGCCGAGGTCAACGGCCAAGCCTTTGCTTGTGGTCAGCAGTACCCGGCGATCGGCACTACGCAGTCGAGCATCACGCCCGCCGACTTCCGTTATTACGTGAGCGAGGTGCACCTGCTCAGCGCCGATGGCCAGGCCGTGCCAGTTCGTTTGGAGCAAGACGGTGTCTGGCAGCTGGACAACATCGCCTTGCTCGACTTTGAAAACGCCAGTGGACCATGCCGCAACGGCACCGCACCGATGAACACGTCTGTGCGTGGTCAAGTGCCAGCCGGCACCTACACCGGTGTGCGTTTCACCTTGGGTGTGCCCTTCGCGCGCAACCATGGCGACCCCACCGTATCGCCCGCGCCCTTGAACAACACGGCCATGTTTTGGAACTGGCAAGGCGGCTACAAATTCTTGAAGTTCGACACCACCTCCAGCGGCATCAACGCCGACAAACCGGCCGGCGTCACACCCCAAGGCCCGGTCACGCGGTATTCGGTGCACTTGGGCAGCACGGTCTGCGCGGGCGAGAGCAAAACCCAAGCGCCCAGTGCGTGCCAAAACCCCAACCGCATCACCGTCACGTTCGATGCGTTTGACCCCGCTCGCCACACCATCGTGGCCGACATCGGACGCATCTTGGCCGGCGCCAACGTGGACGTGAACGCGGAAAAAATCTCGCCCGGTTGCATGAGCTTTCCCAAAGACGGTGATTGCCCTCCGGTGATGGGTGCGCTGGGCTTGGCCTACGACGGTGTGGCCGCCGCAGGTCCGCAGCGCTTGTTTGTTCAACGCTGAGCGCCAGCGATGAAACGGGTGTGTGTGGCCATGGTCGCCTGGCTGATGCTGGGCGGCAGTGCGCTCAGTGGTTTTGACTGGGGCTTGCCCCAGTGGGTGCCGCCGCCGCTTGTGCCCGCCGACAACCCCATGAGCGCGGCCAAGGTCGAGCTGGGGCGGCACCTGTTTTACGACCCACGCCTCTCGGCCAATGGCCAGATGGCATGTGCCAGCTGCCACCACCAAGACAAGGCCTTCACCGATGGCTTGGCCTTGTCACCGGGCGTGACGGGCGAGATGAGCCCGCGCAGCAGCATGGCGCTGGCCAATGTGGCCTATTGGCCCACGCTGACCTGGGCCAACCCTTTGCTCACGAGCTTGGAGGTGCAGTCGCTCATCCCGCTGTTTGGCGAACACCCGGTTGAGATGGGCATGGCCGGGCGCGAAGCGGAGTTGTTTGCGCGACTGAAAGCCGAGCCGGTGTACACGCGTTTGTTCGCGCAGGCCTTCCCCGCCGAGGCGCGGCAGGGCGATGCGGCGCTGTATTCGCTCGGCACGCTGACCAAGGCCTTGGCGACGTTTCAGCGCAGCTTGTTGTCGTTTGACAGCCCCTACGACCGCTACCAATACGGCCAACAGCCGCAGGCCATCAGCGCCGCCGCCAAGCGGGGTGAAGCGCTGTTCTTTGGCGAAAAGATGGAGTGTTACCACTGCCACGGCGGCTTCACCTTCAACGACAACGTGCAGCACCTGCGCTTGCCTTTGGCCGAATCGGGCTTTCACAACACGGGCCTGTACAACGTGGATGGCCAAGGCAGCTACCCCGCCGACAACCCGGGCATCGTGGAATTCACCGGCGAAGACAGCGACCGCGGCCGCTTTCGCACCCCGAGTTTGCGCAACGTGGCCGTGACCGCGCCCTACATGCACGACGGCTCCATCCCCACGCTGCAGCAGGTCATCCGCGACCACTACGCCTTGGCAGGTCGGTCGAGCGCTGTGACTGGCCAGCCCAGCCCCATGCGCAGCGAATTGCTGATGGGCTTTGATGTCAGCGATGAAGAGGTGAACGACTTGGTGGCGTTTTTGGAGTCGCTCACCGACACGGCGTTTTTGAACAACCCGCGCCACGGCAACCCCTGGGCGCAGGCCAGGCACTGATCAAACGGTCTCGGGGTGCACCGCCACACCCGGTGCGGGCGTGGATTCGTCGTTACCCCCGCGCGCGAAGGTGACCACGTGGTCGACCTCGGCGCGGATGCCGATCCATTCGCCCACCGCGTGGTTGTGGTGCGAGGGCACGTGGGTCATCAGGGTTTCGCCGCTGGCCAATTGCAGCGTATACAAAAACTCCGAGCCCCGAAACGCTTTGCGCACGATTTGCGCTTTGACCGGCGCGTGGTCGTCGTGCACGATGTCGTCGGCGCGCAGCAGCACATCGCACTGGCCGGCTTCGTAGGCGCTGGGCAGCGGGCATTCGTCCATGTCTTGCAAGGCGCCGAGTGGGGTTTGCACCGACACCTCGTTGTTGACCAAGGTAATCGTGGCGGGTGCGAACACGCCGTGCCCAATGAACTCGGCCACGAAGCGGGTGGCTGGGCGGTGGTAGAGCGCGTAGGCGTCGTCCCACTGGTGCAGGTGGCCCTCGTGCATGACGCCGATCACGTCGCCAATGGCAAAGGCCTCCAGCTGATCGTGGGTGACCAACAGCGCGGTGGCTCCTGCGGCCTTCAGAATGCCGCGCACCTCGTGGGCCAGGCGTTCGCGCAGGTCCACGTCCAAATTTGAAAACGGTTCGTCGAGCAGCAACAGCCGGGGTTCAGGGGCCAAGGCGCGCGCCAAGGCCACGCGCTGCTGTTGGCCGCCCGAGAGTTCATGGGGGTAGCGCGCTTGCATGCCGTCGAGGCCGACCAGCGCCAAGACATCGGCCACCCGTGCGGCGCGTGCGGCGCGCGGCAGTTGTTCGATACCAAAGCCCACATTGCGACCCACACTGAGGTGGGGGAAGAGGGCGTAGTCTTGGAACACCATGCCGATGCGCCGGTTTTCGGCAGGGGTATGGTGCGTGGTGCTGCTGACCACTTCTCTGTTCAACACCACTTGGCCGTTGGTGGCCCGCTCCAAACCGGCCACGGCACGCAGCAAGGTGGTTTTGCCGCAGCCCGAAGGGCCAATGAGCACCCCAATGTCGCCAGCTTCGAGCCCCAAGCTCACGCCATCTACGGCGGGGCGTTTTGCGCCAGGGTAGCGCACACTGAGCTGAGACAAGTTCAAGAACATGCGTCTATTGTAGATAAGTACAATTCTCATTTACCCACCCACCCCCCTTTGAATTGCCCATGTTGCGCTGGCTGTTTCCCCTCTTGCTTGCCGCCTTGGCCATCATGCTCACGGTGCCGATCTTGGCCTTGGGGGCTTCGTGGCTGGCGTGGGATGCTGCGGCACACGACGTGCTCACGCAAATGGCGCAAACCGTTTTGCCGGGCTACGCGGTCACCACGGTGGTGTTGTGTGTGGCGGTGGCGGTGGGTGTGGCCAGTGTCGGCTTGGTCAGCGCCACCGCCGTGACCTTGTTTGATTTTCCCGGGCGGCGTTGGTTGGAGTGGGCTTTGCTTTTGCCCTTGGCCATGCCGGCCTATGTGGTGGCATATGCGTACACCGATTTCTTGCAGTTCAGTGGCCCCTTGCAAACTTGGCTGCGCGACAGCTTTGGCTTGAGCGGGCGGGTGTTCCCAGAGGTGCGCAACACCGTGGGCGCGGTTTGGGTGTTTACCTTTACCTTGTATCCCTATGTGTATTTGTTGGCCCGCACCGCCTTGTCCGAGCGGGCGGCGCAGCTTATGGAAGCCGCGCGTTTGTTGGGCGCACCGCTCACGCGTCGCATTCGGCAAGTGGCGCTGCCCTTGGCTCGGCCAGCGGTGGCCGCGGGCGTGGCCTTGGCCTTGATGGAAACCTTGGCGGACTTCGGCGTGGCGAGTTACTTCGGTATCCAAACCTTCACCGCCGGTATTTACAAAGCGTGGCTGGCCATGGACAACCGCACAGCGGCGGCACAGTTGGCCACCATGCTGTTGTTCACGGTGGGTTTGTTGTTGTGGGTGGAGCGGCATTCCCAACGGCGCTTGCGCTTTGCCTCTTTGCGCGGCCAGCGTGTCGGCAGTCAAGACGCGCAGCCGGTGCGCTTGCGTGGTGGTTTGGCGGGCGCGGTGGCGTTGCTGTGTGTGTTGCCGGTGTTGTTTGGCTTCGTGCTGCCGGTGCTGTTTATGTTGCGGCCTTTGCTGGGTGGCTGGGACGAATTGCCTTGGGGCATGTTTGTGCAGTGGTCGCGCAACAGCGTGTGGCTTGCGGGTTTGACGGCGGTCTTGGCCACCAGCGTGGCCTTGGCTTTGGGTTTTGCACTGCGCACACAGCCCGGCCCCGCCACCCGCGCCGTGGTGCAGCTCACTGGCTTGGGCTACGCCGTGCCGGGCGCGGTGATCGTGGTGGGTTTGTTGCTGCCAGTCGCTTGGGTGCAGCAGGTGTGGCCAGCCAGCGGCGTGGGCTATTGGGTCACCGCCACGGCGCTGGGCATCGTGTGGGCCTACTTGGTGCGTTTCACTTCGGTGGCTTTGCAGTCGGTGCAAAGCGGCTATGCCCGTTTGCCCACCAGCTTGGACGAATCGGCCCGCATGCTGGGCACCACGGGGTGGGGTTTGGCCAGTCGGGTGCACGCCCCCTTGCTGCGCCGCTCGGTCGTGGCTGCCGCCCTGTTGGTGTTTGTGGACGTGATGAAAGAGCTGCCCGCCACACTGGTGCTGCGCCCTTTTAACAGCGACACCTTGGCCGTGGTGACCTACCAATTGGCGCGCGATGAGCGCTTGGGCGAAGCCGCCTTGCCCGCGCTGACCTTGGTGTTGGTCGGGCTGGTGCCGGTGATCTTGCTCAGCCGAACCTTACGGTCGCGCTGATCGACCTGTGCGCATAAAATGCGCATAAAGGAGTGAGCCATGTCCATCCCTGATATCACCACCAAGAAAGCCGTCAATCTATCGTTGAATGAAGCGTTGGTGCAAGAGTCCCGATCCTATTGCGGCAACTTGTCGGCCAAGGTTGAGGAGATGCTGCAGGCCTACGTCGTTTCAGAGCGGCTGTCACGCCAGCACCACCGCCAGCAGGCGCAACAAGTCGTGGCTGGTTGGAACGCCTTGCACGACGCCACGGGCTCTTACGCCGATGGGCATTCCACCCTCTAAGGCCTGTTCATGGCGCAATTCGATGTGCATCTGAATCCCGGTCCAATGCGGGCCACGGTGCCCATGGTCGTTGTGGTGCAGTCTTCCCTGTTTGACAATTACCGCCGCCGTTTGGTGGTGCCATTGGTGTTACGTTCGGTCTTGCCTGCAGGGGCCAAAGTGGCGGGCACGCGCATGAACCCCGTCTTCAAGGTCAAAGGCCAAACGCTGGTGTTTCATCCGTTGGACATGGTCTCGGTGGCCATGGATCAGCTGGGGCCCTGTGTGGCGACTTTGGCTGACCAAGGTCAGCTGATGGCCGATGCGTTGGATGAAGTGCTGACCCGAAGCTGGGGTTGATGCGTGGTACCACCAACAGGAATCGAACCTGTATCTAGCGCTTAGGAGGCACTCGTTCTATCCATTGAACTATGGCGGCGGGCGTTTGATTTTATGCGCTGACGTTGCGCTCACTTGCTGAGCAAGCGCGTGGTGTCTTCCAAACCTTTGAGCGTGAGCGGGAACATGCGCTGGCCCATGAGTTGTTGGATCAGCCCGATGCTTTGACGGTATTGCCACATGCCTTGCGGCTCGGGGTTGATCCAGGCGAAATGCGGGAAGGCGTTGGTCAGGCGTTGCAGCCACTCGGCACCGGCCTCTTCGTTGTTGTATTCCACGCTGCCGCCGGGCTGCAAAATTTCAAACGGGCTCATGGTCGCGTCGCCCACGAAGATGAGTTTGTGGTCTTTGTTGTACTTGCGGATGATGTCCCAGGTGGGAAACTTCTCGGCGTAGCGGCGTTGGTTGTTGCGCCACATGAAGTCGTAGACGCAGTTGTGGAAGTAGTAAAACTCCAGGTGCTTGAACTCGCTCTTGACAGCGCTGAACAATTCTTCGACGCGTGGGATGTGGTCGTCCATGGTACCGCCCACGTCCATGAGCAAGAGCACTTTGACGTTGTTGTGCCGCTCCGGAATCATCTTGATGTCCAGATAACCCGCATTGGCCGCGGTGGCGCGGATGGTACCGCCCAGGTCCAGCTCCAACTCCGGGCTTTGGCGAGCGAATTGGCGCAAGCGCCGCAGCGCCACCTTGATGTTGCGTGTGCCGAGTTCTTGGTTGTCGTCGTAGTCGCGGTAAGCGCGTTGCTCCCACACCTTGACCGCGCTTTTGTTGCCGCCCTGGCCGCCGATGCGGATGCCTTGTGGGTTGTGCCCGCCGTGGCCGAAGGGCGAGGTGCCGCCCGTGCCGATCCATTTGTTGCCACCGGCGTGGCGCTCTTGTTGTTCTTCCAGACGTTTTTTCAGCGTCTCCATCAGTTCGTCCCAATCCATCTTGGGCGCCTTGGCTTTTTGTTCGTCGCTCAAGAGGCGTTCAAGCGCTTGGCGCAGCCAGTCGGCGGGAATGGGTTTGGTGAAGTCGGCAACCGTGTCCACGCCTTTGAAGTAGGCCGCAAAGGCTTGGTCGAATTTGTCGTAGTGTTTTTCGTCCTTGACCAGCGTGGTGCGGGCCAAAAAATAAAAATCGTCCATGCTGCAGGCGTCGGGGTTGGACGGCCCCACCACGTTGGCCTGCAAGGCCTCCAACAGCGTGAGCAACTCCCGCACCGACACCGGCAACTTGGCCGCGCGCAGGGTGTAGAAGAAGTCGATCAGCATGGGGGGGTTTCAGTCGCGCGACAGCTGATGCGTGAGGTGCGCCCGCACCGTGGGCCATTCGCTGGCCACGATGCTGTAGACGCAGGTGTCGCGCAAAGTCTCGGGCGCGCTGGGGTGGCGGTTGATTTGGTGGCTGCGCAGCACGCCATCGACTTTGGCACCCAAGCGTTCGATGGCGCGGCGGCTTTGCTGGTTCAAAAAATGCGTGCGAAATTCCACCGCGATGCAACCCAGCGATTCAAAGGCGTGGGTGAGCAAGAGGCGTTTGCATTCGGTGTTCAGGGCGGTGCGCTGCACGGCATGGCGGTACCAGGTGGAGCCGATCTCCAAGCGGCGGTTGCCCGCGTCGATGTGCATGTAGGTCGTCATGCCCACCGGGTGGCCATGGGCGTCGAGCACACAAAAGGGGTTCATGCTGCCCGCGCGCTGCAGGCCCAGTCGACGCTCGATCTCAGCGGCCATGCCCTCGGGTGAGGGGATGGCCGTGTACCAGTGTTGCCACAGTTCGCCATCGCGCACCGCATCACACAAGGCGTCGTGGTGGGCCATGGACAAAGGCACCAAGCTGGCGTGGGTGCCGCGCAGCAGGGTGGGCGCGGTGAAGGGCGAATCGGTCATCAGCGTTTGCGTTGGTTCATGAACACCAGCTTTTCAAAGAGCACGGTGTCTTGCTCGTTCTTGAGCAAGGCGCCGACCAAGGGCGGTACAGCGATTTGTTGGTCGGCGGTTTGCAGGGTGGATGCGGCGATGTCTTCGGCCATCAGGAGCTTGAGCCAGTCGATCAGCTCGGAGGTGCTGGGCTTTTTCTTTAAGCCTGGCAATTTCCGGATGTCGTAGAAGATTTTCATGGCTGCGCTGAGCAGCTCGTCTTTAAGGCCGGGGAAGTGCACCTCCACGATGCGCTGCAGGGTCGCGGGGTCGGGAAATTGGATGTAGTGAAAAAAGCAGCGGCGCAAAAAAGCGTCGGGCAACTCTTTTTCGTTGTTGGAGGTGATGAACACCAGCGGTCGGTGCTTGGCCTTGATGAGCTCGCGCGTTTCGTAGCAATAGAACTCCATGCGATCGAGCTCGCGCAGCAAGTCGTTGGGGAATTCGATGTCGGCCTTGTCGATTTCGTCGATCAAGAGCGCCACCGGCTGCGTGGCAGTGAAGGCTTGCCACAACACGCCTTGAATGATGTAGTTGCGGATGTCTTTGACCCGCTCGGCGCTGTCGCTGGTGTTGAGCTGGCTGTCGCGCAAGCGGCTGACCGCGTCGTACTCGTACAAGCCTTGCTGCGACTTGGTTGTGGATTTGATGTGCCACTGCAACAAGGGCAACCCCAAGGATTGGGCCACTTCTTCAGCCAGCATCGTTTTCCCTGTACCGGGCTCGCCTTTGACCAAGAGCGGGCGTTGCAGAGCGATCGCGGCATTAACCGAGAGCATCAAATCCGGGGTGGCAACGTATTTTTGAGTCCCTTGAAATTTCATGTGAGCACCTCTGAAGGGAGTCTATATAATCGCCCATTGATTTTTATCAATTGACCACAGGATTGTGCTGCCAAATGAAACATCTTCTGTTGACTTCCCTGCGTGCCGTGTTTGCCTCGGCGACTTTGCTGGCTACTGCCACGTCCGCCCATGCCCAAGGCGCTAAGGGTGATGTTCAAGCGGGTCAGAAAAAAGCCGAAATGTGCATCGGTTGCCACGGCATCGCCGGTTATCAAAACAGTTTCCCCGAAATCCACAAAGTGCCCAAGATTTCGGGCCAGTCGGGTGCTTACATCTTGGCTTCGCTCAACGCCTACAAAAAAGGCGAGCGCAAACACCCCTCCATGCGTGGTATTGCGGGTTCGTTGAGCGATCAAGACATGGCCGACTTGGGCGCGTTCTACGAATCTCACGCAAGCGTGGCTGCACCCGAGACCATCAAAGCCCCCAGCGCCGCCGTGGCGGCTTTGTTGGACAAAGGCGCTTGTTTGTCTTGCCATGGTGCCAACCTGAGCAAGCCGATTGACCCCACCTACCCCAAAATTGGCGGGCAACACGCCGACTACCTGTTCGTGGCCTTGAAGGCCTACACGGTTGAAGGCAATGCCGTGGTGGGTCGCTCCAACGGCATCATGGGCGGCATTGCCAAGCAATTCACCCCCGCCGAAATGCGCCAACTCGCCAAGTACATTGCCTCGGTGCCTGGCGAACTCAAAACGGTGCCTCAGTCGCGTTTCCGCTGAGCCCAGCGTCAGTCTTGGGTGGCGCGTTGGCGGACGTGCTCAATGTAGGCTTGTCCGTCGGGTGGTCGCCCGCTGCGCTGGCTTTCCCAAATCATGCGGCCCAAGCATTCCATCACCTCGTGGTGTGCAACGTGTAGGTCGCCGCGTCGAGCCGTCAGCAATTCCACGGCCTGTCGAATGCCCGGGGGTTGGTCAATACTGCATTGCTCACTGATGGACAGGTGCATGGACAGGTGCAAAAACGGGTTATCTTGCGCCTCGCTGGCTTGGCCCATGTTGGCCAGCGCTTGGTCCACATCGGCGAAAGCCGCATGGTATTCGGGGTGTTCGGCCATCCATTGACTGGCCAGCTGTTCGATGGCCTCCATGGTTTGACCGCTCTGGCTTTTGGCGTAAACAGCACAAAAAAATTGTCGAACGTCGGCTTGTGAGGGATTGAACATCGTTACACCGACGCATTCATGGCAAAGCCTTGCTGACGCCAAGCCTCGAACGCCATGACCGCCACGGCGTTGGACAAGTTCAGGCTGCGCTGTCCCGGCATCATCGGCAAGCGCAGGCGTTGAGAGGGCGGAAATTGATCGCGTATTTCTGGCTTCAGGCCTTGGGTTTCTGAGCCAAACACCAACCAATCGCCAGGCAAAAATGGTGTTTCGAAGGCGTTGTGGCTGCCTCGGGTGGTCAGGGCAAACAAACGGTTGGGCGCAGGGCGATGGGTATCCAAGAAAGCTGCCCAATGGCTGTGTTTGTGCATATGGGCGTATTCGTGGTAATCCAAACCGGCCCGACGCATGTGTTTGTCGTCCATGGAAAAGCCCAGCGGTTCCACCAAGTGCAGGGTACAGCCGGTGTTGGCGCACAGGCGAATCACGTTGCCGGTGTTGGGTGGGATTTCGGGTTCGACCAAGACGATGTTGAACATGTTGAAGGGCTGTCTGACAAGGGTGGAAATCATAACGGGGTGTGCGCTTGCGGCGGTGTTCGCGCCAAGACCCAGGCACTGACCCGGGCTGCACCGGCTTGACGCAGGGCCCGTGCGGCGGCTTGCAGACTGGCGCCCGTGGTGCACACGTCGTCGATGAGCATGATGTGCGCACCCAACCAACGGTGAGCGTGCAAAGGGTGACCCACGCAGGCCAATCCGGGGTTGGTGAGCCGTTGGGCTCTGGGCAGTTCGTGCTGCGGCTCACTGTGGCCCAAGCGCACCAAACCATTGGCCACAGCAGGGGGTCTGTGCGCGCGGGGCGAGGCTTGCAACAACGCTTGGGTCAGCAACCATGCTGGGTGATACCCGCGTTGGGCGAGGCGTTGTTCGCTCATGGGCATGGGCACGAGCCAGTCAATATCGGCCAAACGATGCGCTGCGCCCTCGGGTCTTAACATGGCTTGGGCAAAGACGGTGGCCCAAGCCGCTTCGCCCCGAAATTTGAAGCGTGCCATCAAACCGCTCCAAGGGTAAGCGTAATCCACGGCGGCCCAGGTCGCATCCAAGGCCGAGTCTTCGGGCCAACAGTCGATGCAGCGATGGCCCGACACCCAGGCACGGCTGGCGCAGCTCGGGCAGCGGGGTAGGTCTGGGCAGGCAAATGCCCAGCAAGGCGCACACACCGCGGCGGTGGGCCAGCGTCCGCAGATGGCGCACACGCTGGGTAGGGAGAAGATCGAAGCCGTGTCGTCGTGCTTGGGCATGCCCCCTATACTGACGGGCCTCTGGCGCTTTGTGTGCGCCGTGTAAATACAGGCACCTTGTTGTTGACCACTTGTGCACACCGTGACGACCAAAGAACAACCCGTCCCCCACTTGGACCCCGTCGCCAGCCAGCGGTGGTGGTGCCGTGCACGATCCCAGAGCCCATGGCTGCACGACGCCATTGCTCAACGCATGGTTGAGCGCATCGATTGTTTTCGGCAGCGTCCCGCTTCGTGGTTGAACGTTGAGCCTGTTTTGGGCGGGCTGGCGGGGCATCGCTTGTTGCGTGAACGCTTGCCCGATGCCCGGGTGTGCGTGCTGGCTCACAACACCCCGCTGGCGTTGCAGGCCACAAACGAGCCGCTCACGCGCTGGAGCAAACCGTGGACATGGGGGCGGCGCTTCACCCCCGACGTGGTGCAAGCGCAGACCCAAGTGGGCCTGGTGTGGGCCAACATGCTGCTGCATCTCACGCCCGAGCCGCAGGCCCTCATGCGCCAATGGCTGCAGCACTTACAGGCCGACGGCTTGGTGTTGTTTTCTTGTTTGGGCCCTGACAGCCTGCGGGAGTTGCGTCAGGTCTACGCCCAAATGGCTTGGCCAGCCCCGCACCACGATTTCACCGACATGCACGACTGGGGGGACATGCTTGTTCAAGTGGGATTCGCTGAACCGGTCATGGACATGGAGCGCATCACCTTGACGTACAGCCATGCCCAAGCCTTGCTGCACGATTTGCGGGACATGGGGCGCAACCTCAGTGCAAAACGGGCGGTCCAGAGCCAAGGTCGCTCGGGCTTGGCACGGTGGTTGGCCGCCGTCGAGGCCCACTTTCCCCGCGACATCGAGGGGCGACTGACCCTAACGCTGGAAGTGATTCACGGCCACGCCGCCAAAGCGCCCCCAAGGGTTGGTGTTGCCCCCACCACCACGGTATCGGTCGATGCCATGCGCGCCATGCTGCGCCCCAAGTCAACAAGCTGACACCGGCGGTTTGTCAGAAATAAGCCGGTTTGACGCGTTTACAATTGACATATGTCAAACTCGGTTAACCGTTCTACATGCACGGCAAGGCCGCTGCGTTGAATGCGGGTTATCCCCTAGCTGGGGTAGCCCAAGAAATTTGTTCTAATCCGTGTTGATATAAATCAATGCTTATATTTGGGGCTTAAAAAGTGAGTAAGACACAACAAACGGTGAACGCCTTGCGCAAGCAGTTGACCTCCTGGCGCAACGCCGCCTCATCTTCGGTCTTGATGGCTGGGGTCTATGCCAGTGGTGCGATGGCACAAGTCAATGATTTGCCGGGCGGTCCTGCGGTCAACCAACTGAACTTTGCACCACCCGTCACCAAAATCGCCGAGGCGCAACACTGGTTGCACTGGTTCATGATGGTCATCTGTGCGGTGATCTTCGTGTTGGTTTTTGGTGTAATGTTTTACTCCATTCTCAAGCACCGCAAATCGGTGGGCCACAAGTCCCAAGAATTGCCTGAGCCCATCTGGGTTGAGTTGGGTTGGACCATCGTGCCCCTGCTCATCGTCATTGGCATGGCGCTGCCCGCCACCAAAGTCTTGGTGGCCCAAAAAGACACCACCAACGCCGACATCACCGTCAAAGCCACGGGCATGCAATGGAAGTGGGGCTACGACTACATCAAAGGCGAGGGTGAAGGCATCGGCTTCTTGTCCACCTTAGACAACGCCCACCGCGAAATGTCCAACAGCGGCAACCCACCCCCCACCGACAATTACTTGCTCAAAGTGGACAACCCCATGGTGGTGCCCGTCGGCAAAAAAGTGCGTGTCATCACCACCGCCAACGACGTGATCCACGCTTGGATGGTGCCTGCTTTTGGCGTTAAGCAAGACGCCATCCCCGGCTTCGTGCGTGACACTTGGTTCCGCGCTGAGAAGGTGGGTGACTATTACGGCCAGTGCGCTGAGTTGTGCGGCAAAGAGCACGCCTACATGCCCATTCACGTCAAGGTGGTGAGTGCAGAGGACTACACCGCTTGGGTTAATGAGCAGAAAAAAGCCATGGCGGCTTTGGCCGATGATCCCAACAAGGTTTGGACCTTGGCTGAATTGGTCAAACGTGGTGAAGGCGTTTACGCCAACTGCGTGGCTTGTCACCAAGCCAACGGCAAGGGTGCTGGTCCCTTCAAGCCTTTGGATGGTTCGGCTTTGGTGCTGGCCGAAGACAACAAAGACTACATCAACATCTTGCTCAACGGTAAAGGTGCCATGCCCAGCTGGAAACAGCTGTCTGACACCGAAATCGCCGCTGTCATGACCTATGCCCAAAACACCTGGTCCAACCAGACCGGTCGAATGGTGCAGCCCGCAGACATCAAGGCCGCTCGCTGAGTGCCGAGTACCCAAACATCTGAATTTCAAAGGAAACGACCATGAGTGCAGTACTGGACCACCACGACGCGCATGACCACCACGACCACCACGCCCCCACGGGCTGGCGTCGTTGGGTGTACGCCACCAACCACAAAGACATCGGTACCCTGTACCTCTTGTTCAGTTTTGTCATGCTGATGATCGGCGGCGTGCTGGCTTTGGGTATCCGTGCCGAACTTTTCCAACCCGGTTTGCAGTTGGTTAACCCTGAGTTGTTCAACCAACTCACCACCATGCATGGGCTGATCATGGTGTTCGGTGCCATCATGCCCGCTTTTGTGGGATTCGCTAACTGGATGATCCCGTTGCAGATCGGTGCCTCTGACATGGCCTTTGCCCGCATGAATAACTTCAGCTTTTGGCTGATGATTCCTGCCGCATTGATGCTCGTTACCTCGTTCTTTATGCCTGGCGGCGCACCGGCTGCCGGCTGGACGCTGTACGCCCCACTGACCTTGCAAATGGGTCCTTCGATGGACGCAGGCATTTTTGCCATGCACATCTTGGGTGCGTCTTCGATCATGGGTTCGATCAACATCATCGTGACCATCCTCAACATGCGTGCGCCTGGCATGACGTTGATGAAGATGCCCATGTTCTGCTGGACTTGGCTCATCACTGCCTACCTGCTGATTGCTGTGATGCCCGTGTTGGCTGGCGCCATCACCATGACCCTGACCGACCGTCACTTCGGCACCAGCTTCTTCAACCCCGCTGGTGGTGGTGACCCGGTGATGTACCAGCACATTTTCTGGTTCTTCGGCCACCCCGAGGTCTACATCATGATCTTGCCGGCCTTCGGCATCATCAGCCAAGTGGTCCCTGCGTTCTCCCGCAAAAAGCTGTTCGGTTACGCCTCCATGGTGTACGCCACCGGCTCCATCGCCATCCTGTCCTTCGTTGTGTGGGCTCACCACATGTTCACCACGGGCATGCCCGTGACCGGTCAGCTGTTCTTCATGTACTCGACTATGTTGATCGCCGTGCCCACGGGCGTGAAGATCTTCAACTGGATCGCCACCATGTGGAAGGGCTCCATGACCTTCGAGACCCCCATGCTGTGGTCGGTGGGCTTCATCTTCGTGTTCACCATCGGTGGCTTCACGGGCCTGATCTTGTCGGTGGCACCGATTGACATCAACTTCCAAGACACCTACTACGTGGTGGCCCACTTCCACTACGTGTTGGTGGCGGGTTCCTTGTTCGCTATGTTCGCTGGCGTTTACTACTGGTTGCCCAAGTGGACCGGTGTGATGTACAGCGAAACCCGCGGCAAGATCCACTTCTGGTGGTCGATGATTTCGTTCAACATCACCTTCTTCCCCATGCACTTCTTGGGTCTGGCCGGTATGCCCCGTCGCTACGCCGACTACCCCATGCAGTTTGCCGATTTCAACGCCATCGCTTCGGTGGGCGCGTTTGCCTTTGGTATCGCTCAGGTGTACTTCTTTGTGGCCGTGATCTTGCCCGCCATGCGCGGCCAAGGCGAAAAAGCCGCCCAGAAGCCTTGGGATGGTGCTGAAGGTTTGGAGTGGGAAGTGCCTTCCCCTGCGCCTTTCCACACCTTCGAAACACCTCCAAAGTTGGACGCCACCGCGACCAAAATCGTGGCTTGATTTCGGCAGATTCACCCATGAACTCGAACGAACAAAAAAAGCGCAACTTTCGCCTGGGCTTGACCTTGGCGTCGGTGGCCTTGGTATTCTTCGCGGGTTTTGTGGCCAAGATGGTCATGTTCGCCGGCTGATGCCGCCCCAATGAGCAACACCCGATGGCACTGCGTCGCGAAAATTTCAAGATGGTCGGCAAGCTCGGCGTGATCACGCTGGGCATGTTTGCCTTTGGCTATGCCTTGGTGCCAATTTACCGCGCCATTTGTGAGGTCACGGGCATCAACATTCTGGCTTTGTCCGAGCAAACCGTGCCAGGCGCCAAGGTTAACTTGCCCGCCAACACCCAAGTCGACACCAGTCGCTTGATCACGGTGGAATTTGACGTCAACACGCGTGGTCCTTGGGATTTCAAACCCGAACGCCGTTCCATGCAAGTGCACCCGGGTGCTTTGAACACCGTCATGTACGAGTTCAAAAACATCCAAAACCGTACCATGGCGGCCCAAGCCATTCCCAGCTATGCGCCATCCCAATCGGCGGCGCATTTCAACAAGCTCGAATGTTTTTGCTTCACACAATACACCTTGAAGCCAGGCGAAGAAAAATCTTGGCCCGTGGCTTTTGTGATTGACCCGCGTTTGCCCAAAGACGTGACCACCATCACCCTGTCCTACACCTTCTTTGAGGTGGGTGGTCGGGTGCCGGCCGCACCTGCCGGCTCGGCGGCATTGTCGGCGCCAAAAACCGAAGGAGCGGTGTGATGGCTGAGCCTCTGCACCAGCGCAAAGGTTCTTGGTGGGCCACGGTCAATGCCGTGTTGTGGGGTTTTTTGGGCGTTCGTCGCCAGACCGATTACCAAGCCGACATCGCCAAACTTAACCCCTTGCACATCGTGGCGGTGGGCATCGTGATGGCATTTTTGTTCGTTTTCGGTTTGATTGTTTTGGTTAATTGGGTGGCCGGTTAACCATTTGTTTTTTCTTCACGCACATACAACAAGCGCAACAGGAGTGAGCATGTCTTCAGCAACACACGGCACGACGCCTTACTATTTTGTACCCGGCCCTTCGCGGCACCCGGTGATGTCGGCCATTGGTCTGTTTTTTGTGATTCTGGGTGCCGGTCAGTGGATTAATGGCTCGGCTTGGGGTGCTTATGCACTGGCTTTTGGCTTGGTCTTTTGGCTCACCGTCTTGTTCCAGTGGTTCCGCGAAGCGGCCATGGAGAGCGAGTCGGGCATGTACGGTCACAAAATCGACTTGTCTTACCGTTGGAGCATGAGCTGGTTCATCTTCTCGGAAGTGATGTTCTTTGGTGCGTTCTTCACCGCATTGTGGTGGGCCCGTGTGCATTCGGTGCCCATGTTGGGCGGCATTGAAAACAGCCTGTTGTGGCCCGACTTCACGGCCGTTTGGCCCAGCATCCAAGCCGGTGCGACCGCATCCCCTGCTGGCATTGTGGAGCCCTTCCAAACCATGGGCCCCTTCTGGCTGCCCACGATCAACACCGCGTTGCTCTTGACTTCGGGTGTTACCCTCACCATCGCGCACCACGCTTTGCAAGAAGGCAACCGCAGCAAGACCATCGCCTTTATGTGGGCCACGGTTGTTTTGGGTATTGTGTTTTTGTTTGTACAAGGCTATGAATACGCTCACGCCTACAACGACCTCAACCTCAAGTTGAGCTCGGGTATCTTTGGTTCAACCTTCTACATGCTCACCGGCTTTCACGGCTTTCACGTGTTTGTTGGTATGTTGATGCTCTTGTTCATCACCCTGCGTTTGCAAAAAGGCCACTTCACCGCCAAGAGTCACTTCGGCTTTGAAGGTGCGGCTTGGTACTGGCACTTCGTGGACGTGGTCTGGTTGGGCCTCTATATTTTGGTGTACTGGCTCTGAGCGGTTCGATGCCCCACAAAAAAAGCGCCAACGGGCGCTTTTTTTGTGGCTCAACGGGGGTGGTTCACATGGGAATGCCCGTGGGCTTGATCCAGCCCATCAGGTAAGCAAACAAGACCAGCACAAACAGAAGAATTGAAAATCCCACGCGAAAAGCCAAGGCCTTGGCCATGGGCTTGCTGCGCGACACCGCTTCGGTGTTCTCAGCATCCAAAGGACCCGAGCCACGCATCATAAAAAAGAGGGCGGCAGCCAAACTGCCGAGTATGGCCACAAAGGCGACAATCACGAGGTAAGTCATGCCGTGAATTATCGGCGGCTTTTTGAACACAGGTGTTTTGTATGCAGATGATTCGCTGGCGCACGGTGGTGGTGACCATTACCACCGGGGTGGTGGTGGCCGTCACCTCGGCCTTGGGCTTTTGGCAGCTCGGGCGAGCCGAAGAAAAAACCAGCCTACAGACCTTGATTGACGGCCGTGCCCAAGAGGAGCCTTGGGGCAATGCCGATGTGTTGCAGGCACAAGGCCCAAACGAGGGCTTGCACCGCCGTGTGCGTTTACAAGGCGTTTGGCAACACAGCGCTACGGTGTTGCTGGACAACCGTCCCATGGCGGGGCAAGCGGGTTTTTGGGTCATCAGCCCGCTGCGCTTGCAGGGAAGCGAGCGCGTGGTGTTGGTCAATCGCGGTTGGGTGGCGCGTGATTTTTTGGACCGCAGCCGCATACCCGCATTCCAGACCCCCACGGAGCCGGTGCACGTTCAAGGCCGATTGTCACCGCCGATCTCGGTTCTTTATGACTTCGGTGCCGCCGCGTCCGGCCCCATACGGCAAAATGTGACGTTGGCCGACTATGCCGATGAAATGGGTTTGAATTTTTTGCCGATCACCGTGGTGCAAACCGACCCGTCCGGCGATGGTCTGAGTCGCGAATGGCCCGTGATCACAGCCAAGGTTCACACGCATTACGGCTATGCCGCACAGTGGTTCTCATTGAGTGCCTTGTGTGCTGGCCTCTACCTCTGGTTTCAATGGATAGCCCCACGTCGAAAGCGCAATTCTCATGGCACATAAGCCCGATGAACCCCTGACCTTGACGGTCCACAACATGCCCAGCTTTGATGCCAACCGTGCCGAAGATGCGGCCAAAACGCGCCGTGGCCGCTGGATGATGTTGGGGCTCTTGCTCGTGTGTGCAGCGCCTGTGATTGCCTCGTACTTCACCTACTACGTGGTGCGCCCAGAGGGCAAACGCAACTACGGTGAATTGATCACGCCGCAGCGCCCCATACCGGCCCTCGTGGTCACCGATGCCCAAGGCGTTCAACACCCACTGACACATTGGAAAGACCAGTGGTTGCTCATCAGCGTGGCCGATGGCGCTTGTGATGCGGCGTGTCAACAGCACCTCTATTGGCAACGGCAATTGCGCGAAACCTTGGGCAAAGAAAAAGACCGTTTGGATTGGGTCTGGCTGCGCACCGGCAGCACAGCGCCCTCAGCCGAACTCAAGGCCGCCACCGAAAAAGCCGAGGTCTTGGCGGTGGATGCCGCCGCCTTGGCCCTTTGGCTGGAGCCGGCACCGGGTCAGCGACTGGAAGATCACCTGTACTTGGTCGATCCGATCGGCAATTGGATGATGCGTTTTCCGGCGCAACCCGATCTGAAGCAAGTCAAACGTGATTTGGACCGCTTGCTGCGAGCGTCTGCCTTTTGGGACACGGCCGGCCGATTGCCCAAGGCCGTGAGCGGGGGCTCACAGTGAACGAGGCGGTGGCACTCTATGACCTCTCGCCCGCAGTGCAACTGCTGTTGCTTGGGGCGTTGTTGGCTTTGGGACCGTTGTTGTGGGTGGTTTGGCGACAGCGCCACGAAACCCCAGCGGTGCGCCTGCGCACCTTGACCTTAATCACCTTGTTTTTGACCTTTGACTTGGTCTTGTTTGGTGCGTTCACCCGCTTGACGGATTCCGGTTTGGGTTGCCCCGATTGGCCGGGTTGTTACGGCAGCGCCACGCCCTTGGGGGCCAGCGCAGAAATCACCGCAGCACAAAACGCCATGCCCACTGGCCCGGTCACTTGGTCAAAGGCTTGGATTGAGATGATTCACCGGTATTTGGCCACCGGCGTGGGCGGTTTGATTTTGGCCTTGGCGTTCATGACTTGGCGTCACCGCCGCACCCTGCCCATGTCGCCCGCTTGGGCCTGGGTCACTTTGTTTTGGGTGTGTCTGCAGGGCGCGTTTGGTGCGTGGACCGTCACCATGAAGCTTTTTCCCGCCATCGTGACCTTGCATTTGTTGGGTGGTCTGGGTTTGTTGGCTTTGCTGCGCATCCAAAGCGTGTTCTATCAAGAAACGTCCATGACACGCCCCATGGGACCGCGTTTGATGGGCGCCTTGTGGTGGGTCATGGCCTTGGTGCTCTTGCAAATTGCAATGGGTGGCTGGGTCAGCACGAACTACGCGGTCTTGGCGTGTACCGAATTCCCCACCTGCCAAGGCAGTTGGTGGCCACCCATGGATTTCAAAGGCGGTTTTCAACTGTGGCGCGAATTGGGCGTGGCGCGCAGCGGTGAATCGATTGCTTTTGCTGCGCTCACCGCCATTCACTACAGCCATCGCTTGATGGCGTATGTGGTCATTGGCGCGGTGTGGTGGTGGTCTTGGTCGGCATGGCGCCAGGGCCATGGCCGATTGGCGCTGGCCTTGGTGGGGCTGACCCTTTGGCAGTTCATCAGCGGTTTGACCAATGTGGTGCTGGACTGGCCTTTGATTGCCGCGGTGGCGCACACCGCCGGTGCCGCGGGTTTTGTGGTGGTGTTGTCGGGTGCTTGGGCGCAGCAACAGATCCAAGGCCGTCGCGTTTCTTTGTTTGGTCGTTGATTGGACTATTCGCATGAGCAACCCCGTCTCTTTGGCTTCTGGCGCGCCCTCCACATGGCGTCAATTCAACGCACTGACCAAACCCCGCGTGATTCAACTCATTGTGTTTTGTGCCTTGATCGGCATGGTCTTGAGCGTGCCCGGTGTGCCCACGTGGGCCGAGGTTCAATTGGCCGCGATCGCCTGTTTCGGTATCTGGCTGGTGTCGGGGGCCGCTGCGGCATTCAACTGCGTGGTCGAGCAGCACATCGATGCGCGCATGAAGCGCACGTCGTGGCGGCCCACGGCCAAGGGTGAGCTGACCAACTGGCAAACCCTGAGCTTCTCGGCGGGCCTGTGCGCTTTGGGTTCGTGGATTTTGTACGTGTGGGTCAACCCTTTGACGATGTGGTTGACCTTCGCAACGTTTGTGGGCTACGCCATCATCTACACCGTCATCCTCAAACCCCTCACACCACAAAACATCGTCATTGGTGGCGCGTCGGGCGCCATGCCACCGGTGCTCGGTTGGGCGGCGATGACGAACAACGTTGCACCTGAGGCCTTGGTGCTGTTTCTCATCATCTTTTTGTGGACCCCACCGCACTTTTGGGCTTTGGCGCTCTACCGTGTGGAGGACTACCGCAAGTCGGGCCTGCCCATGCTGCCCGTGACCCACGGCTCTGAGTTCACCCGTTTGCAAATATTGCTCTACACCTTTGTGTTGATGGCGGCGACCTTCTTGCCCTTCATGATGCGCATGAGTGGCTGGTTCTATTTGATCAGCGCGATCCTCTTGGGCTTGGGCTTTTGCGCCTACGCTTGGGCGTTGTGGCGCAACTACTCAGACGCTTTGGCGCGCAGAACCTTTCGCTTTTCTTTGATCCATTTGTCGCTTTTGTTCGCGGCACTTTTGATTGACCACTACCTGCCTTGGACCCTGTGATGACCCCAAAGACCCTGACCCGCCGCGCCTTGGGCGCTGGTTTGGCCGCGATGGCCTTGACCTTGAGCGGCTGCACCGAACAGCCCAGTTTCACTGGCATCGACATCACCGGTGCCGATTACGCCCAAGGTTTTTCGTTGACCGACCACAACGGGCAAGCGCGCACCCTGGCCGACTTCAAAGGCCAAGCGGTGGTGGTGTTTTTTGGGTTCACCCAGTGCCCAGACGTGTGCCCCAGCTCGTTGACCGAATTGGCCCAAGCCAAACAGTTGTTGGGGGAGCAGGGCCAGCGATTGCAGGGCTTGTTCATCAGCATCGATCCGCAGCGCGACACACCCGAGATCATGAAGGCTTACATGGCCAGCTTCGACCCGAGCTTTTTGGCCTTGTACGCCAAACCCGACGAACTGCCCGCATTGGCCAAGTCCTTTAAGGTCTATTACAAAAAAGTGGATGGCCCCACGCCCACGAGTTACACCATGGACCATTCGGCGGGCAGCTACGTGTTTGATCCGCAAGGCCGCATTCGCCTCTACCACCGTTATGCCAGCGGCGCACAGGCCTTGGCCAACGACATCAAGGCATTGTTGGCCGAGTGAAGTTGGCCAGTCGATGCGTCAGGCTTGGTCGGCCGCGCTGGTGAAGGAGTCGGCGAAGAAGGCCTCGGCGGGCAAGCCCGCGCTTTGCACGTAATCGCGTCGCGCCGATTCGACCACAATCGGTGCCCCGCACGCATAAACCTCATGGCCAGACAAATCGGGCAGGTCTTGCAGAACGGCTTGGTGCACAAAACCCGTGCGACCGCGCCAACCGTCTTCGGGCAGCGCGTCCGACAGCACGGGCACATAACTCAGTTGCGGCATTTGTGCGGTTTGCGTCAAGACCCAGTCGTTCATGTACAGGTCGGCTGGGCGACGGCCACCCCAATACAAACGCACCGGACGCATGATGGCTTTGTGTTGGATGTGCTCAATGATCGCCTTGATGGGGGCAAAGCCCGTGCCAGACGCCAGCAGAACGATGGGCTTGTTGCTGTCTTCACGCAAGTAAAAGCTGCCGTAAGGCCCTTCAATGCGCAACAGGTCTTTTTCTTTGAGGGTGCCAAACACCTGGTCTGTGAACAAGCCACCCGGCATGTGTCGAATGTGCAGTTGCACGCTGGGGCTCTCGGCTTGGGTGTGGGGTGCGTTTGCCATCGAATAGCTGCGCCGGGCACCGTCGCGCAACAAAAAATCAACGTACTGACCGGCGTGGTAACGCAAGGTATCGGTGGCGGGCAATTGCAGTTGCAAGTGCATGACATCGCTGGACAGCTTGTCCAAACGGTTCACACGAACCGGCATTTTCTTGATCGGGAAAGCACCTTCGGCGGTGACCTGGCGCGACTCCAGCACCACGTCAGACTGGGCCGTCGCGCAGCAAGTGAGCACATACCCCGCCGCTTCTTCTTTGGCGCTCAAGGCCTTGTCTTGGTGAGGCCCATGGGTGACTTGCCCGCTCACGAGCGTGCACTTGCAGGACCCGCACGCACCGTCTTTGCAGCCATAGGGCAAGCCAATGCCTTGCCGGATACCGGCGGCCAGCAAGACTTCACCGTCTTGGGCCTCAAAGGTGCGACCGCTGGGTTCGATGGTGATCTGAAATGTCATACTCTGCGTCTGAAATAAATTGGCTTCGATTGTCTCAAATTCACAAGGACGACCAAATGATGGGTGCATTGCCCTCGCGTTTTCGGCGTGAGCGGGTGTTGTTGGTGGGCTGTGGCGATGTGGGGCAGCGCGTCGCTCGTTTGTGGGTTAACGCCTCGGGGCAGCCCCGAGTTCGCTTGATGGCCCTGACCTCATCGCCACAGCGTGTGCCCGAGCTGCGTGCCTTGGGCATCACACCCATTCAAGGCAATTTGGACCAACCCGCCACCTTGGGGCGCTTGGCCGGTTTGTCCCATCGGCTGGTGCACTTGGCACCCCCGCCCAATGAGGGCTTGGCCGATTGGCGCTTGGATTCACGCACCCGGGCGCTCATGCGGGCTTTGGCCCGTCGCCGTGCGCCCCGCAGCATGGTTTATGGCTCCACCACCGGTGTTTACGGCGACCGACAAGGGGCTTGGGTGAGCGAGGTATCGGGCATTCAGCCACAAACCCCGCGCGCTTGGCGCCGCGTGGATGCTGAGTCGCAGGTTCATGCGTGGGGCCGTGCCATGGGCATGCGCACCAATGCCTTGCGCATACCCGGTATTTACGCCCCCGACCGCCCCGGCGGCACCCCGCGTGAACGTTTGCAGCGTGGCATGCCCGTGTTGCGTGCCGAAGACGATGTCTACACCAACCACATTCACGCCGACGACTTGGCCCGTGCCTGCCTCAAAGGCCTTTACTTGGGCGCACCACAACGCAACTTCAATGTCTGCGACCACACCCAACTGAAGATGGGCGACTATTACGACTGGGCCGCCGATCACTACGGCCTGCCCCGGCCGCCGCGCATCGACCGCGCCAGCGCACCGCAGCAACTCCCTTTGATGTTGCTCAGCTTCATGGGCGAATCCCGCCGCATCAACAGCGAGCGTGTGTTGCGCGAATGGCGCATGGCTTGGCGTTACCCCACGGTGGCGCAGGGCTTGGCGGCTGACTTGCCCACAGGGCAATAACCCCTCACGACACCGACCGTTTTCTGGCGCGGCATCATAAAAACATGAACACGCCGCTGCTCAACCGTCGATCTGCTTTGCTGTGCTTGTGTGCCGTATGCGCTTTGCCAGCGCAGGCACAGCAGAGCGCTTCTGCCACCCCTTGCCCTGCCTTGCTGCAGCACAGCTTTGCCCGCCTGCAAGACGGCAAACAGCAAAGCCTGTGCCAATTCAGCGGCCGCGTGCTCTTGGTGGTCAACACCGCCAGCTATTGCGGTTACACCGGTCAGTTCGAGGGCCTAGAGGCGCTCAACGCGCGCTATGCATCCAAAGGCTTGGTCGTCTTGGGCTTTCCTTCGAACGACTTTCGTCAAGAAGACCCCGACGCGAAAAGAACCGCCGAGGTGTGCTTCAACACCTATGGCGTGAAGTTCCCCATGTTCACCGAGACCCGCGTGCGGGGTCGACAAGCGCATCCGCTGTTCGCCGAATTGGCTAAGCGCTCCGGAGCGCAGCCTTCGTGGAACTTCAACAAATACCTGGTGGGCCACGATGGTCAGGTCTTGGCCCATTTTGAAAGCTTGGTTGCGCCAGACAGCCGCCCCTTGCTGGCTGCACTGGAAAAAGCCCTGGCCCAGCGCTGAGGCCCAGCGCCTTTTCAGGCCTTGGGCTCGCTCAGGTCGATGCCTTCGTGGGCCGCAATGCGTTCCAAGGCATTCTCAAACACCGCGCGGGCTGAGCCCGAGATGGCCCGCAGGTAAGCGTGTAAGCGAGCGTCGTCGGCGTTTTGGTTCAAACACTCTTGGCTGTACTGCTCAAAGCTGGCGAGCTGTGCGATCAGCTCGGCCACGTGTTTGGGGCACTCACACAGCACATCGGTGGAAATGCCGGCCATGCGGCGCAGGGTTTGGTCGGAATACTTGCGTTGTGTGGCTGCGCCACTGGCCCATTGCGGCGCGGCGTCCATGGGCGAAAACAATACCGACTGCAGCAGCTCGGCCAGCTCTGCATCGGCGATGGGGTCGCGGCGCACCACCAAGCCTGCGCGTCGCATGGCTTGCACCACCGCCTCGGGCGCGAAATGGTAGAGCACCACGGTCTGGGCAAACGTGTGTTTCGCCACGAGCGTTTGTATGTCGGCAAACACGCTGTCTTGCAAAGAGTTCACTTTGATCAGCAAGACCTGGGTGGACGTTTCCAAGGTGGCCTGCTGTGCCGCTTTGAGGTCATCGAAGACCGCCGTCACATGGCAACGGTGCGCTCCCATGGCCGAGGCCATGGTGATCGATTCGATGCGGTTGGCCAAGCCCAAGCCCACCACCGCGGTGTTGAGCGCGGCGGGTGGTTCGGCTGCGTTCGTGCTGCGCGCGCTCAGTGGCTTGCACAAACGGCGCAGGTGGGCCAAGTCCAGCGAAGCAATGGCGCTGATGCTGTGCCCCTCTAGGCTGAGTTGTTTGAGCAGACGGGCCTTGGCCAAATCGTGCTCGCTGTACAAACGCTGTTGACCCTCGGTTTTGGTGGGGCTGAAGGCGCGGTGTCTCGTCTCCCAGACCCGCAAGGTGGGTATGGGGACCCCAGCGCTGCGGGAAACCGCCCCAATGCGGTAAATGGGGGCTTGGTTGGGGTCAAGGCTCATGATTGATTGTGTATAGGTTTTGAGTAGATATTATGCAGATAAATCGGTTTTAAGTTTTTTTTTATGGTTTTTAAATGGGTATTTGGCCCAGAATCCTATTCAAAGGAGGCCGAAAGCCATGATTTCCAAAAAAACCATCAGTGCCGTTGAGGTGTGTTTGGCCATTGTCGACATGCAACACGCTGGGCCTGTCACGGGCGCGGCCTTGTCGGATCGGTTGAAGCTGTCCATTTCGCATTTGGAGAGCATCCTCAAAGCGCTCAAGCAGGCCCGCCTCATTGCCTCGGCCCGAGGCCCTGGGGGTGGCTACACCATGGGTCAAGACCATGGACGCATCAGTTTGTGGGACATCGCATCGGCTTTTGAAACCACCCTGCAAGACGCTGAAAAAATGGGCGACCCCGCCACGGTGGCCGCGCCGTACGAACTGGGTTTGGAAAACGTGGTGGTGGATTACCTGCGTGGTATTGCGTTGAGCGATGCGACCAATGGCATCACTGGCGAGGCAAGTGCCCAGTTGGCGAACAGCGCCTTCAAGCTCAAACCGCTCAAAACCCCGCAGAGACCCAAAGTACCCAACTCGGTGTTTCAACTGCACATGGCGCTTTGAGCCCGCAATCTTCAGGGGGTTTTGATGATCGACGACAACAGGTGCTGCGGCACCGGCACTTGCATCATCGACGACGATGGCCGTTGCTGGTGCGGTCAGGTGTGGGATGGAGAAAAAATGTGTTTTCAAACCGACGTGCCGCTGGAGGCCACGTCCCCCACCCCGTCACCCGAGAACCCGTCTCCCGCATGAAACATCCCGCATGTGATGCAGCCCGCGTGGGGGAAGTGATTGCACTGGCCTTGAGCGACCACGTGGAATTTGCGGCCATTCAACGCTCCCATGGCTTGGCCCCCGATCAGGTCAAAGCGCTCATGCGCCGAGAACTCAAGCCAGGCAGTTACCGAGCTTGGCGTCGGCGGGTGCGGACGTTTTCTGATCGGCGAGCGGTTTACAAATAGGGTCTTCAGCCCTTGCGGTTGTCGCTGATCCAGTCGGAGGCGGCGAACAACAAACCCGAGACCACAAAGGTCAAATGGATGGCGATCTTCCAGCCGATTTGCTCGCCAGTCATGGTGTCGCTGACCAAAAACGCTTTGAGCAACTCCACCGCCGAGATGGCCACGATGGCGCTGATGAGTTTCATTTTTAAGTCAGAGAACCCCACCTTGCCCATCCAAGCCGGACGGTCTTCGCTCTCGCCCACGTTGAGTTTGGAGACGAAGTTTTCATAGCCGCTGAACACGATGATGAGCAATAGCACCGCCAACAGGGCGGTGTCCACCAAGGTCAGGATGGAGATGATGGTGTCGTGCTCGTACAGGCCCAACACGCCCATGAGCAAAGACACCAGTTCTTTGCCGAACTTCACCAAGAGCACCAACATGCCCACGATCAGCCCCAAAAAGAAAGGCGCCAAGATCCAGCGGCTGGCAAAAATGGCCGATTCCATCGTGCGCTCAAAGGTGTTGGGGGATTTGCTCATGATGATTCACATTTAAAAACACAAAAAGCCACGAAGTTCAACCACCGTTCGGAGAGCCCAGAATCGACTGAGGACAATCGGTGCGTACCACCTGTAGCACACTGCCGCCTGGGCCGATTTCAGCGGCACTCAAGCTGCCACCCCAAACACAACCAGTGTCCAGGGCCAAGAGGCCTGGGCGCTGCAAGCCCCCCAAAGTGGACCAATGGCCAAAAGCCACCGGTACGTTTGCCGTGCGCCGGTTCGGTACATCAAACCAAGGCATGAAGCCAGGCGGCGCTGCCTCAATATTGTCTTTGGTTTTGAACTCCATCTCACCCTCAGCCGAACACAGCCGCATGCGTGTCAAGGCGTTCACCGCCACGCGTAAACGCTCGGTACGTGGCCAATCATCGCGCCAATGCGCGGGCTGGCTGCCAAACAAGGCACGCAGGTGTTCTACCCAATTGGCATCCGTAAGGGCCATGTGCAGCTCTTGAGATAAATCCAAGGTTTGGGCCGCATCCCAGCTGGGTAATACACCCGCGTGAACCATCAGCCAGCCGTGTTCGTGAAAAGCAAAGGGTCGATCGCGCAGCCAGTCCATCAGCTCGGCTGCGTCGGGCGCGTTCAGCACGTCTTGCACGGTGTCGCTGGCGTGCAAGGGCAAGATGCCTGCGTGAACGGCCAGTAAGTGAATGTCGTGGTTACCCAAGAGGGCGTAAGCACTGCCCGACCATTGACGCAGTTGTCGCAGCACGCCAAGTGAGTCTGGGCCGCGGTTGACCAAGTCGCCCAAAAGGTAGAGCGTGTCTCGGCTGGGTGAGAAGTCGATGGTGTGGAGCAAGCGCTGTAAGGCCGCGTGGCAACCTTGTACGTCACCGATCAAATAGACAGACATTCAAACATATTAGCCTAAATGTGCAATGTCTTGATGACGGATCGTGCCGTAAAAAATGTATCCAACATCCACGAACAGACATGGGTTGGCTCAGACAATGTTCATCAATTTGTCATCTCTGAGCTTTATATTGAAGCATGATCTTTACTCAAACTGGTGCGGCCAATCATGCATTGGTTTTGCAAAATTTAACGCACCATTTTGGCTCTCATCAGGTTCTTGCTTCACTTTCTTTGTCGGTTTTACCAGGTGAGTTCGTCTCGCTATTGGGGCCATCAGGGTGCGGTAAAAGCACGCTGTTGCGAGCCATTGCAGGATTGCTTCAACCGACTTCAGGGCAAATTGACCTCCACGGTGAAAAAGTTTTTGACGCAAATGCTGCGATTTGGCTGGGCCCTGAACGCAGGGGCTTGGGTATGGTCTTTCAAGATTACGCTTTGTGGCCCCACATGACCGTGGCGCAAAACGTGGGCTTTGCGCTTCAGGTTCGACGCGCGCCTGTTGCCACTAGGCAAGAGCGAGTCAACGCTGCGTTGGCCCGGGTGTCCTTGAGCGACCTAGCGCACCGAAAGCCAGGTGAACTCTCGGGCGGGCAGCAGCAGCGTGTGGGCTTGGCCAGGGCCATCGTGACAGACCCCAAGGTCTTGCTTTTTGATGAGCCCTTGTCTAACTTGGATGCCAGTTTGCGCGAATCTTTGGGGCGCGAAATTGCTACCGTGGTCAAGTCATTGAATGCTGCGGCTATTTACGTTACCCACGATCGCCACGAGGCCTTGTCTTTGTCTGATCGAATCGCCGTGATGCACGAGGGGCGCATTGAGCAGATTGC
>JAABPX010000069.1 GCA_011391745.1 Comamonadaceae bacterium
GCTCATGACACAGCGTGAAGCAAACCAAAACGATTGGCTGGACTATCAAGAGGCCAAAAAACAAGGACGACCGTGGGTGCCCACAGAGTCGCAACCAGTGGTTGGTGATTTCGAAAACGGTAGGTATGATTTGGTATCTATCAAAAAAGGGTCGGCACCATGATCACAGACACCGCCAAAATTTTCACCACTGGGCGCAGCCAAGCGGTTCGCCTGCCCAAAGCCTATCGCTTTGACACCGCCGAGGTGTTTATTCAGAAGGTGGGCAACACCGTCGTCCTTCGGCCTAAGCACAACAAGGACGAGTGGTGGGCAAGCGTGCAAAATGCGCTGGCTCAGTTTGAAGGTTTTTCTGAAGAAATTGAGCGTGAACGTGGTCTCTTGCCTGATGACATTGAAGGCATGGACTGATGTCATCGACTTTGTATTTGTTGGATGCCAACATCATCATTTATGCACAACGCGGCAATGCGAATGTGCTCAAGCGCATGCAAGAAATGGGACGAGATCAAATCGTCTTGTCTTCTGTGGTTGTGGCTGAGTTGGCATTTGGCGTGGAGAAAAGCCAACATAAAGATCGGAACAAGACAGCATTGCACAAATTGCTGAGTTCATTCCAGGTGCAAGATTGGGATGTGTCTGCCGCCTGGATCTATGCCGCGCAATACCATCGTTTGCGCACTGCAGGGACTCCCATCGGCATTCACGATTTACAAATTGGCTGCCACGCGCTGGCTTTGGACGCGGTTTGTGTCACCAACAACACGCGGGAGTTTGAGCGGATTGAGGGCTTAAAGCTGGAGAACTGGATTGAATAACATCATTTCCCCATCAGGCTCTGGCAATGCATCTGGCGGCACCCATAAAAAAGCAAAGCAATCCGAATTTGTGCGCTGGTTTGGGCCGTTGATACAGGCACTGAAAGATTTGGGTGGATCGGCGGCTCCTCGTGAAGCATTGGAGCGCATCGCGCAAATCGAGCAAGTACCCGAAGCTTTGCGCAATGAGGTACTCAGCTCTGGACAAGAGCGGTTTTATAACCAAGTCCATTGGGCCAGACAATATTTGGTGTGGGCAGGCTTGATTGATTCCGGGCGGCGTGGCGTTTGGACGTTGACCACTGCAGGCCGTCAAACCACGCTGAGCGCTGAGACAGCCCGTGAGATTTTTCTCGAACAGGTCAGGTTGCGGGCCAAGCTGCGCAAACCCTCGAACGATTCAGCGGCAGAGTCCTCACTCCAAGATGAGGCGCTTCCACCAGACACCCCCCAAGCAGATGAGGATGCCAGTCTGCTGGGTTTTCTTCGCGTGGTCAAAAACCTTTCGCCTTCGGGCTTTGAGAGGTTGAGCATGCGTTTGCTACGTGAGGCTGGTTTTGAACGTGTGTCGGTTACCGGACGGTCGAACGATGGCGGTATCGACGGGGTGGGTGTGCTGCAGCTCAATGATCTGGTCAGCTTTAACGTGGTATTTCAATGCAAAAAATGGGAAAACGCTGTCCCACCCAAGGAGATTCGCGACTTACGCGGTGCCATGCAAGGGCGTGCTGAGAAGGGTATTTTTCTCACCACGAGTACTTTCACGAGCAATGCACGTGCGGAAGCGGAGAGACCCGGGGCAGTCCCCATTGAACTGGTGGATGGTGAAAAGCTGTTTGACATGTTCAAACGCTATGAGTTGGGTCTCAAGCCGCGCACGGTGTTTGACATTGACTTGTCGTTCTTTGAGCAGTTTGAATAAGGCCAGCGAATTGATGAGTCTGGAACTGCTTCAACACGTCATGGGTGCTCATCCGGCTCAACAGCGCCGCGCCATGGCCAAAGCCATCACGTTGCTCGAATCGACCCGCACCGACCACCGGGCGCAGGCCGACGAGTTGCTCACGGCCATGTTGCCGCACACAGGCCAGTCGTTTCGCTTAGGCATCAGCGGCGTGCCCGGTGTGGGCAAGTCCACGTTCATCGAGGCACTGGGTCTGTACCTGATTGCGCAGGGCCACCGCGTGGCGGTGCTCACCATCGACCCGTCGAGCACAGTCTCGGGCGGCTCTATTTTGGGCGACAAGACGCGCATGGAACACCTGAGCGTGCACGAGCGCGCCTACATCCGACCCAGCCCCAGCAGCGGCACCTTGGGTGGTGTGGCCGAAAAAACCCGCGAAGCCATGCTGGTCTGCGAAGCCGCCGGCTACGACGTGGTGATTGTCGAGACCGTGGGCGTGGGCCAGAGCGAGACGGCGGTGGCCAACATGAGCGACATGTTTGTGCTCATGCAGCTGCCCAACGCGGGCGACGACTTGCAGGCCATCAAAAAAGGTGTGATGGAAATCGCCGATTTGGTGGTCATCAACAAGGCCGACATCGATGCCATCGCCGCCACCCGCGCCGAGTTGCAAATCACCAGTGCCTTGCAGTTGTTGGGCATGCACGGCAGATCGGGTCATGCGCACGCCGATACCACGCAGTGGCATCCGAAGGTGGTGCAGTTGAGCGCTTTGCTGGGCCAGGGCGTGGACAGTTTTTGGGCGGCGGTGACGGAATTTCGACGCCTGCAAACGGCCAATGGCCGCCTAGCGCTTCGCCGCCAAAACCAAGCCCTGTCGTGGATGTGGGAGCGCATCGACGCCGGATTAAAACAAAACTTCCGGGCGCAGCCGCGAGTGCAAACACTGCTGCCCCAACTGAGCCAACACGTTGCGGCGGGCACGCTTGCCGCATCGACGGCTGCCCGCCAACTGCTCAGCGCCTATCAAACACAGGGTTAATTCAAAACTTTTTGATAAGAAAGCAAATCATGCAAGACATTCTTGAACAACTGGAAAAAAAGCGCGCTGCGGCCCGCTTGGGCGGCGGGCAAAAGCGCATCGATGCGCAGCACGCCAAAGGCAAGCTCACAGCCCGTGAGCGCATCGAAGTGCTGCTCGACGAAGGCACTTTCGAAGAATGGGACATGTTTGTGGAGCACCGCTGCACCGACTTTGGCATGGCCGATCAAAAAATTCCCGGCGACGGCGTGGTCACGGGCTACGGCATGATCAACGGTCGTTTGGTGTTTGTTTACAGCCAAGACTTCACCGTGTACGGCGGCGCATTGTCTGAAACGCATGCCGAAAAAATCTGTAAGGTCATGGACCAAGCCATGAAGGTGGGGGCTCCGGTGATCGGCTTGAACGACTCGGGTGGGGCGCGTATTCAAGAAGGCGTGGCCTCGCTCGGTGGTTACGCCGAAGTGTTCCAGCGCAACGTCATGGCCAGCGGCGTGGTGCCGCAGATCAGCATGATCATGGGGCCCTCGGCGGGTGGGGCGGTGTATTCGCCCGCGCTCACCGATTTCATCTTCATGGTCAAAGACACGTCTTATATGTTCGTCACCGGCCCCGAGGTGGTGAAAACCGTGACGCACGAAGAAGTCACCGCCGAAGAGCTGGGTGGTGCGCTCACGCACACCACCAAGAGCGGCGTGGCCGATATGGCGTTTGAGAACGACGTGGAAGCGTTGCTTATGTTGCGCCGCCTATTCAACTACTTGCCGCTGAACAACAAAGAAAAAGCCCCGGTGCGCAAGAGTGGCGACCCGACCGACCGCATGGACCTGAGCTTGGACACCCTGGTGCCCGAGAACCCCAACAAGGCCTACGACATGAAGGAACTCATCGTCAAAACTGTGGACGATGGTGACTTCTTTGAATTGCAACCCGATTACGCGAAAAACATCCTCATCGGTTTTGCCCGCATTGACGGCCAGACTGTGGGCATCGTGGCCAACCAGCCGCTGGTGTTGGCGGGTTGTTTGGACATCAAGAGCTCCATCAAGGCCGCGCGTTTTGTGCGCTTCTGCGACGCCTTCAACATTCCCGTGCTGACCTTTGTGGACGTGCCCGGCTTCATGCCCGGCACCAGTCAAGAATACGGCGGCATCATCAAGCACGGCGCGAAGTTGCTGTACGCGTACGCCGAATGCACGGTGCCCAAAATCACCGTCATCACCCGCAAGGCCTACGGGGGCGCGTATGACGTGATGGCGTCTAAGCACCTGCGCGGTGACGTCAACTTCTCTTGGCCCAACGCTGAAATCGCGGTCATGGGGGCCAAGGGCGCGGTGGAAATCATCTTCCGCGAAGACAAAGGCGACCCAGCCAAACTCGCGGCCAAAGAAGCCGAGTACAAAGACCGCTTTGCCAACCCCTTCGTGGCCGGTGCGCGTGGCTTTATCGACGATGTGATTCAGCCGCACGAAACCCGCAAGCGCATTGCCCGCTCATTGGTGATGCTCAAAGACAAGAAGATCGACAACCCCTGGCGCAAGCACGGGAACATTCCACTGTGATTGCCAAGGAGAAGAACCAGATGTTTACCAAAATTCTGATTGCCAACCGCGGCGAAATCGCCTGCCGTGTCATCGCCACCGCCCACAAAATGGGCATCCAAACCGTGGCCGTTTATTCAGAAGCCGACAAGGAAGCACGCCATGTGCAACTGGCCGACGAAGCCGTGTTGCTTGGCCCCGCGCCTTCGCGCGAGTCTTACCTCGTAGCCGACAAGATCATCGCGGCGGCTAAGGCCACGGGTGCGCAAGCCATTCACCCCGGCTACGGCTTTTTGAGCGAGAACACCGAGTTCGCCAAACGCTGTGAAGACGAGGGCATCGCCTTCATCGGCCCCAAGGCCCACTCCATCGCGGCCATGGGCGACAAAATCGCGTCCAAAAAACTCGCCAACGAAGCCAAGGTCAACACCATCCCCGGCTACAACGACGCCATCGACACCGCCGAGCAGGCCGTGGAGATCGCCAAAGGCATCGGTTACCCCGTGATGATCAAGGCCAGCGCGGGCGGTGGTGGCAAAGGCCTGCGCGTGGCCTTTAACGACAAAGAAGCTTTTGAGGGCTTCACCTCTTGCCGCAACGAGGCGCGCAACAGCTTTGGCGACGACCGCGTGTTTATCGAAAAATACGTGCTCGAACCCCGCCATATCGAGATCCAGATTTTGGGCGACAGCCACGGCAACGTGGTGTACCTGAACGAGCGCGAATGCTCCATCCAGCGCCGTCACCAAAAAGTGATTGAGGAAGCCCCATCGCCCTTCATCTCGGACGCCACCCGCAAAGCCATGGGCGAGCAGGCCGTGGCCTTGGCCAAGGCCGTGCAGTACCAAAGCGCGGGCACGGTGGAGTTTGTGGTCGGCAAAGACCAAGACTTTTACTTCTTGGAGATGAACACCCGCCTGCAGGTGGAGCACCCGGTGACCGAGTGCATCACGGGTTTGGATTTGGTGGAGCAGATGATTCGCGTGGCCGCTGGCGAGAAGCTGGCCTTTGGCCAAGCCGACGTCAAACGCGAGGGCTGGGCTATCGAGTGCCGCATCAACGCCGAAGACCCCTTCCGCAACTTCCTGCCGTCCACCGGGCGTTTGGTGCGCTTCCAGCCGCCGGTACAAACCATGTTTCAAGGCAATACCGCCGACTTGCAAGGCGTGCGCGTGGACACCGGTGTGCAAGACGGTGGCGAGATCCCGATGTTCTACGACTCGATGATCGCCAAGCTCATCGTGCACGGCAAAGACCGCTTGGATGCCATTGCCAAAATGCGCGAAGCCTTGAACGGCTTCGTCATCCGTGGCATCAGCTCGAACATCCCGTTTCAAGCCGCTTTGTTGGCCCACCCCAAGTTTGTGAGCGGTCAGTTCAACACCGGCTTCATCGCCGAGCACTACGCCCACGGCTTCCGTGCCGAAGACGTGCCGCACGACGACCACGACTTTTTGGCCGCCTTGGCCGCGTTTGTGCGCCGTAAGTCGCGCGAGCGCGCGGCGGGCCTGAGCGGTCAGTTGCCCGGTTACGACGTGAAAATTGGGCAAGATTACGCTGTGGTGGAGTTGGGGCAGGGCGGCCAGAACCGCTATGTGCCGGTGCACGTGGACGAATTTGTGGGGAAACCCGGCGTGGCCAAAATCACCATCGCGGGCAAGGCCTACGCCATCGAAAGCCAGTCGCGTTTGAACGACATCCGCATCGAAGGCACTTGCAATGGCAAACCCTTCACGGCGCAGGTTGAGCGCGGCACCGCCAAAAACCCGCTGGCCCTGCAAGTGCAGCACAACGGCACCCGCATCGAAGCGTTGGTGATGTCGCCGCGCATGGCCGAGTTGCACCAACTCATGCCCTACAAGGCGCCGCCCGATTTGAGTCGCTTTGTGCTCTCGCCCATGCCGGGCCTCTTGGTGGAGGTGTCGGTGCAGCCGGGCCAAAAAGTGCAGGCGGGTGAACGCGTGGCCGTGATCGAGGCCATGAAGATGGAAAACGTGCTCTTCGCCACCCAAGACGGCGTGGTCAAGAAAGTGGTTGCGTCCAAAGGCGAATCGCTGACCGTGGACCAGATGATTGTGGAGTTTGAGGGGTGAGCCTATGGGCGCGTTGCCTGAATTCGGCGGCAGTTATACAATTTTTAAATCGTTTTACGAAATGAGGTTTGTATGACTGCATTAACTGTTTCACCAAAATTTCAAGTCGTTATACCCAAAGCCATCCGTCAAGCGCTCAAGCTCAAGACGGGTCAAAGGGTATACATGCGCTTGAATGCCCAGGGGCAAGCGGTGTTGGAGCCCGAATTAGAGATGCGGTCTGCACGTGGATTTCTGCCGAAAATTCCTGGGGTCGATGTGGCCCACATTAAAAACGACCCTGAAGGCCCCGAGTGGCCGGGGGGGTGTCCCCCGATTGATGCGGCCCAGTGGCTTGGGCGACGCGTGAGCACCTCATGAATGTTGTCGATTCTTGCGGTTGGTTGGCTTATTTTTTAGATGATCCGGGCGCTGATTTTTTCGCGCCTGCGATTGAAGATACTGCCCAGCTTCTGGTGCCTGGCATTGTGGTGTACGAAGTCAGTAAAAGACTGGCACAGCTTCATGGGCAGGCATGGGTTGACAAAAGCTTGGCCTATTTCAAACTGGGGCGCTTTGTTCACTTGGACATGACGGCCTATAGCCAAGCCGCGCTGGCAGCCCAAATATACAAATTGCACATGGCCGACGCCCTCATCTGGCAAACCGCCCAAACCCACGGTGCCACGCTCTACACCCAAGACGCCGCCTTGGCGGATTTGCCGGGTGTTCGCTATCAGGCTAAACCATGAACATCGTCAAAACCTATCTGGCGCAGTTGCAAAAAGCCCATGTCTTGGGCGACGCCACCGAGCACACCCAGCGCGCCGCTTTGCCCAGTGCGGGTCAATAAACCGCTTATTTTGTGACGGAGAAATCACCCATGAACCCACGCCCCTTCAAAGTTTTAGGCATTCAACAAATCGCCATCGGCGGGCCTGACAAAACCCGCCTGCAAACCCTGTGGGTGGACATGCTGGGCTTAGAACTGACGGGCACTTTCAAGAGCGAGCGCGAGAACGTGGATGAGGACATCTGCGCCATCGGCAGCGGCCCGTTCAAGGTTGAGGTCGATCTGATGCAGCCGCTGGACCCCGAGAAAAAGCCTGCCGTGCACAACACGCCGCTCAACCACATCGGTCTGTGGATCGATGATTTGCCGGTGGCAGTCGAATGGCTCACAGCGCAAGGCGTGCGTTTTGCGCCGGGCGGCATCCGCAAGGGTGCCGCAGGTCACGACATCACGTTCTTACACCCCAAGTCGAACGACGAATTCCCGATTGCCGGGGAGGGCGTATTGATTGAGCTGGTGCAGGCGCCGACCGAGGTGATCGAAGCCTATTCGCAGATCATGTAAGCCGGCTTCGGGCTTGCAGGCGCTGGCGCTGTTCTTCTGCTTCACGCGCCAAACGCCGCTGACGCGATTGGTAGCGGGCCTTGGCCGTGTCGGCTTGTTGCGGTGTCCAAGCGTCCCATGCGGTGCGCTGGCCGCTGACGGGTTCCAAGGCAATGCAGTCGACCGGGCAGACGGGAATGCACAGCTCGCAGCCGGTGCACCAAGGCTCAATGACCGTGTGCATGCGCTTGCTGGTGCCGACGATGGCGTCGGTGGGGCAGGCATCTAGGCACAGTGTGCAGCCGATGCACCACTGCTCGTCGATGATGGCCACGGTCAATGGGCCATCCACGCCGTGTTCGGGGTTCAGCGGCAGCACCGCTTGGCCAGTGAGCAAAGCCAAGCGGCGAATACCCTCATCACCGCCGGGCGGGCATTGGTTGATGGCCGCTTCGCCTGAGGCCACGGCCTGGGCGTAGGCACGGCAATCGGGATAGCCGCAGCGGGTGCATTGGGTTTGCGGCAAGGCCGCGTCGATGCGTTCAGCCAGCGACATCAAGCGCCCACCTTGCTTGGTTTCAGGCCGAGCGGCGACGGGCGGTTTTGGCTGGGGCCGCTGGGGTGCTTGCTGCTTTCTGCGCCACCGCCTGTTGGCCGTTGTTGGCCAAGATGAAGGCCTTGACCACCGGGTAGACCATGTCGCGCCAGCGGCGACCCGAGAAAATGCCGTAGTGACCAGCACCTTCGACCTCGTAGTGTTGGCGCTTGGCTTTGGGGATGCCGGTGCACAACTCGTGGGCGGCGGCGGTTTGTCCTGAGCCCGAGATATCGTCGAGTTCACCTTCCACGGTCAGCAGTGCGGTGCTGCGAATGTCTTGTGGGCTGACGTGTTCAGACTCACCCTGTTCGTTGAGCACATCCCAAGCGTCGTTGACCAACTTGAAGTCTTGAAAGACGGTGGCAATGGTCTCCAGATAGTAGTTGGCGTCCATGTCCAGCACGGCGTTGTATTCGTCGTAGAACTGGCGGTGGTTTTCGGTGCTGGAATCGTCGCCTTTGATCAGGTTTTGGAAGTAGTCGTAGTGGCTGCTGACGTGGCGGTCGGGGTTCATGGCCACAAAGCCGGTGTGTTGCAGGAAGCCGGGGTACACACGTCGGCCTGAGCCTGGGAAGTTCGGTGGCACGCGGAAAATCACGTTGTTTTCAAACCATTCCAAGCTGCGCTGGGTGGCCATGTTGTTCACCGCCGTGGGGGTCTTGCGCGCATCGATGGGGCCGCCCATCATGGTCATGCTCAGTGGGGTGGTTTCGCCTCGGCTGGCCATGAGGGACACAGCGGCCAACACCGGCACGGTGGGTTGGCACACGCTCATGACGTGGCAGTTGCCGTAACGGCCTTGCAGGTAACGGATGAATTCTTGGATGTAATTGACGTAATCATCGAGGTGGAAATCCCCTTCACTGACGGGCACCAAGCGGGCATTTTTCCAATCGGTGATGTAAACCTTGTGCCCCTGGAGCATGGTGCGCACGGTGTCACGCAGCAGCGTGGCGTAATGGCCTGACAAGGGCGCAACGATCAGCACCACCGGCTGGTGCTTGAGGGTGTTTAAGGTGTCGACGTCGTCGGTGAAGCGTTTGAATCGGCGTAACTCACAAAAGGGTTTGTCGATTTCAATGCGCTCGTGAATGGCGATGTCCTTGCCCTCAACTGCGATGGAATGAATGCCAAACACCGGTTTGACGTAATCTTTGCCCAATCGGTGCATCAGGTCGTATGCCGCAGAGAGGCGTTGCGACACGGGTAGCTGACCCATGGGCAACATGGGGTTGCTGTAGAGCCTTGCGGCAATTTCGGCCAGGTCGGCGAACGGCTCCATCACGGAGCGCTGGTTTTCGTAAATCTGGTAGAGCATGGGTGACGCATCCTTTGAATTGTTGCAGTGCAATATAACAGCCTTGGGTGGCACAAACCAAGGTGTTAAACCCTAAAGACGGGTCATTCAGCGATACCGGAAGGGGAAACGTTGCCCGTTGGGCTTGCTTGGCGCTTCAGACCATGCGAAGCCATTTGGGTATCCATGGCTTGGCGGGTTGAGGAGCATCTGCTGCAGCGGGGGAGCCGTTGAGGTCTGAGGTCGGACTGGCTGCAGGGACTTGCGAAGGCGCATCGGGCCTTTGTCGTGCTGTTTCAGTCACTGGTCGAACCCGATTCACGCCTGTGGTTGGGTGTTTGACCGTGGCAGAGCTGGTCCAAATGGCATCGAGCCAGTTGAGCAAGGGTTGCCAATGCGGCATATCCCTCTGACGAATCGCTTCGGGCATATCGAACAAGCTGCCACCATTTTCCAAACACGAACGGTAATGCGGCGAATCCGGGATGACGGTGAGCAGTGGTGTGTCCCAGTGTCGACCTTGAGCGTGCCAATCTTGAACGCGTTCCATGGGCCAACGCATACCAACCACGGCCACTTTGCAGCGACCCGAGGCCACTTTGGGCAGTTTGCGGAGTTCTTTGAGGAAATCGAGCGATGCGTCGCGGTCGAACACGGACGGCCCAATGGGCACCACCACGGCATCGATCCATACAACCAATTTGGCCAATTCGTGGTCATAAAGGCCACCGGGAGTGTCCAGCACCACATGGGTCGTACCTGGTGGTGCACGGAACACTTTTCCATTGTCAACCGCCCAAGTCAGCACCTTGGCGGCTTGCGGGCTGCGCCGTTGCAGCCAACTGCGAACCGATTGTTGTCGATCAACGTCACCCAACATCACTTGGTGCCCGTTGCGGGCACACCAAGCAGCGATGTTGGTCGACAGCGTGCTTTTGCCACTGCCGCCTTTGCGTCCCAAAAGTGCTACGACTGTCATTGAATTGTTGCTATCACAGAAATGAAATGGTTAACAAAAAAATTTTCATACCGATGAAGGATTATGGCAGGCGATGCGTACCATTCAAATTACTTGGGCAACGGCTTGGCAAACGTGCGAAATGTTTTTGCTGTTCAGCGCAGCCACACACATGCGACCCGTGTCGGTGCCATACACACCAAATTCGCTGCGCAGGCGCACCATTTGGTCTTTGCTCAGGCCCGAGTAGCTGAACATGCCGATCTGTGTGGTGATGAAGCCCATGTTCTTGGTCACGCCAGCGGCTTTGAGGCCATCGACCAGCGTTTGGCGCATGGCTTTGATGCGCACGCGCATCTCGCCCAATTCGGCTTCCCATAGGGCGCGCAGCTCGGGGTTGCTGAGCACCGCCGCCACAATCGCGCCGCCGTGGGTGGGTGGGTTGGAATAGTTGGTGCGAATGGCGATCTTGAGCTGGCTCAGCACACGGTCGGTTTCTTCTTTGCTGGAACCCACCACGCTCAGGGCACCCACGCGCTCGCCGTACAGGCTGAAGCTTTTGGAGAAGCTGGTGGACACAAAGATGTTCAGGCCAGCGGCCACAAACTTGGCGATGACCGCGCCGTCTTCGGCGATGCCGTAGCCAAAGCCTTGGTAGGCCATGTCCAGGAAGGCGGTCAGGCCCTTGGCCTTGACCACGGCAATGACCTGGTCCCACTGCTCGGGGCTGATGTCGTAGCCGGTGGGGTTGTGGCAGCAAGCGTGCAGCAACACGATGGTGCCGGGTGCGGCGGCGTTGAGCGCGGTCAACATGCCGGTGAAGTTGATGCCACCCAAGCCGCCGTTGGCGGACTGATCAAAGTAGGGGTAGGTGTTAACAGTGAAGCCGGCGTTGGTGAACAGCGCGCGGTGATTTTCCCAGCTGGGGTCCGAAATCAGCACTTGGGCGTTGGGGCTGAGTTTTTTCAGGAAGTCGGCGCCGATTTTTAGGCCGCCGGTGCCGCCAATGGCTTGCACGGTGGCCACGCGGCCGCTTTTCACCACATCGGATTCGGCACCAAACACCAAGCCTTTAACCGCGGCGTCGTAGGCGGCAATGCCGTCGATGGGCAAGTAGCCACGCGGGGTGGGCTTGGCCATCATGGTGGCCTCAGCGGCTTGCACACATTTGAGCAGCGGCAGCTTGCCGTTGTCGTCGAAATACACGCCCACACCCAAATTGACTTTGTTGGGATTGGGGTCGGCGTTGAATTGTTCGTTCAGGCCCAAGATCGGATCGCGTGGGGCCATTTCGACGGCGGAAAACAGAGACATGAAAAGTCCTTGAGGGTTCGGGGGTGGCGGGAAACCCGATCCTCGGTTAGGCTGTCGGGTTGTCCCTGATTTTAACGGCCCCCGCGCCCGCGCCATGACCGAACCCACCACAGATGCCGTCGTCCGCCTCGAAGGCGAATTCGTGTCCTTTCCCGATTCGCCGTTTGAGTTGTTCATGCCGTACCCGCCCGCGGGCGATCAACCCACGGCGATCAAGCAATTGGTCGAGGGGGTGCGCGATGGCGAGGTGTTTCAAACGCTCTTGGGCGTGACCGGTTCGGGCAAGACCTTCACCATGGCCAACGTCATTGCCCGATTGGGCCGCCCAGCCATTGTGTTTGCGCCCAACAAAACGCTGGCGGCGCAGCTCTACAGCGAGTTTCGCGAGTTCTTCCCCAACAACGCGGTGGAGTATTTTGTCAGTTACTACGACTACTACCAGCCCGAGGCCTATGTGCCCCAGCGCGATTTGTTCATTGAAAAAGACAGCGCCATCAACGAACACATTGAGCAGATGCGCCTCTCCTGCACCAAGAGCATTTTGGAGCGGCGCGATGTGATCATTGTGGCCACGGTGTCGGCCATCTACGGCATCGGCAAGCCTGAGAGCTACCACCAGATGGTGATGCTGCTGCGCACGGGCGACAAGGTTGGGCAGCGCGACCTGATCGCACAATTGGTGCGCATGCAATACGCGCGCAACGACCAAGATTTTTCACGCGGCAAATTCCGCGTGCGCGGAGACACCATTGATGTGTTTCCCGCCGAGCACTCCGAGATGGCCATCCGCATCGATTTGTTTGATGATGAGGTGGAGTCCTTGCAACTCTTCGACCCGCTCACGGGCCGAGTGCGCCAAAAAATCCCACGCTTCACGGTCTACCCCAGCAGCCATTACGTCACGCCCCGCGAGCAGGTGCTCAGCGCGGTGGAGACCATCAAGACCGAGTTGTCGGATCGGCTCAAAGAACTGGTCGGCATGGGCAAGCTGGTGGAGGCGCAGCGCCTGGAGCAGCGCACCCGCTTTGATTTGGAGATGCTCAGCGAAGTGGGGCACTGCAAGGGTATTGAAAATTACTCGCGCCATTTGTCGGGCAGTGCCCCCGGAGAGCCGCCTTCTACCCTGACCGACTATTTGCCCAAAGACGCGCTCATGTTTTTGGACGAAAGCCATGTGCTCATTGGCCAGTTCGGTGGCATGTACAACGGCGACCGGGCACGCAAAACCACCTTGGTCGAATACGGTTTTCGTTTGCCCAGTGCGCTGGACAACCGACCGCTCAAATTCGACGAGTTCGAGCAGCGCATGCGCCAATGTGTGTTTGTCTCGGCCACGCCCGCAGAGTACGAAAAAACCCACGCCGGTCAGGTGGTGGAGCAGTTGGTGCGCCCCACCGGTTTGGTGGACCCGCAGCTTGAGGTGCGTCCGGCCACCCACCAAGTTGACGATGTGCTGCAGGAAATCCGCATCCGGGTGCAGAAGAACGAGCGTGTGCTCATCACCACCCTGACCAAGCGCATGGCCGAACAGCTCACCGACTACTTGACCGAAAACGGCGTGAAGGTGCGTTATGTCCACAGCGATGTGGACACGGTTGAGCGTGTGGAGATCTTGCGCGACTTGCGTTTGGGCGCTTTTGATGTGCTGGTGGGCATCAACTTGTTAAGAGAGGGGATCGACATTCCCGAGGTGTCTTTGGTGGCCATTTTGGACGCCGACAAAGAGGGCTTTTTGCGCTCGGAGCGCAGCTTGATCCAAACCATTGGCCGTGCTGCGCGCAACCTCAACGGGCGTGCGATTTTGTACGCCGACCGCATCACCGATTCGATGAAACGCGCCATGGACGAAACCGAACGTCGGCGCACCAAACAAATCGCCTTCAACTTGGCCAACGGCATTGAGCCGCGCAGCATCAACAAGCGCGTCAAAGACCTCATCGATGGTGTCTACAGCGAAAAAGCGGGCAAGGAGGCCGACCGGTTGGCGGCCCAAAGCCAAGCTGCGGCGGAGTTGGGCGACATGAGCGAGCGCGACCTGGCCAGAGAAATCAAGCGCTTGGAAAAGCTCATGATGGAGCACGCCCGAAACTTGGAGTTTGAAAAAGCCGCGCAGGCCCGCGACCACCTCGGTCAACTCAAGGCCCGCGTCTTGGGGGCCACGGGACACGACGCCTTGGTTTGATTTGTCCTGGACAATCAAGGGTATTGGAGAGAACTCGACTGAAACAGTGGGATTTTGGGCTATACTCGACCAAATCAGTCGGAATGACTTTTGAAGGTCTTTGGCCCCATTTTCTAGGAGCTGTTCACCATGCGACTTACCACCAAAGGCCGCTTTGCGGTCACCGCGATGATCGATTTGGCCTTGCGCCAAACCAACGGTCCCGTCACCTTGGCCGCCATCAGCCAGCGGCAACACATCTCCCTGTCTTATTTGGAGCAGCTGTTTGGTAAGCTGCGCCGCCACGAATTGGTGGAGTCCACGCGGGGGCCGGGTGGCGGTTACTCTCTGGGGCGCAAAGCCAAAGACATCACGGTGGCCGACATCATCGTCTCGGTGGACGAGCCCATTGACGCCACCCAATGCGGCGGCAAAGAAAACTGCTTGGGTGAGGGCCAGCGTTGCATGACGCACGAACTGTGGGCTTCACTCAACGCCAAAATGGTCGATTTTTTGGATTCGGTGTCCTTGCAGTCCTTGGTGGACGACCAGCACGCCAAAGGCGTTGTGATCGACACCAAACCCTTGGTCAAGCGCACCATTTCCACCCCCTCGGTCGTCAAGCCGATTCGTGTCAACGCACCCAATTCCGTCTTCGCCTTGGGTGCCAGCGCTTTGTCCAAATAAACCCATTGCAAAGAAACGCCATGAGCACCCCACATTTCCCCATTTACATGGACTACAGCGCCACCAACCCCTGCGACCCTCGGGTGGTGGACGCCATGATTCCTTGGTTGCGCGAGCACTTCGGCAACCCCGCCTCACGCAGTCACGCATGGGGCTGGGAAGCCGAAAAAGCGGTCGAGACGGCCCGTGAACAGGTGGCGGCCTTGATCGGCGCCGACCCCCGCGAAATCGTCTGGACCAGTGGTGCCACCGAGTCCAACAACTTGGCCATCAAAGGTGCCGCTCACTTCTATCAAGAAAAAGGCAAGCACCTCATCACCGCCAAGACCGAGCACAAAGCCGTGCTCGACACCTGCCGCGAATTGGAGCGCCAAGGTTTTGAAGTGACCTACCTCGATGTGCAGGCCGATGGCTTGGTCAACCTCGACGCCTTCAAAGCGGCCATTCGCCCCGACACCATCTTGGCCTCGATCATGTTCGTGAACAACGAAATCGGCGTGATCCAAGACATCGCCGCATTGGGCGCGCTGTGCCGCGAAAAAGGCGTGATCTTCCACGTCGACGCGGCGCAAGCCACGGGCC
>JAABPX010000070.1 GCA_011391745.1 Comamonadaceae bacterium
ATGCACGCCTTCACGGGTTTGGCCTCCATGGCCCAAGTCACCGTGGCCACGGTGGCCCCTGGCATTGCCGAGGCCTTGGTGGCCACGGCGATTGGTTTGTTCGCCGCCATCCCCGCCGTGTTGGCCTACAACCGCTTCGCCCACGACATCGACCGCATCGCCAACCGGCTGGAGACCTTCACCGAAGAGTTCTCCAACATCTTGCAACGCAACGTGGGCACGCCGTCCA
>JAABPX010000071.1 GCA_011391745.1 Comamonadaceae bacterium
AAGCCCGCGGCCGTGGTCGCCGCCGCACCATCAACGAAATCAACATGGTGCCGTTCATCGACGTGATGTTGGTCTTGCTCATCATTTTTATGGTGACCGCGCCGCTCATCTCGCCCAGCCAAATCAATCTGCCCAGCGTGGGGCAAGCCGCACAGCAGCCCGAGCGCTTCGTCCATGTGCTCATCACCAGCGACACCGAGGTTCGGGTGACCGAGGGCCGCCAGCCCTCAGCTGGGCCAGCGGTGCCGCTGGCGCAAATCGCGCAGCGCGTGCAGGCCTTACAAGCCAGCGGGGACGTTGCCGCCCAAGGCAATGCCGCCGCCGTGCCCGTGGTCATCAGCGCCGACAAGACCGTGAAGTACGAAACCGTCATCGCTGTGATGGACCGCTTGCAGCGCGCCGGCGTGGCGCGTGTGGGCCTGTCGGTGCAGATCGCTCGTTGAGCCGCCCATGCGCACCCTGCCCCATCCCGCCGCGCCGCCCAAGGGGTCTTGGGGGATGCCCGTGGCCTTGGCGATGGGGGTTCATGCCTTGTTGGCGCTGGCGCTGACTTGGGGCGTTGCTTGGAAAGACCGCCCAGCGCCGGTGTTTGAGGCCGAATTGTGGTCGGCCCTGCCCCAAGCCGCCGCCCCAGCCCCAGTGTTGCCCACACCCCCTGAGCCTGCGCCTGCGCCCGAACCAACGCCCGAGGCGCCGGTTGAGGCCGAACCCAAGCCCCAAAAGAAGGCCGAGACACCGCCACCGAGCCCACCCGCGCCCAAACCGCCAGACATCGCGCTGGAAAAAGCCCAACAAGCCCAAGCCCAACAAGCCGCACTCAAACGAAAAAAAGCCGCCGAAGAACAAGCGGCCAAGGCCAAACAAGCGCAAGAAGCGCAACGGATTGAGCAGCAGCGACAAGCACAGATTCAACGCATGATGGGGCAAGCCGGTGCACAAAACCAAGCCAAAGGCACGGCACCACAGGCCAGCGGTCCATCGGCGGGTTACGCCGCCCGGGTGGCTGCGCGCATCAAACCCAATGTGGTCTTAACCGACCCGGTGCTGGGCAACCCCAGGGCGGAGGTGGAGGTCACCACCCTCGCGGACGGCACCATCATCGCGCGGCGTTTGCTCAAGCCCAGCGGCAACCCGCAGTGGGATCAGGCCGTGCTGCGCGCCATCGACCGCACCGGCAGCTTGCCCAAAGACGTGGATGGGCGAATCCCTTCGCCGCTGATCATTGGTTTGCGCCCGTTGGACTGATCGCTTGGCGGGGCAGCGCCTGTGCCAAGGTCGTGCTGGACCAAGCGCAGGCATCGGCCAAGGCCTCAACGCTGCTCGACGGCGCGATCAACAAGCGATCCATCAGCGGGCGCAGCGGCGTTTGCTCGGGCCGCACCAGCAACACATGGCGCTCGTCGTCTTCTTTTAACGAGGCCACCCAATCCAGGGCGGTTAAGGTGGCCAGCGCTTCTTCGAGCTGCAAGGGCGAGACCTGCAAGCGGTGCGCCAACTCGGTGGACGTCAGCCCTTTGTGCTGCGCATGCTGCACCGCATGCAACTGGCCCACCACCTCCAGGGCCAACTGAAAATCCCAGCCCGGCGCATCGCCTCGGCGGGCAATGCCCGAGAGCAAGCTGGGCAAATACGCCGCAATCACCGCGCCGAGCAGCACAATCACCCAAGCCACATAGACCCAGATCAATAAAATCGGCACCGCTGCAAACGCCCCGTAAATCAGGGAATAGGTGGGTATCGAAGCAAAGTACCAACCCAAGAGCGCCTTGGCCACATCAAACCCCACGGCCACAAACAAGCCAGCCCAAAAGGCATGTGACCAGCGCACGTGGGTGTTGGGCACATAGCGGTAGAGCGCCGCCATGCCGCCGACCACCAACACCCACTCCAAGGCCTCCAACCACACCCGTGTGCCCGCACTCAGCCCTTTGACCAAGGCACGTTCGTCGCCCACGGCATAGGCCGTGAGGGTCAGGCTCAAGGCCAGCACCAAGGGGCCCAAGGTCAAAACCGCCCAATAGACCAACACCCGCTGGGTCATCCCACGGGGTCGGCGCACGCGCCAAATATCGTTGAGTTTGCGATCGATGGTCAAAATCAAAGCCAGGGCGGTGACCACAAAAAACGCCCCACCCGCCACCCCCATCTGACGGGTCTTGCTGACGAACACCCCCAAGTTGAGCAGCACCGGCTTGGCGATCGACTCGGGCACCATGGCCGACACCAACCAGCGCTGCAAAGTGGTTTGCAGTTGATCGAACATCGGCAAGGCCCCAAAAATGGCCAGCGCCACCGTGAACAAAGGCACCAGCGCAATGAGGGTGGTGAAGGTCAAGCTGCTGGCGGTCAAACCCAGGTGGTCTTCACGAAAGCGCTCGTACAAGGTGATGGCGGTGTTTTTCCAAGGGAAATGTTTGGCTTCGTGCCATGTTTCGCTGACCCATGTGATCCAATTCATGCCTTTATCATGCCACCAGCCCATGAACACCGAATCCCATACCCCACACACCCCCTCAGAAAAGACCCGTCGCCACATTGAGACCACGCGGCGCGTGGCCGTGAGCTGTCTGTTGGCGCTCATCGCCTTGGGCTTGGCTTGGGAGCTGTGGCTGGCCCCGCTGCGCCCCGGCGGGTCGTGGTGGGCGATCAAGGTCATCCCCTTGACGATTCCGCTGGCCGGTTTGCTCAAAAACCGCCTGTACACCTACCGCTGGGTGAGTCTGCTGATTTGGCTTTACTTCACCGAGGGCGTGATTCGCCTCACCACCGAAAGCGGCTGGAGCGCGTGGCTCGCTGGAGGCCAAACCGTCTTGTGTTTGGTGCTGTTCACCGTGAGCGCCTTGCATGTGCGCATTCGCCTCAAGGCCGCTGGCACCGAGGCGGTGCGTGCCGATGCCGCCGAACACGCCCGCTTGACCGGGGCCGCCGCCGACCCCACCCCCGCAAAAGAATGAACCCCAGCGCTTTGCTCGACGCCTTGGCCCAAGCCGTGGGTCACCCACATGTACACACGCATGAAGACCCCCGCACCGATTTGAGTCGCTGGGAGCGCGACTGGCGTGGCCGTGCACACGGTCGCGCCTTGGCCGTGGTGCAGCCGCTAAGCACCGCCGAGGTGGCCGCCGTCGTGAAGGTCTGCGCGGCCCACGGGGCCAGCGTGGTGCCCCAAGGGGGTAACACCGGTTTGGTGCTTGGCTCGGTGCCCGACGCCAGCGGCCAGCAGGTGGTGCTGAGCACCACGCGCCTCAACCGCGTGCGCGAACTCGACCCGGCCAACCGAACCCTCACGGTGGAGGCCGGGTGTGTGCTGCAAACCGTGCAAGGCGTGGCCCGAGAAGCGGGCTTGCTGTTTCCCTTGAGCTTGGCTGCTGAGGGCAGTTGCACCATTGGCGGCAACCTGGCCACCAACGCAGGCGGCACCCAAGTGCTGCGCTACGGCAACACACGCGACCTGTGCCTGGGTTTGGAGGCGGTCAGCGCCGAGGGTGAGGTTTGGCACGGGCTCAGTGGCCTGCGCAAAGACAACACCGGCTATGACCTGCGCCACCTGCTGATTGGCAGCGAGGGCACACTGGGCATCATCACGGCGGCCACCCTCAAACTCTTTGACGCCCCCGCCGCGCAAGTCACCGCTTGGGCCACCGTGCCCTCACTCACCGCGGCGGTGGACCTGCTGGGCTTGGCGCAACGGCGCTTGGGCGCGGGCCTGACCGGTTTTGAAGTCATGGGCCAATTTGCCCTGTCTTTGGTCCACAAGCACTTTGCCCAACTGCGCGTGCCCGCTTGGGCCGACACCCCCTACGCCGTCTTGCTCGAACTCAGCGACACCGAATCGGCCACCCACGCCCAAGCGCAACTCGAAGCCTTGCTGGGCCAAGCCATCGACGCGGGTTGTGTCAGCGATGCCATTGTGGCGAGCAACTTGGCCCAAGCGCAGGGGTTCTGGCACGTGCGCGAGAGCATCTCGCTGGCACAGGCCGAGGAAGGCCTGAACATCAAACACGACATCAGCTTGCCGATCTCGCGCATCCCGGCGTTTTGCGCCGAAACCGATGCCCGCTTAACGCAAGCCCTGCCGGGCGTGCGCATCGTCAACTTTGGGCACTTGGGCGACGGCAACCTGCACTACAACGTGCAAGCGCCCAGCGGTGTGGACGCGGCCGATTTTTTGAATCGGCACGAAACCGAGGTCAACGCCTTGGTGTTTGCACAAGTTCATGCCCATGGGGGCTCGATCAGCGCCGAACACGGCATCGGCGGCCTCAAGGCCCACGCCTTGCCGCAATACAAAGACCCGTTGGCGCTGGCGTGGATGCACCGCATCAAGGCCGCGCTTGATCCCCATCAACGCCTCAACCCTGGCCGCGTGCTGCTGGCCGACCAACGATACACTGGCACCCCATGAACACCCGCCCCATTCGCCGCCAATACGAAGACCTCATGCGCCATGTGTTCGAACACGGCGTTGAAAAAAGCGATCGCACCGGCACCGGCACACGCAGCGTGTTTGGCCACCAAATGCGCTTTGACCTGAACGAGGGCTTTCCGCTGGTGACCACCAAAAAGGTATTTTTAAAAGCCGTCATCGTGGAGCTGCTGTGGTTTTTGCGCGGCGACAGCAACGTCAAATGGCTGCAAGAGCGCGGTTGCACCATTTGGGACGAATGGGCACGCCCCAACGGCGACCTCGGGCCGGTGTACGGTGTGCAATGGCGCAGTTGGCCCAAAGCCGACGGCACTCACATCGATCAAATTCAGCAAGTCATCGACACCCTCAAAACCAATCCCGACAGTCGGCGCATCATCGTGAGCGCTTGGAACGTTGCCGAGCTCGACCAAATGGCGCTCATGCCCTGTCACGCCTTCTTCCAGTTTTATGTGGCGCCGCCCATCGCCCCCGGCGGCAAAGGCCGCTTGAGTTGCCAGCTCTACCAACGCAGCGCCGACATCTTTTTGGGTGTGCCGTTCAACATCGCCAGCTACGCCTTGCTCACCCACATGGTGGCCCAGCAGTGCGACTTGGACGTGGGTGACTTCATTTGGACCGGTGGCGACTGCCACCTCTACAGCAACCACGTCGAACAGGTGCAGTTGCAGCTCAGCCGCGAACCCCTGCCCTACCCCACGCTGCGGCTGGCGCGCCGTCCGGACACGCTCTTCGACTACGTGCTGGAAGACTTTGAGGTGCTCAACTACGAGCACCACCCCGCCATCAAAGCCCCGGTGGCCGTGTGATCACGCGCCGCCAAGCCTGGGCCGTGTTGGCCCTCACGCTCATGTGGGGCGTGAACTGGCCCATGATGAAACTCTCACTGGGGCAAATGACCCCGCTGTTTTTCCGCGCCACCACCATGTCGCTGGGCGCGGCGTGGTTGTTTGTGTACGTGGCGCAAAAGGGCCAACGCATGTGGCCCAGTGGGCGCGAATGGGCCGTGATCGCCGCCTTGGGCTTGCCCAATGTGCTGGGCTGGCACACCTTGTCCATCATCGGTTTACAAGACTTGGCTTCGGGTCGCGCCGCCATTTTGGGCTTCACCATGCCCATCTTCACCGTGTTGTTGGGCGTGGCGTTCTACCGCGAGCGCCTGAGCCCACGCGTCTTGTTGGCCGTGATCTGCGCCAGCTTGGCCATTGCGCTCTTGTTGTGGCACGAGCTCAGCAGCTTGGCCGGGCGACCACAAGGCGTGGCTTGGATGATTGGCGCGGCCTTCTCTTGGGCGTGGGGCACGCTGATGTTTCGCCGCGCCAAACTCACGCTGGACCCCTTGGTGGTCACCGTGTGGATGCTGCTCATGGGCAGCGCCGTGGTGTGGTGCTTGGCCGCGCTGTGGGAGCCGCTGCCGCAGCCGGGCCTGTTCAACACCCCCATGTGGCTGAGCCTGTTCTACGGCGTATTCATCAACTACGGCTTTGCCCAAATCATCTGGTTTGGCATGGCACGCGACTTGCCGCCGGCCACCAGCGCCATGAGCATCATGGCCATTCCGCTCGTGGGCACCCTGTCGGCCACCGTCATCGTCGGGGAAATGCCCACGTGGCAAGACTGGGCCGCCATGCTCTTTGTGTGTGTGGCCATCGCCAGCGTGTTGCTGCCCTCCAAAACCCCCGCCGCCACACCCGCATGAGCACCCAACTCAACCTCATCTACGCCCGCGCACGCAACGGTGTCATTGGCCGAGACAATCAAATGCCCTGGCACCTGCCCGAGGACTTGGCGCATTTCAAACAAACCACCTTGGGCTGCCCCGTCATCATGGGCCGAAAAACGTGGGACTCCTTGCCCCCGCGCTTTCGGCCCTTGCCGGGGCGTCAGAACATCGTCATCACGCGCGACGCGGCATGGGCGACCGACGGCGCACAAGCCGCGCACAGCCTGGACGCGGCGTTGGGCTTGTGCTCGGGCGCAGCACAAGCTTGGGTGATCGGCGGCGCACAAATTTACGCCTTGGCCTTGCCCCAGGCGCGGCGGGTGGTGGTGACCGAGATCGACCAAGACATCGACGGCGACGCCTGGGCACCCACGCTCGGCCCCGAGTGGCGCGAAACCGACCGACAGTGGCACACCAGTGCGAACGGTTGGCGCTTGGCTTTTGTGAACTTTGAACGCTGGGAGGCGTGAGCATGCGTTTTGGTGTTTTGGGCTGGGGGAAGATCGCCCGCACACAACTCGCCCCGGCCATCGCCCAAGCCGGTCACGAGCTCGTGGCCATCGGCAGCCGTTCGCCCATGGCCGCCACCTTGGATTGGAATGAAACACACGCCCCCGTGCGTTGGACCAGCTACGACGGCGTGCTTGAAGACCCCCGGGTTGAAGCGGTCTACATCGCGTTGCCCAATACCCAGCACGTGCCTTGGACGCTTAAGGCCTTGGCCGCGGGCCACCACGTCTTGTGCGAAAAACCCATGGCCTTGAGCCCCGCCGATGTGGACCGCTTGAGCCAAGCCGCACACGCGGCCCAGCGCCACCTGCACGAGGCCTACATGGTCTTGCACCACCCGCAATGGGCCGCACTCAAGGCCTTGGACGTGGGGGCATGGCGGCACCTTCAGGTGGCGTTTTCTTACGACAACCGCGACCCCGCCAACATCCGCAACCAAGCCGCTTTGGGCGGCGGAGCGTTGTGGGACATCGGCTGCTACGCGGTCTTGTTGGGCCATTGGCTCATGGGCCGCGCTCCCGACACCGTGCGCTGCCACCAAACCCGTCACCCCGACTGGGGCACCGACATCCACAGCCAAGGCGAACTGCACTGGAACGCACAGACGGTGTTGCAGTTCAGCGTATCGACCCAAGCGGCACGACAGCAAAGCGCCTTGGCCGTGGGCGAACGCGGCTGGGTGGCCTTGGACGCGCCCTTCAACCCGCCACCGCGGGCACCATGGCGGTTCAGTGAAGGCCTGGACCTGCCCTGCCTGCCCGACGTCAACCAATACGCGGCCATGCTGCACGACTTCGTCGCCCACGCCCAAACCGGCGCGCCAAGCGACCTGGGCCTTTCACGCGGCGTCACCGACACCTTGCTGCGGTTGCACGCTGTGGCCCAAACACGAATATGACCATGAAACTCGCCACCTGGAACGTCAACTCCCTCACCGTGCGCCTGCCCCAAGTGTTGGACTGGCTCGCCGCCAATACGGTGGATGTGTTGGCGCTGCAAGAACTCAAGCTCACCGACGACAAATTCCCCGCCCAAGCCTTGGCCGATGCGGGTTACCACGCGCAGTGGTTTGGGCAAAAAACCTACAACGGTGTGGCCTTACTCAGCAAAACCCCAGCCACCGATGTCGTCAAAAACATCCCCGGCTTTGAGGATGAACAGTCGCGCGTTTTGTGCGCCACCGTGAACGGCTTGCGCGTGATTGGTGCCTACTTTCCCAACGGCCAAGCGCCGGGCAGCGACAAATTCGACTACAAAATGCGCTGGCTCACCGCCCTGCGCGAGTGGGTTCGCGCCGAGTTGGCCGCGCACCCCCAGCTCGTGCTCATGGGGGACTACAACATCACCTTTGACGACCTCGATGTGTGGGACCCCGAGGGGCTGCGCGAAACCATTCACTGCACCACCGAGGAGCGCCAGCACTTGCAAGCGCTCATCGATTTGGGTTTGACCGATGCGGTGCGGCTGTTCCCGCAGCCCGAGAAAAACTTCAGCTGGTGGGACTACCGCGATTTCGGTTTTCGCCGCAAACGCGGCTTGCGCATCGATCACGTGTTGGTCACCGAGGCGGTGAAGTCAAAAGCCACGGCCTGTGCCGTGGACGTGACACCGCGCAAAAACGAGCGGCCCAGTGACCACGCCCCTGTGGTGCTCACACTGGGCGCTTGAGTCAACCCACGCTGGGGTGTTCGTCGAGTTTGAGGTCTTGAATTTTGCGGGTGATGGTGTTGCGCCCAATGCCCAACTTCACGGCGGCTTCGATGCGCCGCCCACGGGTGGCCGCCAAGGCGGCTTGAATCAACACACTTTCAAAGCGCTGGTTGAGCACATCCCACACGTCTTGGCGGTCTTCTTTGAGCAAGGCCGCCGCTTCGGCTTGCAGGTCCAACTCCCAAGGCCAAGCGCTGCTGGCGCTTGATGCGCTGGCCGGGGGCGCTGCGTGCGATGGCGCATGGGACACCAGCGCAGGCCCCTGTTCGACACCGTGAACGGGGGTGTTGACCACGGTCAGCGGGCTGTTGCTCAAGCCGGGTTGGGCCAAAATTTCGGGCGGGAGGTCTTTGACCTCAATGATTTGGCTCGGTGCCATCACCGTGACCCAATGGCAGAGGTTTTCCAACTGGCGCACGTTGCCCGGAAAGTCAAAACGGGCGATCCATTCCAGGGCGCTGGGTGCGATGCGTTTGGGCTCAACGCCCAATTGCTGTGCGCTCTGCTGCAAAAAGTGGCGCGTGAGCGTGGGGATGTCTTCGCGGCGCTCGCGCAGGGCCGGTAAGCGCAGGCGAATGACGTTCAAGCGGTGAAACAGGTCTTCGCGAAACGCACCATCTTTGACCCGCTGTTCCAGATTTTGGTGGGTTGCGGCAATCACCCGCACATTGGCCTTGACCGAGCCATGGCCGCCGACACGGTAAAAATGCCCGTCGGAGAGGACCCGCAGCAAGCGCGTCTGCAGATCAAAAGGCATGTCACCAATTTCGTCCAAAAACAGCGTGCCACCCTCGGCTTGTTCAAAGCGCCCCCGGCGCATGGTTTGTGCGCCGGTGAAGGCCCCGCGCTCATGGCCAAAGAGCTCGCTCTCCAACAAGTCTTTGGGGATGGCAGCGGTGTTGATGGCCACAAAGGGGCCATTGGCGCGGGGCGAATGTTTGTGTAGGGCCCTGGCCACCAATTCTTTGCCCGAGCCCGACTCACCGGTGATGAGCACCGTGACTTGGCTTTGGCTCAAGCGCCCAATGGCGCGAAACACGTCTTGCATGGCTGGGGCTTGGCCCAACATCTCGGGGGCTTCGCTGCTGCCCTCATCGGCCACCTCTTCGCGCAGGCTCTCGTCGAGCGCACGGCGAATCAATTCAACCGCTTTGGGCACATCAAACGGTTTGGGCAGGTACTCAAAAGCGCCGCCTTGGAAAGCCGAGACGGCGCTGTCCAAGTCGGAATAGGCGGTCATGATGATGACCGGCACCTTGGGCAATTGGGCTTTGACTTTTTCCAACAGGTTCAAGCCACTGAGGCCCGGCATGCGGATGTCGCTGACCAACACCTGCGGCCCTTCGTGTTCGGCGCATTGCGCGAGCGCCTTAAGCACCTCTTGCGGTTGCGTGAAACTGCGCGTGGGCAAGTTCTCGCGCAGCAAGGCTTTTTCCAGCACGAAGCGGATCGATTGATCGTCGTCCACTATCCAGATCGGCTTCATGGGTGTGTCTTTCCTGTCAAGGCAATGGAATTGAAATGGTGAAATCGGTGTGACCCGGCTCACTGCTGCATTCGATCAGGCCATGGTGCTGTTGAACAAAGGTTTGTGTCAACGTGAGCCCCAAACCCGACCCGCCTTCGCGCCCAGAGACCAAGGGGAAAAAAATGCGGTCTTTGATCTCATTGGGTATGCCGGGGCCGTTGTCTATCACATGCAATTCCAGTGCCAGTTTGTAGCGCTGTTTGCCCACGGTCACTTGTCGGGCCACGCGGGTGCGCAAGACCAGCTCGGCGCTCTGCTCGGCGATGCGTTCGGCCAAGGCCTGCGCGGCGTTGTGGGCGATGTTGAGCACGGCTTGAATGAGCTGCTCGCGGTCGCCACGAAATTCGGGAATGGAGGTGTCGTAGTCGCGCACCACGCGCAGGCCTTTGGGGAACTCGGCCAAGATCAGCGCACGCACGCGTTCACACACCTCGTGAATGTTGACATCGCTCACCACGTGGGCGTGCCGGTGCGGCTCCAACAAACGGTCCACCAAGGCCTGTAGACGGTCGGCTTCGCGAATGATGACCTGGGTGTATTCAATCAACTCTTTGCTGTGCAAGTCCATTTGCAACAGTTGGGCCGCGCCACGAATACCGCCCAAGGGATTTTTGATTTCGTGCGCCAAGTTGCGGATCAGCTCTTTGTTGGCTTGGGCTTGTTCGGTCAAACGCTCTTCGCGGTCTTGGCGGGTTTGCTGCTCCAATGGCAACAGCTCGACCAGCACCTCATCACCGACCTCGGTGGGCGCCACCACCACGTGCACCTGCAAGGGGTCTTGGTTGAGCCGCTTGAGCCATGCGTCGTAGCGCAGCGCCGCGAAGTCGTTGTTGCGTGCGCCCGCCAAGGCCAAGACCAAGATCTCGGGCTCTTCAAAACACGCTTGAAAATACCCCTCCGCCAACAAGCGCCGCGACAGGCCCAGGGCATCTTCCAGCGCCGCGTTGGCGAACACCAAACTGCCGTCGCCGCGCACCACCGCAACCAAGGTGGCCAGCATGTCCAGCGATTGAAAGCGTTGTGTGCTCATGGCTTGGGGGGGTATGGTGTGGGACAAAAAAAAGGTGGCACAAGGCCACCTTTTTTCAGGCGCCTGTGCGCATCACAGGCTGTAGTACATGTCGAATTCGACGGGGTGTGGGGCCATGCGAAAGCGCGTGACTTCGCCCATCTTCAACTCGATGTAAGCGTCGAGCATGGAGTCGGTGAACACGTTGCCTTTGGTCAAGAAGGCACGGTCTTTGTCCAAGTTCTCCAACGCCTGGTCCAAGCTGTGGCACACGGTGGGGACCAGTTTGTCCTCCTCGGGTGGCAGGTGGTAGAGGTCTTTGGTGGCGGCTTCGCCGGGGTGGATTTTGTTTTCCACGCCGTCCAAACCGGCCATCATCAGGGCGGAGAAGGCCAAATAGGGGTTGGCCGATGGGTCGGGGAAACGCGCCTCGATGCGGCGACCCTTGGGGTTGGCCACATAAGGGATGCGGATGGAGGCCGAGCGGTTGCGCGACGAATAGGCCAACTTCACCGGTGCTTCAAAGCCGGGCACCAAACGCTTGTAGGAGTTGGTGCCGGGGTTGGTGATGGCGTTCAAGGCGCGGGCGTGTTTGATGATGCCGCCAATGTAGTACAGGGCGAAATCGCTCAAGCCAGCGTAGCCGTCGCCAGCAAACAGGTTTTTGCCGTCTTTCCAGATGGACTGGTGCACGTGCATGCCGGAGCCGTTGTCGCCCGCGTAAGGCTTGGGCATGAAGGTGGCGGTTTTACCGTAGGCGTTGGCCACGTTCCAAACCACGTACTTCAAGACCTGCGTCCAGTCAGCGCGCTCAACCAGCGTGCTGAATTTGGTGCCGATTTCGTTCTGACCTGCGCCCGCCACTTCGTGGTGGAACACCTCAACAGGGATACCCAAGGATTCGAGGATCAGGGACATTTCGGCACGCATGTCTTGTGTGCTGTCCACGGGTGGCACGGGGAAATAACCGCCTTTGGTGGTGGGGCGGTGACCGCGGTTGCCACCTTCGAGCTTGGCGCCGCTGTTCCATGGGGCTTCGTATTCTTCGATTTCAACCATCACGCGGCCGGGATCGTTGCTCCAGCGGATGCCGTCGAAGATGAAAAATTCGGGCTCAGGTCCGAAGTAAGCGGTGTCGCCCAAGCCGGAGGCCTTGAGGTAGGCTTCGGCGCGCTTGGCGATGGAGCGGGGGTCGCGGTCGTAGGCCTTGCCGTCACCGGGTTCGATCACGTCACACTGCAAGAACAGGGTGGTTTCTTCAAAGAAGGGGTCGATGTTGGCGGTGTTGGGATCGGGCATGAGCTGCATGTCCGAGGCTTCAATGCCCTTCCAGCCAGCGACCGACGAGCCGTCGAAGGCGTGGCCAGAAACGAATTTGTCTTCGTCGAAGTGAGAAACGGGCACGGTCACGTGCTGTTCTTTGCCTCGGGTGTCGGTGAAACGAAAGTCAACGAACTTGACCTCGTTTTCTTTCACCATGTTCATGACGTCGGCGACGGTCTTGGCCATCAGTAGCTCCTGTGTTGCGGGTTGGAAAAACGGAATGCTTCGGTATGAGCAGAATCTGTGCCACCACCTCAAGGACAGGGGCCAGCCAGCGCACAAACCCGATTTGCACGGGCATTATCGCCGAACACCACCACCTCCTTTGGACGCGCCACAAGCCTATATATCACTATTTTGGTGCATTATTCGGTGAAAACATGCACCGAAATGGGAGATGCTTAAGCGCGCACCAATTCGGGGCCAAGGTGCAGTTTGAACGGCACCAAACCGGCCATCAAGGCCTCAAACGCTGGCGTCACCGCAGCCGGTTCGCCTTTCACACCCAGCTCAATGTGGCGGCCATGCACAGGATGGTCCACGCTGGGCAAGCTGAACACCTTGACGGGGTGTTCGGCCTCAATGCGCTCCATGAGGGGGGTGAGTGTGGCCTCCATGGCACCAAACACCACCACCGAACGCTCCATCCAAGCCCCCACCCGCTGGTGCTCGGCGTAGTGTTGGTCCAGCACCCAAGCCATCATGGGCCAAGCCATGACCGGAAAACCCGGCAAAAAATGCACCGTGCCGCGCTCGGTCGCACAGCTAAAGCCGGGGATTTTGTTGTAGGGGTTGGGAATGATGTGGGCTCCCACGGGAATCACGCCCATGTTCAAACGGTGCAGGTTGTCCGGGTGATCGGGCGCGTAAGCCACACCCTTTTCTAGGGCCACATCGCGCATGCGCTCTTGAATCAAGGCCTTGGCCTCGGGGTGCAAGGCCAAGTCCACACCCAAGGCTTGGGCCGCGCATTGGCGTGTGTGGTCGTCGGGCGTGGCACCAATGCCACCACAACAAAACACCGCATCACCGCTGGCAAAGGCATCGCGCAAGGCCTGTGTGATGCGTGGCCGGTCATCGCCCACCCCGCGCACCCAAGCCAAGTTCAAGCCGCGCTCGTGCAGCAACTCAATGGTTTTGGGCAGGTGTTTGTCGGCGCGTTTGCCCGACAAAATCTCGTCGCCCACAATGATCAAACCGAATGCAATCGTCATCTCAAAACACCTCTTGTGCCAGGGTTGCGCTCGGTGCCATGCGCTTGTCGGCCAACAGCGACAAGGTGTAATGGGCGAACCACAACGAAGAAAACGCCAACACCCAGGTGTAGATCCAAATGGCCAAGGGCAACAAGACCGGGGCCAAAACCACAAACAAACTGCCCGAGGCCCACAACACACTGGGGGCCGCGCCCAAGTAACCCGTCACCACGCCCATGGTCCAGAGCGGCCAGCGGTGGCGCTTCAAAATGGCTCGGCGCTCTTGTGGTGTGGCGTGGTCGGCCAAGGCGTCATAAGCAAACACCCGGTAGGTCAACCAACCCCAAATCAGCGGCGGCAATACCAGCACAAACGGCGGCACCCACCACAAAGGCAGGGTCAACACCAAGGCCAATAAGGCCAGCGCCGTGGCCCCCAAAGACCACCCCAGCGAAGACCACCAAGAAGCCCCGTGCAAACGCAAAAGCGACGGAAATCGCCGCTCGGCCACCAAGCCCACCATGGCGGGCGTCATGAACAGCGAGACCAAGAGCAAGCACACCACCACCACCAAAGGCGTGATCAACACCACCAACACAAGCGGGGCAAACGCCGTGCGCAATGCGTCCAAACCCAGCACATCCAACCAACTCAAGAGGGCCTGCAAAAGCTGGGCCGATTGCAAACCCTGACTCAAGGCCTGCACCGCCGGGTCCCACAGCCAATACGCTAAGGCCAACACCATGGCCACCATCAACACCAAAGGCACCAAGGACAACACCACCACGCGGGGGTGAAAACAATAGGCCACAGACCGCCAAGCGGCATCGAGCATGCGTTTCATCCGTGAAGCCCTTTCACCTCAGCGGCGGTGAGCCAACGCCATTGCCCTGGCGCCAAATCCGCCGGTAAGACCAGATCCCCCATGGCCGACCGGTGCAAGCCCTCCACCCGATTACCCACTGCGGCCACCATGCGTTTGACCTGGTGGTATTTGCCCTCGGTCAGGGTCAGCTGCAAATGCCGCTCGCCCACGGCCAGGGCCTCGGCAGCTTTCACCGGTTTGGGGTCGTCGTCGAGCA
>JAABPX010000072.1 GCA_011391745.1 Comamonadaceae bacterium
TGTGGCGCGGCAGGTGACGCCGCCGTCGAAGCAACACCTGCGACGACCTTCAACTGCGCCAGCGCTTGAAACGCACCACGGGCTTTGCTGCCCAACTCGGCCTTGAGCGCACCGAGGTTGCGGCCTTCGCCAAGCTGGCGGCCGTGCTCGTCCACCACGCGCAAATGCATGAACAGGTGCGGGCTGAGCATGTCGAGCTTGAAGTCGGCACGCTTGACGTCCAGACTCGTTTCATGGCGCACCCGTTTGAGCAAGACCTCGGTCAGCGAACCGCTGCCAAACACCTCCGGCGCACCCAAGGCCTCGGCCAAACGCGCCGCGCTCTCGGGCAGCGGCACGAAGCGGCTGCGCGGCTTTTGCGGCAGGCTTTTGAGCAGGGCTTGGATTTTGTCTTTGAGCATGCCCGGCACCAACCACTCGCAGCGCTCCTCGCTCACCTGGTTGAGCACAAACAACGGCACGCTCACGCTCACGCCGTCGCGGGCGTCGCCCGGTTGGTGCAAATAACTCGCCGCGCAGTCCACACCGCCCAAGCGGATCTGTTTGGGAAAGGCCTGGGTGGTGATGCCCGCCGCATCGTGGCGCATGAGCGCTTCGCGGGTGAGGTAGAGGCACTTGGGCTGGGTGCGCGACTGTTCGCGCCACCACAGATCCAATAAGCGGCCATTAAAAATGTCGTGTGGGATGTTCGCGTCGTAAAACGCCGCGATCAACTCGTCGTCCACCAGCACGTCTTGGCGGCGCGACTTGTGTTCCAACTCCTCAACCTTGGCGACCATTTTTTGGTTGGCCGCCAAAAACGGCAGGGCCGTGTCCCACTGACCGTCCACCAAACCTTGGCGAATGAAGATGTCGCGTGCGCCCACCGGGTCCACCGTGCCGTAGGCTTTGCGTCGGCCGTTGTAAATCGTCAGCCCGTAGAGCGTGGCGCGTTCAAAGGCCACCACTTCGGCGGATTTTTTCTCCCAATGCGGGTCAAGCAATTGCTTTTTGACCAGGTGCGCGCCCACGTCTTCCAGCCACTGCGGCTCGATGGCGGCGATGCCTCGGCCAAAGAGGCGCGTGGTCTCGACCAACTCGGCCACCACGATCCAGCGGCCCGGTTTTTTCTTGAGGTGTGCGCCAGGGTGGCGGTGAAACTTGATGCCGCGCGCGCCCAAATACACGTCTTCATCGTCGAGTTTGCAGCCGATGTTGCCCAAGAGGCCCGCCAACATGGACTTGTGCAGCTGCTCGTAACTGGCGGGCTGGCTGTTCAATTTCCAACCGTGCTCGGCCACCACGGTGAGCAACTGGCTGTGCGTGTCGCGCCATTCGCGCACGCGGCGCACGTTGATGAAGTTTTGCCGCAGCAGTTGCTCGTATTGGCGGTGGCTGAGTTTGTGTTCGGTGCCATGCCCCCCACGCGCCTCATGAATCCATTGCCACAGTCTCAAATAACCGCTGAACTCGCTTTTTTCGTCGTCGAATTTGGCGTGGGCTTGGTCGGCTTGGGCCTGGGCTTCCATGGGGCGGTCGCGCACGTCTTGCACACTCAGCGCACTGGCGATCACCAAGACCTCGTCGAGCGCGTGGCGCTGGCGGGCTTCCAAAATCATGCGGCCCACGCGGGGGTCCAGCGGCAGCTTGGCGAGCTCGCGGCCCATGGGCGTGAGTTCATTGGCCTCATCGACCGCGCCCAACTCGGCGAGCAATTGGTAGCCATCGGTGATGGCGCGTTTGCTCGGCGCTTCAATGAAGGGGAAGTCTTCCACCTGCCCCAAGTGCAGGCTCTTCATGCGCAAAATCACCCCGGCCAACGAGGATCGCAAGATCTCTGGGTCGGTAAAACGGGCGCGACCCGCAAAGTCTTTTTCGTCGTAGAGGCGAAGGCAAATGCCGTTGGCCACACGGCCGCAGCGGCCCGAGCGCTGGTTGGCCGCGGCCTGGCTGATGGGCTCAACCATCAACTGCTCGACCTTGCTGCGCAAGCTGTAGCGCTTGACCCGCGCCGTGCCCGCGTCGATCACGTAACGAATGCCCGGCACGGTGAGCGAGGTTTCGGCCACGTTGGTGGCCAGCACAATGCGCCGACCGCCACCGGTGTCAAACACGCGGTCTTGCTCGGCTTGCGACAGGCGTGCGAACAGCGGCAAGACCTCGGCGTTGCGCGTCCAGGCTTCGTGCGCCATGTGTTTGCGCAGGTGGTCGGCGGCTTCTCGGATCTCGCGCTCGCCGGGCAAAAACACCAAGATGTCGCCGCCCGCGCCGCCGGCCCAAAGCTCGTCCACACCATCGGCAATGGCCGCGTTCAGGTCGTATTCCCGCGACTCTTCAAAGGGCCGGTAACGTTGCTCAACCGGGTAGGTGCGCCCCGACACCAAGATCACCGGTGCCTTGCCTTTGGCGCTGGCGAAGTGTTGGGCGAAGCGGTCGGCGTCGATGGTGGCCGAGGTGACGATGACCTTCAAGTCGGGGCGGCGCGGCAAGATTTGGCGCAGGTAGCCCAGCAGGAAGTCGATGTTGAGGCTGCGCTCGTGTGCCTCGTCGATGATGATCGTGTCGTAGGCCTTGAGCAGCGGGTCGGTTTGGGTTTCGGCCAACAAGATGCCGTCGGTCATGAGCTTGACCGTGGTCTGTGCGCTCAAGCGGTCTTGGAAACGCACCTTGTAGCCCACCACCTCACCCAGCGGGGTTTTAAGCTCCTCGGCGATGCGTTTGGCCACCGAACTCGCGGCGATGCGCCGCGGCTGGGTGTGGCCGATCAGGCGTGCCGCTTCGCCCGGGCGGGCGTTGGCCCGCGAAAGCCCCCGCCCCATGGCCAAAGCGATTTTGGGCAGCTGGGTGGTCTTGCCCGAGCCGGTTTCACCGCAGACGATGATGACCTGGTGCTCGGCCAAGGCGTCCGTGATGTCTTGACGCCGACCCGAGACGGGCAAGCTGTCGGGGAAATCCAGCACATAAGGGGGTTGGGGCATGGGCAGCGTCACGGCGGCGATTATCCCACGCCACACGTTCACGTGCTACACTGGTTTGCGTGTGACCCATGTTTGGAGGTACTCTATGGCCAACCTGACCATTTCGGTCGACGAAAACCTCGTTAAGCAAGCCCGCATCAAAGCCATTCAAGAGGGCACGTCCTTGAGCGCCAAGGTGCGCGAGATGCTATCAAGCTACGTTCGGCAAGACACCGCCAGCACCCCCGTGGTGATCCCCACCCTGCCCGTCTCCAGCGCCCGTGGGGGTTTGCAACCCGGCGTGGACCTCAGCAGCAACCGGTCCTTATACGACGCCATGGACTCGGGTGTGGACTTGCTCAAACTGTCATGACACCTGACGTGAACGTCTTGGTGGCGGCGTTCAGGCCCGACCACCCGCACCACACCAGCGCCCGCGCTTGGTTGGACGGCGCGGTGCAGCAAGCCGCCCAAGGACGCGCCAGCTTGGTGTTGCTCGGCACGGTGGTGACGGGGTTTTTGCGCGTCACGACCAACACCAAAATCTTTCACGAAACCGACCCCTTGCGCGATGTCGCCGACTTCATCGACCGCTTGCTCAGCTGCCCCGGCGTGCACTTTCAGTCCCAAGGGGCGGGCTGGCCTGCGCTGCGGCAATGCTGCTTGGACCAAGGGGCTCAGGGCAATATGATCAGCGATGCGTGGATCGCCGCCACCGTTGTGCAGTTCAACGAGACGCTCTGCACCTTCGACCGCGACTTTTCCCGGTTGCTGCCACCCAGTCAACTTCTTTTGCTCAAGCCCTGAGGCTTCACACCATGTCCACTGTCTTCAATTTCACGTTTGTGCCTTGGTTTCGCTCGGTGGCACCCTACATCCACAAGTTGCGTGGCAGCACGGTGGTGGTTGGCGTGGCGGGCGAGGCCATTGAGGCGGGCAAACTGCCGCTCATTGCCCAAGACCTCGCGCTGATCCAAAGCATGGGCGTGCATGTGGTGCTGGTGCACGGCTTTCGCCCACAGGTCAACGAACAACTGCGCCTCAAGGGCCACGAAGCCCAGTATTCCCACGGCATGCGCATCACCGACTCGGTGGCCTTGGACTGCGCCCAAGAGGCGGCTGGCCAACTGCGCTACGAAATCGAAGCGGCGTTCAGCCAAGGCCTGCCCAACACCCCCATGGCCGGGGCCACGGTGCGGGTGATGTCGGGCAACTTCATCACCGCACGGCCCGTGGGCCTGCTCGACGGCGTGGACTTTTTGCACTCCGGCTTGGTGCGCAAGGTGGACACCGAAGGCATTCAACGCACCTTGGACATGGGCGCCTTGGTGCTGCTCTCTCCGTTTGGTTTTTCGCCCACCGGCGAGGCCTTTAACCTGACCATGGAAGACGTGGCGACCTCGGTGGCCGTGGCCTTGCAAGCCGACAAACTGATGTTCTTGACCGAGGTGCCCGGCATCCGCGTTGAGACCAGCGACCCGGCCAGCGACATCGACACCGAACTGCCCTTGGCCGACGCCAAGCGCCTGCTCGCCGCCCTGCCCTCGGCCACCCAACCCTGCGACGTGGCGTTTTACCTGCAGCACTGCATCCGCGCCTGCGAAGCCGGGGTGGAGCGCAGCCACATCTTGCCGTTCGCGGTGGACGGCGCGCTGCTGCTGGAGATCTACACCCACGACGGCATCGGCACCATGGTGGTGGACGAAAAACTGGAGAGCCTGCGCGAGGCCACCATCGACGATGTGAGCGGCATCGTGGCCGTGATCGAGCCGTTTGAAGCCGATGGCACCTTGGTCAAACGCAGCCGCACCGAAATTGAGCGCGACGCGAGCTGCTACACCATCATCGAACACGACGGCGTGATCTTTGGCTGCGCCGCGCTCTACCCTTACCCCGAAGCCAAAACTGGCGAAATGGCCGCGCTCACCGTCTCGCCCCAAGTGCAAAGCCAAGGCGATGGCGACCGCTTGCTCAAACGCATCGAACAACGCGCCCGCGCCCAAGGCCTAAAAAGCATTTTTGTGCTCACCACACGCACCATGCACTGGTTCATCAAGCGTGGGTTTGTGGCCACCAACGCCGACTGGCTGCCCGAGGCGCGTCAGCGCCAATACAACTGGAACCGCAAGAGCCAAGTGCTGGTGAAAAAACTCAGCTGAACCCCCAACGGGTTTGGGCTTGGTGGCGTGCCCACAGCATCGCCCCAGCCACGGCTGCCACCGCCACAAAACACAGAAACGACCAATTGGCGATGGTCAGGCCCAAAAAGGTCCAGTCCACCGCGCTGCAGTCGCCGCTGCCCTTCAACAGCATGGGGATCACGCGCTGCAAAGGAAAGGCCTCGATCATGCCGAACAGGTCGCGCCCGCAACTCATGATCTCGGGCGGAAACCACTGCAACCAGCTTTGCCGAGCGGCCACGCCCGCCCCCAGCAAGGCCAACACACCCATGAGCACCAACATGCCACCGCGCCAGCGGGATGGGCTGAGGCTGGCCACACCCGACACCACGGTGATCAACACCCAAGCGTAGCGCTGCACGATGCACATCGGGCAAGGCTCTAGGCCCACCGCGTGTTGCAGGTACAGGCCATAGGCCAACATCAGCACACCGCCCAAGGCGATCACGGCCAAGCCGGGGCCGGTGTGGCGGTGTACGAACATCGGGTTCACTGTCATGGTCGGGTCACTCCTTGGGTGGGATTGTCGCGCAACTCACCGCGTAATCGGCCAACGCGATTTGCACGGCTTGGGCCTCACCGAGCGCGGTGGCCACACGCACCGACACCTCGGGGTGTGCTTGCACAAATCGCTCGATGGCCTCGCTCAAATCGATTTTGATGTGTTTGCCGCTGGCCCAAAACAAGGGCACAACCACGATGGCGCGTTCACCTGCTTGAGCCAAGGCCTGCAGCGCATCGGGCAATTCGGGTTGCATGAACTCCAAAAACGCCAACCCGCAACGCCCCGGGTGTTGGGCGGCGATGCGCTGGCCAACAGCGTCCAAGGGCGCGCGCCACGCGGGGTCGCGTGAGCCGTGGGCAAACAACAGCAAAGCGGGCGGGCGGGTATCGGTCATGCCACGCATCTTATCGGTGAGGCCGACTGGTTTTGTAAAGCGCTCAAGCCGGTCAACACATCGCCCACGGCGATGATGCAAGGGCTGCCCAAGCCCTCGGCTTGCAAGGTCTGGTGCAGGGTGTTCAAGGTGGTGACGGCGTGGCGCTGATCGGGGCGGCTGGCGTTTTGCACCACCGCCACGGGCGTGTGCGCGGGCAAGCCCTTCAACAAACCCGCTTGAATGTGCGCCGCTCGGCTCGCGCCCATGTAAATCAACAAGGTGATGCGCTGCTGGTGGCACAGCTGTGCCACGCTGGGCCAATCGGGGCCGGTGACGCCGGGTTGGGCGTGGCCGGTGATGAACAACACCCCTTGGGCGTGGTCGCGGTGCGTCAGGGGCACGCCCAAACCCGTCAAAGCCGCTTGGCCCGAGGTGATGCCGTTGACCACCTCAACCTCGATGCCCGCCGCCTGCAAGCGCGCCAGCTCTTCCCCGCCGCGCCCCAGCACAAACGGGTCACCGCCCTTCAAGCGCACCACCCGTTCGCCTTGGTGCACGAGTTGGATCATGTGTTTTTCAATAAAGGTCTGTGGGGTGGATAAACAACCGCCGCGCTTGCCCACCGCCACCTGCCGGGCACTGGCGGGGATGTGCGCCAAGATGGCCGGGGCCACCAGGTCGTCCACCAGCACCACCGTGGCTTGTTGCAGGCACTTGAGGGCTTTGAGGGTCAGCAAATCCGGGTCGCCGGGGCCAGCACCCACCAAAGCGCAGGTGCCCATGGAACGCACCGGCTTCATGGCGCTTGCACCAGAACAGCACCCGAGGTGCGGTGCGTGACGGTGTCCACCAAAATCAAGGCCCCCAAGCTGCGCGAGCGTTCAAACGGCAGCGTGATCAAGGGCTGCTGCAACGCCAAAGTGACCCGCCCGATGGCGTTGGCCGGCAATTCGCTGGCGGCTTCTTCCGCCAAGGTGTGGATGTTGAGCCGATGCACCACGCGCTGCACCTTGGCCTTGACCCAACGGTGCCCGTGCAAAGCCCAATACACACGCCCAGCCACCAAGGGCTCATCGTCCATCCAAGCCACGGTGGCGTTGAGGGTGGATTGGGCTTCGGGCGCGCCCGCTTGCGCCCACAGCCAGTCGCCTCGGGACACATCCACCTCTCGGTCCAACACAATGCCCGCGCTCTGACCGGCGTTCACCGTTTGCGCTTGGCGTGTGGTCGAGAGCACCTGCGCGACCACCGCGTTTTGACCGCTGGGGAAGACCTTGACCACCTGCCCCACCGCCGCATGGCCGGTGGCCACTCGGCCCCAAAACACGCGCCGGCCTTGGTGGGTGACGCCGGCGTCGTGATGCTTTTCGACCCATTGAACCGGAAAGCTCAAGTGCCCCTCAACCTCGGCGGGGGTGACGGGCAAATTTTGCAAGAGGCTCAACAGGCTCGGGCCTGTGTAATCGCACCAACCGGGCATGGCATCGACCACGTTCCAACCCTCCAGTGCCGACACCGGCACCACACCAACCACGTCAATACCCGCCGCGTGGGCGAAGCGTTCCAAGGCGCCGGTGATGTGTTGAAAGGCCAAGGTGGCATCGGCCACCGCATCGAGCTTGTTGACCGCAAAAACAATGGACGGCACACGCAGCAGCTTCAACAGCAGCGCGTGGCGGCGGGTTTGGGGCAAGAGGGTCAACTCGGGATTGCGCCAGTCGAGTTTGATGGCATCCACCAGCACCACTGCGGCGTCGGCGCTGGACGCCGCAGTGACCATGTTGCGGGTGTACTGCTCGTGGCCGGGTGCGTCGCCGATGATGAACTTGCGCTCGGGCGTGGCGAAGTAGCGGTAGGCCACGTCGATGGTGATGCCCTGCTCGCGCTCCGCACTGAGGCCATCGGTGAGCCGGGCCAGATCGGTTTGCCCCGAGCGCTGCACACCCGCGAGTTGGTCTTGCAGCACGGCTTGGGTGTCCACCAACAAGCGGCCAATGAGCGTGCTCTTGCCGTCGTCGACCGAGCCGCAGGTGATGAATTTGAGGGCGTTGTGTGTGGCGTGGTTCATGGTCTTGGCCTTAAAAGTAGCCGTCTTGTTTGCGCTTTTCCATCGACGCTTCGGAGGTCTGGTCGTCCATGCGCGTGGCACCGCGTTCGCTCACGTCAGCGGCCAAGGTCTCGATCACGACCTGCTCGGGCGTGACGGCCAAGCTGGGCACTGGGCAGGTGCAGGTGATGTCGCCCACGGTGCGAAAACGCACATCGCGCACCACCACGGTCTCACCGTCTTTGGGCGGGGTGAGTTCGGTCACGGGCACCAGCAGGCCTCGGCGCTCCACCACTTCGCGTGGGTGGGTGTAGTAAATCGACGGCAAGGCAATGGCCTCGCGGGCGATGTACTGCCACACGTCCAGCTCGGTCCAGTTGGAGATGGGAAACACGCGGAAATGTTCACCGGGCTGCAGCTTGTGATTGAACAGGGTCCACAACTCGGGACGCTGCGCCTTGGGTTGCCACTGACCAAAACCATCGCGGTGGCTGAAGATGCGCTCTTTGGCGCGCGCCTTTTCTTCGTCGCGCCGGGCGCCGCCGATCAGCGCGTCAAAGCGAAATTCCTCGATGGCCTCCAACAACGTGACCGACTGGTGCACGTTGCGGCTCTCGCCGGGGTGGGCCAAGCGCACGGTGCCGCGCTTCATCGAGTCTTCGACGCTGCGCACGATCAACTCAGCGCCCAACTCGCGGGCACGCTGGTCGCGAAAATCGGTCACCTCGGGGAAGTTGTGACCGGTGTCGATCATGAGCAAAGGGTACGGTAAGCGGCCGCTACCGCAGGGGCTGCTGTTGACGCCAAAGGCCTTCTCCGCGCACTTGAGCATGACCAGCGAGTCCTTGCCACCCGAAAACAGCAGCGCGGGGCGCTCAAACGCGGCGGCCACTTCGCGCAAGACAAAAATGGTTTCTTCTTCCAGCGCGTCGAGGTGGTGGTTGCTCAGGGATTCAATCGGTGTACGGGCGTTCATGGTGCTGTTCTCAAGGTTGGACGTGTAAGCCGCACTCTTTGGCGCTGGCGTCTTCCCACCACCAACGGCCGGCACGAAAGGGTTCGCCGACGCTGATGGCTCGGGTGCAGGGCGCGCAGCCGATGCTGGGGTAGAAGGCGTCGTGCAGCGGGTTGTAGGCCAGTTGGTGCTCGGCGATGAAGTGCCACACGTCGCCCCAGGTCCAGTCGAGCAAGGGGCTGGCCTTGCGTCGGGGGCCATCGGTTTCGATCGCGGCGGTGTCTTGGCGCTCAGGCGATTGTTCGCGCCGCAAACCGGTGAGCCACACGTCCACGCCTTGCAGCGCGCGGGACAAGGGCTCGAGCTTGCGCGCGGCGCAACAGGCTTTGCGCAAGGCCACGCTTTTGAACATCAACTCCGGACCGTGATCGGCCAGCAACGCGCTCAAGCACTGGGCATCGGGCTGGTACACATCGACCTGCAGGCCGTATCGGGCTTCGATCGTCGGGATCAAGGCCAGGGTTTCGGCGTGCAAGTGCCCGGTGTCGAGCACAAACACCCCACTGCGAACGCCGCTGATGTGCACCAAATGGGTCAACACCATGTCTTCGGCGCCCAAGCTGGAAGCTTGTGTGATGCGCCCGTAGGCCTGGCCCAATTGCTGTAAAAGCGCCACGCTGGCCTGCACCTTGGCCGCAAACTCGGTCGAGGGGCGTTGGTAGATTTCGATGGCGCTCATTCGGCGCGGTCTTTCGCGAAGCGCGGCGCGGTGTCCACCGCATCGCCCTGGTAAAAACCGTCGAACTGGCGCAGGGCCTGTTCGGCGTGGGCCAGCGACTGGTCCGCACGCAACACGGCTTGGCTAAAGCCGCTGCGCTGCATCAGCAAAACCTCGTCCACCAACACATCACCCACGGCACGCAAGTGGCCCGTAAAGCCCAAGCGACGGCGCAACAAAAAGGCTTGGCTGTACGCGCGGCCATCGTTGAACTTGGGGAACTGCAATTCGATGGTGGCGTAAGCGGCCCAGTCGATCTCGCGCGGGTCGGCGTCCACCGCCAAGCGCAGGCATTGGTGTTCGGTTTCGCTGGGCACAAAGGTATCGGCTCGGAACACCGTCAAGCGACTCATGCGGACACTCCTTCGCGGGCGGTGCTCACGCGCACCGCGTTGGCGGCGGTTTTAAACGGCTCCAGGCCCACGCGCCGCACCGTGTCCACGAAACGCTCTTGCGCCTGCCGCTGTTCGCGGTAGGTCACGAGCACCGACTCGATCACATCGCCCACTTCGCTGGCGGCGAACGAGGGGCCAATGACCCGACCGGCGGTGGCCGCGCCCGAGAGCGTGGAGCCGTCCGAGCCGCCCAAGGTCACTTGGTACCACTCTTGGCCGTCTTTATCGACACCCAAAATGCCGATGTGGCCGCTGTGGTGGTGGCCGCAGCTGTTGATGCAACCGCTGATGTGCAGGTCCACCGGACCGATGTCGTGCAGCTCGTCCAAGTCTTGGTAGCGCGAGAGCACCTGCTGCGCCAAGGGCAAGGAGCGCGCATTGGCCAAATCGCAAAAATCCCCGCCGGGGCAGGCGATCATGTCGGTGAGCAAGCCGATGTTGGCGCGGGCCAAACCCAGGGCCTGCGCCTCACGCCACAAGGCCACCAATTGCTCGCGCTGCACCCAGGGCAGCACCAGGTTTTGTTCGTGGCTCACGCGGGCTTCACCGGCGCTGTAGCGCTCGGCCAAATCGGCGGCTTGCGCCAACTGATCGGCCGTGGCGTCGCCCGGCGCTTGGCCGGGGCGCTTGAAGGACAAGGTCACAGCACGCAGCGCGGGGTTGGCGTGCACCGCGACGTTGCGCTGCACCCAACGCTCAAACCCTGCGCGCTCGGCCTCGGACAAGGGCGTGGGGGCTGCAGCCGTCGCGCTCGGTGTGGGTGCCACAAAAAACGCACTCACCCTCGCCAACTCGGCCTCAAGAATGGTGTGCGGTGCGCCGTCGATGGCGACGATGTCGCGGTACTCGGCCTCAACCTGGTCCACAAAGGCTTGTCCTTCGGCCTTGACCAAGATCTTGATGCGGGCCTTGTAGAGGTTGTCGCGGCGGCCAAAGCGGTTGTAGGCACGAACCACGGCTTCGAGGTAGTTGAGGATTTGGTGCCAAGGCAAAAATTCACGAATCACCGAGCCGATGATGGGCGTGCGACCCATGCCACCGCCCACGCGCACCTCAAAACCCAACTCACCCACCGCGTTGCGCAGCAAGCGCAAGCCCACGTCGTGCCAAGGGGTGGCGGCGCGGTCTTCGGCGGCACCGCTGATGGCCACCTTGAACTTGCGCGGCAAAAACGCGAACTCGGGGTGCAGGGTGCTCCACTGGCGCATGATTTCGGCAAAAGGGCGAGGGTCGGCCACCTCGTCGGGGGCGATACCGGCCAAGGCATCGGTGGTGATGTTGCGGATGCAATTGCCCGAGGTTTGGATGCCGTGCATGTTGACCTCGGCCAACAGGTCCATCACATCGGCCGCACGCGACAGGGGAATCCAGTTGAACTGGACGTTCTGGCGCGTGGTGAAGTGGCCGCAGCGGTCGGGCAAGGTCGGCACTTCGCTCAAGCCAGCGTTGGCTTGACGGGTGTCGTGGTCTTCCTTGTGGTCGAAGTCGCGGGCAATGCGCGCCAAGGCGCGCAGCTGCGGGCTGCTGATTTCACCGTAAGGCACCGCCACGCGCAGCATGGGCGCAAAACGCTGAACGTACCAGCCGTTTTGCAAACGCAGGGGTTTGAATTCATCGCTCAGCAATTCACCGGCTTGCCAGCGCGTGAGCTGATCGCGAAACTGGGCGGCACGCTGGCGCACCAGTTGGCGGTCAAAGTTGTTGTATTGGTACATGGTTTGAGAACCGGGTTTTTCAAAGAAAACCGATTCTCAAAGCCCAAGCTCAAAACTCAAACGACATTCTTGTCATAGGGCTATGACTTCTGGTTATTTAGGCACCAGCGCCTGGGTGAATCAGCTCGAAACGAAAGCCCGCTCGATCACAAAGTCGCCCGGCGTGCTGGTGTTGCCTTCCGCAAAACCCAAACCTTCGGCCATGGCTTTGAGGTCGCGCAGCATCTCGGGACTGCCGCAAATCATGATGCGGTCTTCTTCGCGGTTGAGCATGGGAATGCCCAAATCGCGCGCCACTTGGCCACTGGCCAAGATGTCGGGGATGCGGCCTTGGTGCTCAAAAGGCTCGCGCGTGACCGTGGGGTAATACAGCAACTGTTGCTGCACCATCTCACCCAAAAACTCGTGCTGGGGCAGCTCTTGTGTGATGTGCTCGCGGTAGGCAAGCTCTTTGACTTCGCGCACGCCATGGATGAGCACCACCTGCTCAAAACGCTCATAGGTTTCGGGGTCGCGGATGATGCTCAAGTACGGTGCCACGCCGGTGCCGGTGCCCAACAAATACAGGCGCTTGCCGGGCAACAAATAGTCGATCAACAAAGTACCGGTGGGCTTACGGCCCACGATGATGCTGTCGCCGACTTGGATGTGTTGCAAGCGCGAGGTGAGTGGGCCGTCGGGCACCTTGATGCTCAAAAACTCCAGGTGCTCTTCGTAATTCGGGCTCACGATGCTGTAAGCGCGCAACAACGGCTTGTCGTTCACGCGCAGGCCGATCATGGTGAAGTGGCCGTTGGAGAAACGCAGCGCGGGGTCGCGGGTGGTGGTGAAGCTGAACAGGCGGTCGGTCCAGTGGTGAACGCTCAAGACGCGTTCTTCGGCAAAAGCACTCATGGCAATGTGTGGGGGGATGGCAAAGCAACAAAGGGTTTGCGAGGGGTCGCAGAAAGTCCTGCATTCTAAACATGGGCTTTTTCGGCAAGCCATGATCCAGCGCAAACCTTGCTAAAGTTCGCCCCATCAACACTCACATTTTTGAAAGACCTCATGACACGTACCGTTCAATGCATCAAGCTTGGCAAAGAGGCCGAAGGCTTGGATTTTGCGCCCTACCCCGGTGAATTGGGCCAGCGTATTTACGACTCGGTGAGCAAAGAGGCATGGGCCGCGTGGCTCAAACACCAAACCATGCTGCTCAACGAAAACCGATTGAACTTGGCCGATGCCCGCGCCCGTCAATACCTGGCGCGCCAAATGGAAAAGCATTTCTTTGGCGACGGGGCAGACGCTGCCGCCGGCTACGTTCCCCCCAGCGCTTGAGCACCGAACGACACGCCTTGGTGATCGGCGCTGGCCTGGCCGGTGCGGCCATGGCGCAGTGCCTCACGACCCGCGGCTGGCGGGTCGATTTGTTTGACGCAGCCAACGGCCCCGCACAAGCCGCATCGGCCTTGCCGGTGGGCATGCTCAGCCCGCACGTCACCCGAGCACCGACGCCCTTGTCCCAACTCTCGGCCTTGGGCGTGGCGCACACCCGCGCCGAATTGCAGCGCTTGGTGCCGCAAGGCCACGGTTGGCAAGCGTGTGAGGTGGACAACCTGGGCCACGACCCGGGGCGATGGCCTGCCGCACTCGTGCGCCCCTCCGCCTTGGTGCAGGCTTGGCTTGCCGAAGCACACGCGACGGGCCGCCTGCATGGCCACTGGAACACCCGCGTGCACTCGCTGCAAGCCAGCGCCGGGGGTTGGCGTTTGCAAGACGCGGGCCAACACACCTTGGGCGAAGCCCCGGCCGTGGTGTTGACCGCCGCGTTGGGCAGCGCCGCCCTGCTGCAGGGCTTGATCGACGTCAGCGACTGGCGTGCGTGGCCTTTGCACCCGGTCAAAGGGCAAATGAGTTTGGGGCCACAGATCGGCGAACCCTTGGCACCGCGCCCGCAGCGCCACAACGGCGTGTTCGTGCCGCGCTACGACGACGCCGACATGCCCGCGTCGTGGCCCCAACGCCTGTGGTCCATGGGCTCGACCTACGACCGCGGCCAAGCAGACACCGTGGTCAACGACGACGCGCACAGACGCAACGCAGCCAGCTTGCGCACCATCCTGCCCGAAGCGGTGGCTGTCAACGCGGCTTTGGGCGCTGCACCTTGGCAGGGCTGGGCCGAGGTGCGCTGCGCCAGCTTGGACCGCTTGCCCATGGCCGGTGCGGTGCCGGATGTGGCCGCCTTGCAGGCCCACGTCAACCGCGCTGGCGCACACCGCACGCGCTTGGGCTTGTCGCAGGTGCCGCGTTTGCCCGGCCTGTTTGCCCTGACCGCCCTCGGCTCGCGGGGGCTGACCTTGGCGCATTGGTGTGCAACACACCTGGCGCAAACCATGAACGGTGAACCGGTCACCGCGCCCCAAGCGCTGTGGAACACACTGGACCCGGCCCGCTTTGTGTGGCGACAATCGCGCCGCCAACCCAGCGCCCATGCGGCTCATTCAACACAGGCATAAGCTCATCACAAAAGAGTTGTTGGTGAGCTGAGCCTGCGCCCATACAGTGGCGCCCATGATTGAACCAGGACTTTGGGTGGCGGGCTTCGCCGTGGGCTTGATTGTCGGTTTGACCGGCGTTGGGGGTGGCTCCTTGATGACGCCCATCCTCATCTTTTTCTTTGGCGTCAAACCGCACATGGCGGTGGGCACCGACTTGTTGTTTGCCGCGTTCACCAAACTCGGCGGCACGGTGAGTTTGTCGTTTCAGCGCTTGGTGCAGTGGCGCGTCGTGGGCGCTTTGTGCGCGGGGAGTTTGCCCGCATCCGTGCTCACACT
>JAABPX010000073.1 GCA_011391745.1 Comamonadaceae bacterium
CAAGGATGAAAAAAAGCACCTAAAAGAAAGCGCTTTTGTCGGCTTTGAGCTGGTGCAGGCCACGGCCCGTGTGTGCGCCATGAACCTGCTGCTGCACGGCATTGGCTCTGAAACATCGGTGCCGGTGCGCGTGGGCGACGCGCTGGGCGCGGACCCCGGCGAGCGTTTTGAGGTGGTGCTGGCCAACCCGCCGTTTGGCAAGAAGAGCAGCACCGTGATCGTGGGCGAAGACGGCCGCACCAGCACCGAAAAAGACACCATCGCGCGCGACGATTTTTGGGCCACCACCAGCAACAAGCAGCTGAACTTTGTGCAGCACATCAAAACCCTGCTGGCCATTCATGGTCGGGCGGCGGTGGTGTTGCCCGACAACGTGCTGTTTGAAGGCGGCGCGGGCGAGACCATCCGCAAAAAGCTGCTGCACGAATGTGACCTGCACACGCTGCTGCGCCTGCCCACAGGCTTGTTTTATGCGCAGGGCGTCAAGGCGAACGTGCTGTTTTTTGACAAGAAGCCCGCCGCTGAAAAGCCCTGGACGCAAAAGCTCTGGATTTACGATCTGCGCACCAACAAACACTTCACGCTCAAGACCAACCCGCTGCGCCGGGCTGACCTGGACGAGTTTGTGCAGCTCTACAAAGTGGGCAAGCGCCACGAACGCACCGAGACCTGGAGCGCCGAGAACCCCGATGGCCGCTGGCGTGCGTATGGCTACGACGAGCTGATGGCCCGCGACAAAACCAGCTTGGACATTTTCTGGCTCAAGGACGACAGCTTGGCCGACAGCGACAACCTGCCCGCCCCGGCGGTGATCGCCCAAGAAATTGTGGAGAACCTGCAAGCCGCGCTGGAGCAGTTCAAGCTCATCGCCGCCGACGTGGAAGAAGCCCCATGACCCAACTCAGCATGTTCACCGACGACGCGGCCCCAGCGCCCACCCCTGCCAAAGCCACTAAGGCCAAAAAATCCTTGTTCACCGACGACGCCCTGAGCCCCGAAGCCATGGCCGTGGCCTTGGACGCACACCCCGACTACCGGGTGCTGCGCCGTTTGGTGCCGCGCTTGGACTACGGGCCGGTCCCCGAGGGCGCGAAGACGCAGCGCGTGTTGGTGCTCGACACCGAAACCACGGGCTTGGACCACCGCCAAGAGCGCGTCATCGAGCTGGCCATGCTGTCGGTGTTGGTGGACATGGGCACGGGCTTGCCCGTGGGGCCGGTGACGGTGTTTGAGGCCTTTGAAGACCCGGGCAAACCCATCAGCCCTGAGGTGCAGGCGCTGACCGGCATCACCGACGACGATGTGCGCGGCCAGCGCATCGACGACGCGCAGGTGCGGGCTTTGGTGCAGGCCGCCGATGTGGTGTTGGCGCACAACGCGGGTTTTGACCGCCCGTTTGTGGAGGCGCGTTGGCCTGAATTTGAAGACAAGGCCTGGGCCTGTTCCTTCGCCGGCATGGACTGGAAGGCGCAAGGCGCGGGTTCGGCCAAGCTGGAATTTTTGGCCGCCGAGTCGGGTTGGTTTTACGATGCGCACCGCGCGCAGGTGGACTGTCACGCCCTGCTGCAAGTCTTGACCGCGCCCGTCAAGAACAGCCCAAACACGCGTTTGCTGCACTTGATGCAAGGCACCGCGCAGTCGCGCTACAAGCTGCGTGCCTTGGGGGCACCGTTTGAGGCCAAAGACAACCTTAAGGCCCGCGGCTACCGTTGGGATGCCGAAGGCCGCGTGTGGTGGTGCACGCTGGCCAACGACGCCGCACTCGCCGCCGAGGCCGATTGGCTCAAGGCCCATGTCTACCTCCGCTCGGCGCGGGTGCAGGTGGAACAACTCAACAGCCGGGTGCAGTTTTCGGTGCGCCCCGGCGAGGTGTCGATGCGCGAGCTCTGAAACCAGTCGGGGGATAATGGCGGGTTGTTTGATTAGGTGATTCTCATGGCCCAATACGTTTTTTCGATGAACCGCGTCAGCAAGACGGTGCCGCCCAAGCGCCAGATCTTGAAGAACGTGTCCCTGTCTTTTTTCCCCGGTGCCAAGATTGGCGTGTTGGGCCTCAACGGCTCGGGCAAATCCACGCTGCTCAAAATCATGGCCGGTGTGGACAAAGAAATTGAGGGCGAAGCCACGCCCATGCCGGGCATCAAAATCGGTTACTTGCCGCAAGAGCCGCAGCTCGACCCCGACCAAACCGTGCGCCAATCGGTGGAGCAGGGCATTGGCGGTGCCTTGGCCGCGCAGCAGCGTTTGGACGAGGTCTATGCCGCCTACGCCGAAGAAGACGCCGACTTTGACGCGCTGGCCGCTGAGCAGGCCGAGCTGGAAGCCATCATCGCCGCCAGCGGCAGCGAAAACGCCGACCTGCAACTCGAACTCGCCGCCGATGCACTGAACCTGCCGCCTTGGGAGGCGCTGGTGAAAAACCTCTCCGGTGGCGAAAAGCGCCGCGTGGCGCTGTGCCGCTTGCTGTTGTCCAAGCCCGACATGCTCTTGCTCGACGAACCCACCAACCACTTGGACGCCGAATCGGTGCATTGGCTGGAGCAGTTCTTGCAGCGTTTCTCGGGCACCGTCGTGGCCATCACCCACGATCGCTACTTCTTGGACAACGCCGCCGAATGGATTTTGGAACTCGACCGGGGCCACGGCATTCCATGGAAAGGCAACTACTCCGACTGGCTGGAGCAAAAAGAACAACGCTTGGCCCAAGAACAAAAGAGCGAAGACGCCCGCTCCAAGGCCATGAAGGAAGAATTGAAGTGGGTGCGCAGCAACGCCAAAGGCCGCCAAGCCAAGAGCAAGGCCCGAATGGCCCGCTTCGAAGAGTTGAGCGACGTTGAGTACCAAAAACGCAACGAGACCAACGAGATCTTCATTCCTGTGGCCGAGCGTTTGGGTGCGCAGGTCATTGAGTTCGACAACGTGTCCAAGAGCTTTGGCGACCGCTTGCTCATGGACAAGCTCAGCTTCAAGCTGCCGGCTGGCGCTATTTGCGGCATCATCGGCCCCAACGGCGCGGGCAAGTCCACGCTGTTTCGCATGATCCAAGGCGTAGAAACGCCCGACAGCGGCAGCATTGCCATCGGCCAAACCGCCAAACTGGCCTTTGTGGACCAAAGCCGCGAAAGCCTGGAGGGCGACAAAACCGTGTGGGAAGACGTCTCCGGCGGTTTGGACAACATCACGGTGGGCAAGTTTGTGATGCCCAGCCGCGCCTACATTGGCCGCTTCAACTTCAAAGGCAACGACCAGCAAAAACTGGTGAAAAACCTCTCCGGTGGTGAGCGTGGCCGTTTGCACTTGGCCAAGACCTTGGCCCAAGGTGGCAACGTTTTGATGCTCGACGAGCCCTCGAACGACTTGGACGTTGAAACCCTGCGTGCGCTGGAAGAGGCGTTGCTGGAGTTTGCGGGCAGCGCCATGGTCATCTCGCACGACCGCTGGTTCCTCGACCGCATTTGCACCCACATCTTGGCGTACGAAGGCGACAGCCAGTGGTACTTCTTTGATGGCAACTTCACCGAGTACGAAGCCGACAAGGTCAAGCGCTTGGGCGAAGAAGGGGCGCGTCCGAAACGTGCGCGCTTCAAGAGTTTGAAGTAAGGACCAACATGCCCAACACCGTTCGCTTCCATCGCGTGATCCGCGCTCCGGCTGAGCGCATCTACCGCGCTTTCATCGACCCCGATGCCATGGCCAAGTGGTTGCCGCCGCACGGCTTCACGGGCCGTGTTCACGAAATGGACGCCCGGGTGGGCGGTGGGTACCGCATGTCTTTCACGCAGCTGAGTAACGGTCAAACGCACAGCTTTGGCGGTCGGTATTTGGATTTGATTCCCGGTGAACTGATCCGCAACACCGACCGTTTCGACGACGAAGGTTTGCCCGGTGAGATGATCACCACCGTGCGCTTGAGCACGGTGAGCGTGGGCACCGAAGTCCAGATCGAACAAGCGGGCATTCCAGACGCCATCCCCACCGAGCTGTGCCACCTGGGCTGGCAAGATTCTTTGATGCTCTTGGCGTTGTTGGTCGAGGCCGAGCCGCAGGGTTGAGGCCAATAATCAGTGGGATCATGGACTTGTCAAATCCTTAGGAGCCGATCATGAAAAGCAATCCGGTAGGCTGGTTTGAAATTTATGTGCAAGACGTGCCTCGCGCCAAAGCGTTTTACGAGGCGGTGTTGCAGGGCCATTTGGCGGCTTTGGACAATCCGGACCCGGATGCCTTTCCAGATATGGAAATGTGGGCGTTCCCGATGTCCATGGAGGGTTATGGGGCTGCGGGTGCCTTGGTCAAAATGGCGGGCTGCCCATCAGGCGGCAGCACCTTGGTTTATTTCTCCTGCGAAGATTGTGCGGTAGAAACCGCCCGTGCCGCTGCGCACGGTGGCCGTGTGTTTAAGTCCAAAACGTCGATCGGTGAAAACGGTTTTATTGCCATGGTGGAGGACACCGAAGGCAATACGATTGGTTTTCACTCCATGCAATGAGGCAATCGGCGAGCGCGTGGTGCAAGCACCCAAACGGGTTGAAGTGATTGGCCTTAAACGATGTCATTGATGAATGAATCCATCCGCGAAGCTGCCCAACGCAGCGTGCTGTGTTGGCTGGCCACGGTGGACGCCGAGGGCCAACCCAACGTGTCGCCCAAAGAGGTTTGGGCCATCGCCGATGATCAGCACGTGGTGGTGGCCCACATCGCATCGCCCGTCAGTGCGCGCAACATCGGGCTGCAGCCACAGGTCTGTTTGAGTTTTGTGGATGTGTTTGTACAAAAGGGCTTTAAGCTCAAAGGCATGGCGCACGAGGTGCGTGCCGATGAATCCGACTTTTCCCGCTGGGCCGAGCCACTGTTGGCCGTGGTGGGCCAACGCTTTGTCATCCAGAGTGTGTTGGTGATTCGTGTCACCGCCGTGGCCCCCATCGTGGCCCCAAGCTACCGTTTTTATGCCGACGAAACCACCGAGCTGGATCAAGTGGCTTCGGCCATGCGCACCTACGGTGTGCTACCCAACACGAACTCACTTTGAGCATGAACCTCACCAACGACACCATCATTGCCGACACCCGCCGCTGGCTGGAGCAAGCCGTCATCGGCTTGAACCTGTGTCCATTCGCGCGGGCGGTTTACGTCAAAAACCAAGTGCGCTTTGTGGTGAGCAGCGCGCGGCACATCGATGCGTTCTTGGACGACCTCGACCGCGAGTTGACCCACTTGCAAGCCGTGAACGCCGAAGAAACCGACACCACGCTGCTCATTCACCCCACACTCTTTTCCGATTTTTTTGTGTTCAACGATTTCCAAGGCGTGGTCGACGAGGTGTTGGTGGAGCATGAACTCGACGGCGTGATTCAGGTGGCCCATTTCCACCCTGACTTTCTCTTCGACGGTGAGCCCGCTGGCGACATGAGCCATTTCACCAACCGCGCCCCATACCCCATCTTGCACCTGCTGCGAGAAGACAGCGTGGCGCGGGCGGTGGACAGTGCAGGAGGCGATGCCGACGCCATCGTCGAGCGCAACATCCAAACCCTGCGTGACCTTGGCCCCGAGGGTTGGCAACGTTTGTCCAAATCACGGGAAGGTTAAGCTTCAAAGCCGCCACCAATTCAGATGAAACGGTTTTTCAACGCATGACCGACTTTCGGGTTTTGACAGCCTTGGGCTTTATTTGGCAAAACTTAAGGCCAAACCGCGTGGGTGTGTCATAATCTCGGGTTGCGCAGGCAACTGCGCTTTTTGTGCATCTGCCTCATACTCTGAAGCCCTGATGCCGCTGGCGAATCTCAGCAGCGGCCCTCGACACCCCCCGATGGTGATGTCGAAGATCAATATAGGGCCTGCGTCCCGGCCTGCGGCTTGTCCCGCGCTGTTGCGTTCTTCGTTTGTGGTTGATGTTTTTATAGAACCACGAACGAAGCGGCCCGATGCCCGCTCTCCCGGTTAAGCCGCGGGGTGCTGGCCCGTTCTGCTTTGCTCGAATTGTGGCGTTTTGAAACGCCCAAGGATCGAACATGACTGAACTTCTCTCTTCCGACGCCCCCGAGGCGATCAACACCCCCAACATCGACACCGCTGAGGTTGAAACGACCGTGGTGCCCGCAGGCCCCAATGGGTTTGAGCTGCTGGGCTTGGCCCCTGAGCTCGTCAGCGCTGTCGCCGAAATGGGCTTTGTCCAGCCCACCGCAGTGCAACTCAACACCATCCCCAAAGCGATGGTGGACGACAACGGTGAACAGCGGTACGCCGACTTGCTGGTCTCCAGCCAAACCGGCAGCGGCAAGACCGCCGCTTTTTTGTTGCCCGTCTTGCACACCCTGCTCATGCAGCAACAAGCCGAGGAACGCCAAGCGCGCGAAGAGCAAGAGCGCTTGGTCGCTGAGGCCATGGCACGCGGTGAAGAAGCGCCCAAGCGCCCCAAGCGCAAAGACCCCACCAACCCCCGCCATTTCAAAGCCGCCACGCCCGGCGCTTTGATCTTGTGCCCCACCCGCGAACTGGCCCAGCAAGTCGCCAACGACGCCATTGACTTGGTGCGCCACTGCCGTGGTCTGCGCATCGCCAGCGTGGTCGGTGGCATGCCTTACCAACTGCAAATCGCCAAACTGCAAAACGCCAACCTGGTCGTCGCCACGCCCGGCCGTTTGCTCGACTTACAGCGCTCGCAACAACTCAAGCTCGACCAGGTGCGCTTCTTGGTTGTTGACGAAGCCGACCGCATGCTCGACCTCGGCTTTGCCGACGATTTGGCCGAAGTCAACCAGCTCACCATTGACCGCCGCCAGACCATGATGTTCAGCGCCACCTTCGCCCCGCGCATCCAGCAATTGGCCATGCGCGTCATGCACGACAACGGCAAGCACGTCCAGAAAATCCAGATCGACAGCCCCCAAGAAAAACACGCCAGCATCAAGCAGGTGCTGTTCTGGGCCGACAACGCGCACCACAAGCGCAAACTGTTGGACCACTGGTTGCGCGACACCACCATCAACCAAGCCATTGTGTTTGCCAGCACCCAAATCGAGTGCGATGGCTTGGCCAACGACTTGCAACAAGAAGGCTTCTCCGCCGTCGCTTTGCACGGTGCTTTGAGCCAAGGCATGCGCAACCGCCGCCTGATGGCGCTGCGCAACGGCCAGGTGCAAATTTTGGTCGCCACCGACGTGGCCGCTCGTGGCATTGACGTCCCCACCATCACCCACGTCTTCAACTTCGGTTTGCCGATGAAGGCCGAGGACTACACCCACCGCATTGGCCGCACCGGCCGTGCTGGGCGCACCGGTTTGGCCGTGACCTTCGCCGAGCTGCGCGACCGCCGAAAAATCGGCGACATCGAGAACTTCACGCGCCAGCGCATCAATGTGGAGACCGTGCCGGGTTTGGAGCCCCAACAGCGCCCACCCCAGCCCGCCCACTTTGCCAAGCCCGGTGGCCGGGGTGGCAACGACCGTTTTGGGGGCGAGCGTCGCTTCGGTGCCGACAAGCCCCGCTTTGGCGGTGACAAGCCGCGCTTTGAAGGTCGCCCCGCCGCGCCCCGCGTTTGGGGCGATCGCCCCGAAGGCGCACCGCGTGGTCAGGGCCGCCCCGGCGGTTTCGGTGGTGACCGTTTTGAAGCGCCCCGTGGCGGTGACCGTTTCGACGGCCCACGCGGTGGTGACCGCTTCAGCGACCGTCCCCGTGGCGACCGCCCGATGCCTCGCGGTGGTGATGCCCGTCGCCCCGAAGGCTTTGGTGCACGCCCCTTCGTCAAGCGCACCCCGCGCTGAGCGCAGGGCTTCGCCGCGGCGGTGCGTCAGCGCATGCCGTTTCGCTGAGCCAATGAGCAGAACAGGGCCGATTGGTCCTGTTCGGCCAAACCCTCGGCCACGCCTTGGGCGAACAACTGTTCAAACAGTGCCGTGATCGGCGCTTCAAACCCCAACTCAGCCGCCGTGCTCAGGGCATTGCGCATGTCTTTGAGTTGCACCGCCATGGACCCGCGCTTGGCAAAATCGCCGTCCACCATGCGTTGACCGTGCACCTGCAAAATTCGGCTGTCGGCAAAGCCGCCGCTGATGGCGGCCTTGACCTTGGCCGGGTCGGCCCCGCCTTTTTCACACAACAGCAACGCCTCGGCCACTGCGCCGATGGTGATGCCCACGATCATTTGGTTGGCCAGCTTGGCCAATTGGCCGCTGCCGTGGTCGCCCACGTGGGTGGTGCGGCCCAAGGCGTTCAAGGCGGGCAGGGCGCGGGCCACATCGGCCGCTTCACCCCCGATCATGATGGCCAGCGTGCCTTGTTCGGCACCCAAGGTGCCGCCCGAAACCGGGGCGTCCAGGTGCGCCACACCCACGGCTTGCAAACGCGCGGCGTGCGCTCGCGCTTGGCGTGGTTGGATGGACGACATGTCCACCACCAAACTGCCTGGGCGCAGCGCGGCCAAAGTGGCGGGGTCCAGCAGCACGTCGCTCACCACATCCCCGTTTTCCAGCAGCACGACCACTAGGTCGGCCTGCGCCACGGCTTGCGCGGCGTGGTCGTGCACCTGCGCGCCCAGCGGGGCCAAACGTTCGGCTTTGGCGCGGGTGCGGTTCCAAGCGTGCACGCGGTGACCGGCGGCCAACAAGCGTTGGGCCATTGGCCAGCCCATCATGCCGATGCCCAACACGGCGATGTTCATGGGTTCGGTGGGGGTAAGGATGTTCATGGGTTGTCTTGGTTTAGAGTGTGCGAACCATCATAGCGAAGGCCTTTGCCGACCGTTCACATGCCTGCCCAACAACCCGCACATGTTTTGACCACCGCGCCCACCGACCCCGCTGAGCTCGACCGCGCCTACAACAACCGCGCCTTGGTGCCCGCGTTTGCCGAACACTTTGCCCGCTGGCAAAGCGAATCGATGCGTGCGCGCCAAGCGCTTCGTGGTTTTTTGGACGTGGCCTATGGCCGTGGCCCCAACGAAACCTTGGACTTGTTTGTGCCCGACGAGCCCATCAAAGCCGCGCCGGTCATGGTGTTCATCCATGGCGGTTATTGGCGCAGTTTGGACAAGGCCGATCACCGCTTTGTGGCGCCGCCGTTCGTGGCGCAAGGCGCGTGTGTGGTGGTCATCAATTACGCGCTGTGCCCAGCGGTCACCGTGCCCGAGATTGCGCTACAAACCGCGCGCGCTGTGGCTTGGGTGGCGCGTCACATCGGCAACTTTGGCGGCGACCCTGATCGCATCAGCGTGGTGGGGCACTCCGCGGGTGGGCATTTGGCCGCGATGCTGCTGGCCTGTGATTGGTCGGTCTTGGGCGCCGATTTGCCACCGCGTTTGGTGCGCCAAGCGGTGTCAATTTCTGGCCTGTTCGATTTAACGCCCTTGCAAAATACGCCGTTTTTGCAAAGCAGTTTGCAACTCACCGCTACCCATGTGCGCCAAGCCAGCCCGGCGCTGTGGCCTGCGCCCAGCGTGGCCGATGGCCGTGGGCACTTGCTGGCGGTGGTGGGGGGTGATGAAAGCCCGGAGTTTTTGCGCCAAAACGCGCTGATTCAACACGCGTGGGGGCCTGAGGTGGTACCGGTGTGCGAAAGCCTGCCGGGTTTGAACCACTTCAGCGTGTTGGAGGCGATGACCCAAACCGGTCACCGCTTGTATGGCCTGGTTTCGGCCGCGCTGCGTGCTTGAATCACATCAGCAGGTGTTCACCGGCGTTGTCGCCGCCCAAGATCACGTAGTTCACCTTGCGGATGTCCATGAGCTTGGTGCCACCGGCGTAGCTGATCGAGCTTTGCACGTCTTGCTCCATCTCGATGAGCGTGTTGGATAGCTTGCCCTTGATGGGCTCCAGAATGCGCTTGCCTTCGACGTGTTTGTATTCGCCCTTGTTGAAGTCCGACGCTGAGCCGTAGTACTCTTTGAACAGCTCGCCATCGACCTCCACCGTTTTGCCGGGCGACTCTTCGTGGCCTGCAAACAGCGAGCCGATCATCACCATGCTCGCGCCAAAGCGGATGCTTTTGGCAATGTCGCCATGGCTGCGGATGCCGCCGTCGGCAATGATGGGCTTGGTCGCCACGCGGGCGCACCACTTCAGCGCCGACAACTGCCAGCCGCCGGTGCCAAAACCGGTCTTGAGTTTGGTGATGCAGACCTTGCCAGGCCCCACGCCAACCTTGGTCGCGTCAGCGCCCCAGTTTTCCAAGTCGATCACGGCTTCGGGCGTGGCCACGTTGCCCGCGATCACAAAGCTGCTGGGCAGTTTGGCCTTGATGTAGGCGATCATGTCGCGCACGCTGTCGGCATGGCCGTGGGCGATGTCGATGGTGATGTACTCGGGCACCAGTTTTTCAGCGGCCAGTTGGTCCACCGTGGCGCGGTCGGGGGCTTTGACGCCCAGCGAGATCGAGGCGTAGACGCCTTGGGCGTGCATGTCGCGCACGAGCTTGACGTTGTCGATGTCAAAGCGGTGCATCACATAAAAGTAGCCGTTTTGGGCCATCCACACACAAATCGACTCGTCCACGACGGTTTTCATGTTGGCTGGGACCACCGGTAGGCGGAAGGTGCGGCTGCCCAGCGTCACGCCGGCATCGCATTCGGAACGGCTTTCCACACGGCATTTGCGGGGCAGCAGCAAAACGTTGTCGTAATCAAAAATTTCCATGAAACCAAGCTCCTGAATCGGCTGTTGTTGAACAGATGAGCGCTTGGCTTGTGCCGGTCATTCTTCACCGTTTGGGCAAAAAAAACCGAGCGCAAGAATCTTGGGCCCGGTGCGCGATTATAGGCTTCCTACAATGGCGGTATGTTGTTTGAATCCCCCGTCGCTTCCCCCTTGCTGCAAGGCCTCAATGCCGAGCAGGCCGCCGCCGTCACTTTGCCGGCCGAGCCAGCCCTGATCTTGGCGGGTGCCGGTTCGGGCAAAACGCGGGTGTTGACCACGCGCATTGCTTGGTTGTTGCAGACGGGGCAAGTTGGGCCGGCGGGTGTGTTGGCGGTGACCTTCACCAACAAGGCCGCCAAAGAAATGATGACGCGCCTCTCGGCCATGCTGCCGGTGAATGTGCGCGGCATGTGGATCGGCACCTTTCACGGCCTGTGCAACCGTTTTTTGCGGGCGCACCACGTGATGGCCGGTTTGCCCCAGACCTTCCAAATTCTGGACACCCAAGACCAGCTCTCGGCCGTCAAGCGCTTGTGCAAACAGCACAACGTCGACGCCGACCGTTACCCACCCAAGCAGGTGCAGTACTTCATCAGCGGCTGCAAAGAAGACGGTTTGCGCCCAGCCGATGTGGTCGCCCGCGACGAAGAAACGCGCAAAAAAATCGAGCTTTACGCCTTGTACGAAGCGCAGTGTCAGCGCGAGGGCGTGGTGGATTTTGGCGAACTGATGCTGCGCAGCTACGAGGTGCTGCGCGACAACGCCCCCGTGCGCGAGCACTACCAACGCCGCTTTCGCCACGTCTTGGTCGATGAGTTTCAAGACACCAACAAGCTGCAATACGCGTGGCTCAAGTTGCTCTGCCCGCTGCCACAAGACGGGCACAGCACCAACGCCCTGTTCGCCGTGGGTGACGACGACCAAAGCATTTACGCCTTCCGGGGCGCACGCGTGGGCAACATGGCGGACTTCGTGCGCGAGTTCCGTGTGCAGCACCAAATCAAGCTGGAGCAAAACTACCGCAGCTGCAGCAACATCCTGGACTCGGCCAATCACCTGATTGCGCACAACAGCCAGCGCTTGGGCAAAAACCTGCGCACCGACGCGGGCGCGGGCGAGCCAGTGCGGGTGTTTGAGGCCACCAGTGACTACGCCGAGGCGCAGTGGATGGTGGACGAAATCCGCCAACTGCACCGCGAAGGCGTGGCCCACAGCGAATTGGCGGTGCTCTACCGCAGCAACGCCCAAAGCCGCGTGGTGGAAACCGCGCTCTTCAACGCCGGCATCGCTTACCGCGTCTACGGCGGCTTGCGCTTTTTTGAGCGCGCCGAAATCAAACACGCCTTGGCCTATTTGCGTTTGCTGGAAAACGCCCACGACGACACCAGCTTCATGCGCGTGGTCAACTTCCCGCCGCGCGGCATTGGGGCGCGCAGCGTGGAGCAATTGCAAGACGTGGCCCGTGCCTCGGGGTGTTCGCTGTGGGACGCTGTTAGCGGTGTGAATGGGCGTGCCGGCGCGGCCATTGGTGGGTTTGTGGCCAAGATGGACGTGTTGCGCGAACAAACCACGGGCCTGAATTTGCGCGACATCGTGCGCTTGGTGCTCGACCACAGCGGTTTGGTGGAGCACTACCGCGCCGAACGCGAAGGCCAAGACCGGGTGGAAAACTTGGAAGAACTGGTCAACGCCGCCGAGAGCTTCGTGTCCATCGAAGGCTTTGGTCGCGAGGCCCCGGCGCTCACGCAAAGCCCGGCCAGCCAAGGCCTCAGCGCGGCCCTTGATGAACCCCCCAGCCCCGCACCCGATGGCTTGGAGGAAACCGGCGAAACCATGAGCCCACTGGCGGCATTTTTGACGCACGCCGCGCTGGAGTCGGGCGACAACCAAGCGCAGGCTGGGCAAGACGCGGTGCAACTCATGACGGTGCACGCGGCCAAGGGTTTGGAGTTTGACGGCGTGTTCATCACCGGCATGGAGGAGGGCTTGTTCCCCCACGAAAACGCCATGGCCGACCGCGCCGGTTTGGAAGAAGAGCGCCGCTTGATGTACGTGGCCATCACGCGCGCGCGCCAGCGTTTGTACTTGAGTCATTCGCAAACCCGCATGCTGCACGGTCAAACGCGCTACAACCTCAAGAGCCGTTTTTACGACGAGCTGCCCGAGGCCTGTTTGAAGTGGCTCACCCCTTTAATGCCCTCGCCCATGACCCACGCGCATGCGCCTTGGCCGGGGGCGTACGCCCGTGGCCCCAAACCCACGGGCGTGCAGCCCGCATGGTCCAACGGGTTTGCCGAACGCAAAGACCCTGAGCCAGATCGCGGCACAGACATCCGCGCTGGCATGGGCGTGTTTCACAACAAGTTTGGGGAAGGCCAAGTGTTGGCCGTGGAGGGTGCGGGCACGGAGGCCCGCGCACAGGTGCGTTTTGCGCGGCATGGGGTCAAGTGGTTGGCCTTGTCGGTGGCCAAACTCACCCCCACCTAAGCGTCAACTTTCGTCGCTGAAGCTGTCGCGAAACGTGAAGTAAAACGAGGTGAAAAACATCGCCGCCATCAGCAAAACGGCGGGCAACATGATCACCGAAATCACACCGGTGCCACCCAAAAGCGCACCGACCAGGGCCAAGCCCATGCCAAAAAACAAAAAGCAAGCCATCCAGGCGGCGGCATAAACCAGCATCGCGCCTTTGTTGCGCCAGCACGCGGTGACGCTGAAAAACAGGCTTTTGATGGGGCTTACCTTGTGCCAGTGCACCAAGGCGGGGGCGTGCCAAAACAACATCACCACCGGAATGTAGAGCCCCATGCCCACCCAGAGCGCGGTCATGAAGCCATCGGCGTTGACCTCGGCCTCGCTGGGCAGACCACCGCCCAAATACAGGCGGGCAAACTGCCCATCGTCAAACAGGGCCGAGAAGCCCATCACGCTGAGCAGCGCAACCGCATACATCGCTCCCAGCACCAGCATGGCGCGGGTGTTGCCACTGCCTTGGCGAAAGGCGCTGATGAGCATCAAGGGCATGGGAAAACGGCCTTGGTCGGCTTCCCGTGTGGCGGCCATCAGCCCCAAGGTGGCGGCGGGCAGCAGCACCAAAGACAAGCCGATGCCCAGCACAGGCACCAAACTCAGCACGGTGACCGAGGCCATGTACATAAAAAACAAGCCAGCCATGGCCAGGGGTTGACGCCAAAAGGTGCTGAGCCCCATGCGCACCCACAACAGGCCTTGGCGGGGAGGGACGATATTGAGTTTCATGTTGGGTTTGTTGGTGCGGTGGACAGGGCCGAGGCGGCCATTTGGTGGGCGTGTGCAATGCGCTGGCGCAGCACCCGCTCAAAGTGGGTGGGGTCGTGGGCTTGGAGCATGCTGGCTTCGCGTGGGAGGTGAAAGTCCCACAAACGCGAGAGCCAAAAGCGCAGCGCACCGGCGCGCAGCATGGCGGGCATGAGCTGGCGCTCGGCGGCGCTCAGTGGGCGCACCGACTGATACGCCTGCATAAAGGCTTGCGTGCAGTCCATTCGGGCTTGTCCGTCGAGCGCGTCGCTGCGGTGTTCAATGCACCAATCGTTGAGACACACGGCAATGTCAAACAGCCAAGTGTCGCAACCCGCGAAGTAAAAATCGAAAAACCCCGTTAAGGTGTGACCGTCGAACATGACGTTGTCGCGAAACAGGTCGGCGTGGATCGGGCCTTGGGGCAAGGCGGCGTAGAGCGAGCCGCTGGCCACGTGGTTTTGGTAGGCCAACTCGGCGCTGATGAGCTGGCTTTGTTCGGGGTTCAAAAAAGGCAACACCACGGGCACGGTGTCGTTCCACCAAGCCAAGCCCCGCAAATTGGGCTGGCTGCGTTCAAAGCCACGGCCCGCCAAGTGCATGCGAGCGAGCATGTCACCCACGGCGCGGCAATGCTCGGGGCTGGGGGCCAACTCGCTGCGCCCCGTTAATCGGTTCACCACCGCGGCGGGTTTGTTGCACAAGCGATGCAGAATTTCGCCGTGCGCATCGACCGCCGGTTTGGGCACCGGGATGCCCTGCTCGGCCAAATGCCGCAT
>JAABPX010000074.1 GCA_011391745.1 Comamonadaceae bacterium
GCGCGTGCGATGTCGGCGGGCTTTTGGTCGGGCGAGCTGGGGAACCACTGGGCACCGGCTTGGGCGGTCACGGTCTTGAGCTGTTCGATGGCCGCGGGGCGGTACACGTCGCCCGAGACGGTGAGCACCTTCTTCTTGCGCTTCTCAATGAGGTGCTTGGCCAGCTTGGCGGTGGTGGTGGTTTTACCAGCACCTTGTAAACCCGCCATCAAGATGACCGCCGGTGGCTGGGCCGCCAAGTTGATGTCGGCCACGCCTTCGCCCATGGTGGCGGCGAGTTCGCGGTTGACGATGCTCACCAAAACTTGGCCGGGGGTGAGCGAGCCCACCACCGCTTGGCCCAAGGCTTTTTCTTTGATGCGGGCGATGAAGTCGCGCACCACCGGCAGTGCCACGTCGGCCTCTAACAAGGCCACGCGGACCTCGCGCAACATCTCGGCCACGTTGTCTTCGGTGATGCGGGCTTGGCCGCGCAGGGTTTTGACGATGCCAGATAGGCGTTCGGAGAGGGCTGATGCCATCGGGTCGGGTCTCGGTTCGTGAGGGGCCTTGAGGGCCGTTAAACTGTGCAAATGATTTTAGCCTCCACGCCGACGCACGCACTGCCCTTCGCGGTGGTACTGGCTTATGCCGCTTGGGCTTGGGGCCAGCCCCGTTTGTCGACGGGATTGAGCCGCTGGGCCTTGCTGTTGGTGGGACTGCTGCACCTGACCGTGTTGCACCGACACTTCACCGCCGAGCCGCCCACCTTTGGCTTTGCTTTGGCTTTGTCGGTCACCGTGTGGTGGGTGTTTTGTGTCTTTGCGCTCGAAACCCGTTTGCACACCCAAGCGGCGCTTCGTTGGACGGTGGCCGGTTTGGGGGCCGGTGCGGTGCTGCTGGCCGAACAACTGCCAGGCACCATTCATCCACACCTGAGTTCGCCTTGGTTGCCTTTGCATTGGGCCTTGGGTTTTGCGGCGTATGGGTTGATCGCTGCCGCCGTGGCGCACGCCATGTGGTTGCAACGCACTGAGCGGCGCATCCGGCAAGGCAAGGCCGATGCAGACGGCATGCCTTTGTTGACCTTGGAACGCATGACCTTTCGTTTCGTGGGCATGGGCTTTGTCTTGCTCAGCGCCACGGTGCTTGCCGGCGGCGTGTTTTCGGCGGGTATGGAAACCAGCTTGGTCTGGAGCCACAAAACCCTGTTCACCTTGCTGTCGTGGGTGACGATGGGTGTGTTGTTGTGGGGTCGTTGGCGTTGGGGTTGGCGAGGCCGACTGGCGGTTCGCACCTTGTACGTGGCCGCAGGCCTGTTGTTACTGGGTTATGTGGGCTCTCGGTTTGTGCTGGAAGTTTTGTTGCAGCGTTTGTCATGAAATACATCTTGGTGTTGGTGGTGGTGTGGGTGGGTTACCAGTTGTGGCGGCGAGCGCGAATCGCCGAGCAGGCAGCGCAAGAACGCCCTCGACGTGACCCTGCCGTCCCCATGGTCATGGTCGCCTGCGCCCATTGCGGCACGCACTTGCCACAAACCGACGCCTTGGCGCTTGATGGCGCTTTTTTTTGCAACGCCGACCACCGCGATCGCCATGTCCGCCCATGAGCCAACGGTCTGGCAAGGCGGCTGGTGGCGACACGCCCGCCGTTGCGACTCTCCAAATTTTGGCCCCCGGCCCGAAGGCACGGCCATTGACTTGGTGGTGATCCATTCCATCAGCTTGCCCCCGGGTGAGTACGGCACACCGCACGTCGAAGCCCTGTTCACCAACCGGCTCGACTGGGACGCTCACCCCTACTTCCAGTCGATCCGTGGTGCCGAAGTCTCCAGCCATTTTTTCATTCGTCGCGATGGCGAAGTGGTGCAGTTTGTCGACGCCGATGCCCGGGCTTGGCACGCTGGGCGTTCGAACTGGCGCGGCCGGGAGGGCTGCAACGACCACTCCGTGGGCATTGAGCTCGAAGGTTTGGAGGGCTTGCCCTTTGAGCCCGGGCAATACAGCGCCTTGGTGCACCTGTGCCAAGACCTGCGCCAACGTTACCCCGTGGCGGACATCGCGGGACATGAACACATTGCACCGGGACGAAAACAAGACCCGGGGCCGGGTTTCGATTGGGGGTTTTTGCAACAGCAATTGGCTTGGCCAAATCGGTGTTTTCCCGCATCGCTTGGCGCTGCCGCCCAGCGTGCTGTGCACCCCGGGGTCTTCTGAGGCACGGCGCACACGCGAAACATTCAAAACACTAGATGTAGTGGTTAGAATGGTCTCCAAACACCAGATGTGGTGTTTAATCGAATTTTCGCCCAAGCACGATTGAGCCCCGCTCAAGCGGCCCATTCGCGGTCCAAACAGAACAAATTTCAGAGGAAAACACATGCAAACCAGCACCATGACCACCGGCCCAAGCGCCTTGGGAACCATCCTGAACACACCCAACGAACCCTTGGTTTTGAGCAACACCGCCGCGTTTGCACACCACCAAATCATTCGACGCAACGGTGCGGTGGTCTCGTTTGAGCCCAGCAAAATTGCCGTGGCCCTGATGAAGGCCTTCTTGGCCGTGCATGGCACACAAGGCGCAGCGTCGGCCAGTGTGCGCGAAGATGTCGACACCCTGACCCAAAACGTGGTGCGCGCCTTGATGCGCTCGCGCCCCAGCGGCGGCACCTTCCACATTGAAGACGTGCAAGACCAAGTTGAACTTGGGCTCATGCGCAGCGGACACCACGAAGTGGCCCGCGCTTATGTGCTCTACCGCGAGCGCCGCGCCCAAGAGCGCGCCCAGCAAAGCAACGCCACCGCCAGCCCCCCCGCTCCGAGCCTGTTCGTGACCGAGCGCGGTCAACGCCAACCCTTGAATTTGGCGGGCTTAGAGACTTTGATTCGCCAAGCGTGCAGTGGGCTGAGCCCCGACGTCAAACCCGAACCCATCGTCTCAGAGACGATGCGCAACCTCTACGACGGCGTCCCCATCGAAGAGGTTTACAAAGCCGCCGTTTTGGCCGCACGCACCCAAATCGAAAAAGACCCCGATTACAGCTACGCCACGGCCCGTTTGTTGTTGCACACCGTGGTCAAAGAAGTGTTGGGCGAGGAAATACCCGCCGATCAAATGGGCACCCGCTACGCCGACTTCTTCCCCCAAAGCATCAAGAAGGGGGTTGAAAACCAATTGCTCGACGAAAGGCTCTTGCAATTCGACCTGCCCCGCTTGGCCGCCGCACTCAAACCCGAGCGCGACCTGCAAATGGACTTCATCGGTCTGCAAACCCTGTACGACCGTTATTTCTTGCACGTGCGCAAAAGCCGCATCGAGTTGCCCCAAATCTTCTTCATGCGCGTGGCCATGGGTTTGTCGCTCAATGAAGTGGACCGAGAGGCGCGCGCCATCGAGTTCTATGAAGTGCTTTCAAGCTTCGACTTCATGTCCTCGACCCCAACGCTGTTCAACAGCGGCACCTTGCGCAGCCAGCTTTCGAGCTGCTACTTGACGACTGTGCCAGATGACTTGGATGGCATTTACGAATCCATCAAAGAAAACGCGTTGCTCTCCAAATTTGCGGGCGGCTTGGGCAACGACTGGACGCGCGTGCGCGCTTTGGGTGCCCACATCAAAGGCACCAACGGCGAGTCTCAGGGCGTGGTGCCTTTCCTCAAGGTGGTGAACGACACCGCTGTGGCGGTGAACCAAGGCGGCAAGCGCAAAGGTGCCGTGTGCACCTATTTGGAAACTTGGCACTTGGACATCGAAGAGTTTCTGGAGCTGCGCAAGAACACCGGCGACGACCGCCGCCGCACCCACGACATGAACACGGCCAATTGGATCCCCGACCTGTTCATGAAACGTGTGATGGAAAAAGGCCCATGGACCCTGTTCTCGCCCAACGATGTGCCCGACCTGCACGACCTCTTTGGCAACGCCTTCGAAAAAGCGTATTTGGTGTACGAAGAAAAAGCCCTGCGCGGCGAAATCAAGCCCTCACGCCAAGTGGCGGCCACCGATCTGTGGCGCAAGATGCTCTCGATGCTGTTTGAAACAGGCCACCCTTGGATCACCTTCAAGGATGCTTGTAACGTGCGCAGCCCACAACAACACGCCGGTGTCGTGCACAGCTCCAATCTGTGCACCGAGATCACCCTCAACACCAGCGATACCGAGACCGCTGTCTGTAACCTCGGTTCGATCAACTTGGCGCAGCACCTCAAAGACGGGGCAAACGGCAAAGAAATCGACCACGACAAACTCAAGCGCACCATCAAGACGGCCATGCGCATGCTCGACAACGTGATCGACATCAACTACTACGCCGTCAAAAAGGCCCGCGACTCCAACCTGCGCCACCGCCCGGTGGGCTTGGGCATCATGGGCTTTCAAGACGCGCTGTATCAACTTCGCGTGTCTTATGCCTCCAACGCTGCGGTGGACTTCGCCGACCGCTCCATGGAAGCGGTGTGCTATTACGCCTACTGGGCGTCCACCGAACTGGCCAAAGAGCGTGGCACCTATTCCAGCTACAAAGGCTCCTTGTGGGACAAAGGCATTTTGCCTTTGGACTCGCTCGACCTCTTGGCCAAAGAACGCGGCGGTTACGTGGAAGTCGACCGCAGCGCCACTTTGGATTGGGAAGCCTTGCGCCAAAAAATCGCTGCCGACGGCATGCGCAATTCCAATTGCGTGGCCATCGCTCCGACCGCAACCATCTCCAACATCATCGGCGTGGACGCTTCGATTGAACCGAGCTTTGGCAACCTCTCGGTCAAGTCCAACCTCTCGGGCGAGTTCACCGTCATCAACGGGCACTTGGTCAAAGACCTCAAACGCTTGGGTTTGTGGGACGACGTGATGGTCATGGACCTCAAACATTTTGATGGATCGCTGCGTGCCATTGACCGTGTGCCCGCCGACATCAAAGACCTCTACGCCACCGCGTTTGAAATTGACACCCATTGGTTGGTTGAAGCCGCGGCACGTCGACAAAAATGGATCGATCAAGCGCAAAGCTTGAACATTTACATGGCCGGCGCATCGGGCAAGAAGCTCGACGAAACCTACAAACTGGCTTGGTTGCGCGGTCTCAAAACCACCTACTACTTGCGCACCACCAGCGCCACCCAAATCGAGAAATCGACTGGTCGCACGGGTCAACTCAACGCAGTGTCATCCGCGTCACCCGCACTGGCTGCAGCGCCGATCGAAGCGGCCACCGACATCAAGTTTTGCGCAATCGATGATCCCGGTTGCGAAGCTTGCCAATAAATTCGATGTTGCATCACAACACATTGCTCAGACAAAACACGCAGTTGCTTTGCATTTCGCACCGGCACTCACATAATTCACAGCATTGGAATTACATATGTTGACTTGGGAAGAAAACACCACCCCCGCTTCTGTCAAGCTCGCCAGCGCCAAGGCCGTTCAGCCTGAGGCACCGACCGTCACACCCAAGCGCGTCAATGCGGCCGACAAACGCATCATCAACGGTCAGACCGACGTTAACCAACTCGTCCCCTTTAAATACAAATGGGCTTGGGAAAAGTACTTGGCCACTTGCGCCAACCACTGGATGCCGCAAGAGGTCAACATGAGCCGCGACATCGCGCTGTGGAAAGACCCCAATGGCTTGACCGATGACGAACGGCGCATCGTCAAACGCAACCTGGGGTTTTTCACCACCGCCGATTCGCTGGCGGCCAACAACATCACCTTGGGCACCTACCGGCACATCACCGCACCTGAGTGCCGTCAATTTTTGTTGCGCCAAGCCTTTGAAGAAGCGATTCACACCCACGCCTACCAATACATCGTCGAGTCCTTGGGCTTGGATGAAGGCGAAATCTTCAACGCCTATTTGGAAGTGCCTTCGATTCGCAACAAAGACGAATTTTTGTTGCCGTTCATCGATGCCATCATGGATCCCCACTTCAAGACCGGCACGCCAGAAACCGATCAAACCTTGCTTAAGAGCCTGATCGTTTTTGCCTGCTTGATGGAAGGTTTGTTTTTCTACGTGGGCTTCACGCAGATCTTGGCGCTGGGCCGTCAAAACAAAATGACCGGTGCCGCCGAACAATACCAATACATTTTGCGCGACGAATCCATGCACTGCAATTTTGGTATCGACTTGATCAATGCCATCAAGCACGAAAACCCCATGTTGTGGACCGCTGAGTTCAAAGCCGAAATCAAAGACCTCTTTCTTAAAGCCGTCGAACTTGAATACCAGTACGCCGAAGACACCATGCCACGCGGTGTGTTGGGCATGAATGCCTCCATGTTCAAAGGGTATTTGCGTTATATTGCAAATCGCCGCGCCACACAGATTGGTCTTGAGGCTTTATTTCCCCACGAAGAAAATCCATTTCCATGGATGAGTGAAATGATTGACCTGAAAAAGGAACGTAATTTCTTTGAAACCCGTGTGATCGAATACCAAACGGGTGGTGCCCTGTCTTGGGATTGAGTCCTGAAAACACCGCACATGACACTCTCTTTTAAAACCCTGCTCTCTGCGCTTCGGCGTGGGGGGCAGGGTTTTTTTACGGAATTCAACCCTTTGCAGTCTGACGTGGATGCATTCACACGACTGCAAGGCGCTGAATCGCTTGGTCCAAAGGATCCAGCGCTCTTTGCAACTTGATCAAGGAGAACAAAATGGCAACTGCGAAAAAGGCCGCTCCGGCCAAGAAGAAACCCGCTGCAAAAAAAGCAGCCGTGAAGAAAGTTGTTGCGGCCAAAAAGCCAGCAGCGAAGAAGCCCGCCGTCAAAAAACCAGCAGCCAAAAAAGCCGTTGTGAAAAAAGCGGTTGTGGCCAAAAAGCCAGCAGCGAAAAAGCCTGCAGCCAAAAAAGCCGTCGTGAAGAAGGCCGTTGCAGCGAAAAAGCCCGTCGTGAAAAAAGCGGCGGCCAAAAAGCCTGCAGCCAAAAAAGCCGTCGTGAAGAAGGCCGTTGCAGCGAAAAAGCCCGTCGTGAAAAAAGCGGCTGTCAAAAAGCCTGCGGCCAAGAAAGCTGTCGTGAAGAAAGCGGCACCAGCAAAAAAAGCACTGCCGGCTAAAAAGCCGGCTGCCCCTGCTGCGCCTGCGGCTCAAACGAAGTTGACCCCCCAAGCCGCTTGGCCGTTTCCAACGTCCACCAAGCCCTGAGGGTTGAAGCTTCAGTCCACCTTTGGGTGGTGAATAGCCCAGCACGCAAGTGTTGGGCTTTTTTTATGGATAAAACAACGTGACCCTATAACCGGCCATGACTTGATTGGGGGGCAAGGCGATCGACAAACGCAGTTTCACGGGCCACGTCTGACCGGCTGCCAAAACCGACGGTGCATCTGGCCAGTCTTTCGCCAACAGCACACGCCGAGCCAGCACGCGGTCCTGACCATCGGTCAGGCTCAACTCCAAGGATGGAGCAGCCACGGGCCATGCTTGGGTGTTTTTCAAAACCACATCCAACGCATGCAATTGCCCCAACAAATGGACCAAGGCCGAACTCTCAATCACCACCGCTTTGAGTTGCTGTACCGGTTCAACAGAACACCCCAGTGGTCGACACAATGACACCAGCACGGGTTGAAGGCTTGGTTGCCAGGCCGCCAGTCGGTGACGATCGTGCACGACCCATTGAACAAGCAAAGCCAAAACACACAGCACCACCGCCACCCACAATGCCGCGCGCACGGTGGTAGACGACCAAAAGGCTTGTCGTTTGGCCTGCTGCACAAAGCGCGGCTCTGGATCGGGCACGGCATTGAGCAGGTCGTCGTTGTCAACCGACGGCATGTCCAGCGGTAAAAGCGGTTCTGGTTCGTTTAAGGGGATGTCTGGCGGGCGAGACCATTCCTCCACCACCGAGGTCAATACCGGTGGCGCAGGTATCCAAGGCTTGATGTCTTGGTTGGCGTCAAAAATCTCGGCACAGTGCCCGCAGCGCACCCAACCTTGGGAAACGCTCAACTGCTCTGCCGCCACCTTGAAGGAGGTGGCACAAGCGGGGCAACGGGTGATGAAACTCATGCCTCGATTATTGCAGGGCGATTGGCCTCACCGCCGTTGTGCGGTCATGAGCACCCAACCCTCTTGCTCATCGGCCACTGTCAAACGCAACCAAGGTGCGTAAGCTTCTTGCAACGCCGTCGCTTGGCGCGACAAAATGCCAGCCAAAACCAAATGTCCGCCAACGGCCACGTGCGCACACAACAACGGGGCCAACACCTTGAGGGGCGTGGCCAAGATGTTGGCCACGACCACGTTGTACGTTCCACTGGCCAAATCGGGCAAACCGCTGCGCAAGCTGACGTGGTTGGTGTGTGCGTTGATCTCGGTGGCCGCCACCGCGGCTGGATCAATGTCCACCGCCGTCACGTCGCTGGACCCCATGCGTGCGGCACCAATGGCCAAGATACCGGAACCACAACCGTAATCCAGCACACGTTGACCCTTGAGTGCTTGCGCGGCGATCCAACGCAAGCACATGCGGGTGGTTGGGTGGGTACCGGTGCCAAACGCCAGACCCGGGTCCAAACGAATGACGTGCTGTGCACCCGCTGGCGGCTCGTGCCAGCTCGGCACAATCCAGAAATCGTCGGTGATGGGCACGGGCTCAAACTGCGACTGGGTTAAGCGAACCCAATCTTGCTCGGGCACGTTGTTGATGCCCACCACCGCACACCCAGCAAAAAAATCTTGGGCGGCCAGCAAATCTGAGGCTTCGCGGGCCACCCCCTCGGTAGCAAACAAACCGACGATGCGCGAACGGCACCAGCCTTCTTTGGGCGCAGGCATGCCGGGCTCGCCAAACAAAGCGGTTTCGGCGTCGGTCATCGCATCGGCGTCTTCCACCGACACACTCAGGGCATCAAGCGCGTCCAAGGCCTCACCGACGGTCTCCACCGCCGCCTCGGGCACCATCAAGACCAGTTCAAACAAGGCCATGGCTCAACGCTCACGCTGGCTCAACCACTCTTCCAAGTAGTGAATGTTGGTGCCACCAGCCACAAAGCTGGCATCCACCATGATCTCGCGATGCAAAGGAATGTTGGTATTGATGCCTTCGATGACCGTTTCGGACAAAGCTGTGCGCATGCGAGCCAAGGCTTGCTCACGGGTGTCGCCGTAGACGATCAGCTTGCCAATCATGGAGTCGTAGTTGGAAGGCACGAAGTAGTTGGTGTAGGCGTGGGAATCCACGCGAACACCAGGGCCGCCGGGCATGTGCCAAGACGTGATGCGACCAGGCGATGGCGTGAATTTGTAAGCGTCTTCGGCGTTGATGCGGCACTCAATGGCGTGACCGCGCAACTCGATTTGCTTTTGCGTAAACGGCAAACGTTCACCCGCGGCCACCGCGATTTGTGTGCGCACGATGTCCACGCCGCTGATCCACTCCGTCACCGGGTGCTCCACTTGAACCCGGGTGTTCATTTCAATGAAATAGAACTCGCCGTTTTCAAACAAGAACTCAAACGTCCCTGCGCCGCGATACCCGATTTTTTTGCAGGCCGCCGCACAACGCTCACCAATTTTTTCAATCAATTTGCGGGCAATACCGGGCGCTGGAGCTTCTTCGATGACTTTTTGGTGGCGACGCTGCATGGAGCAATCGCGCTCACCCAAGTACACCGCGTTTTTGTATTGATCGGCCAACACCTGAATTTCGATGTGCCGAGGGTTTTGGAGAAACTTCTCCATGTACACCTCGGGGTTGCCGAAGGCCGAACCGGCTTCGGCCTTGGTGGTTTGCACCGCGTGCAGCAAAGCCGCTTCGGTGTGCACCACGCGCATGCCACGACCGCCACCGCCACCCGCGGCCTTGATGATGACGGGGTAACCGACGGCCTTGGCCGTGCGTTTGATCACCGCCGGATCATCGGGCAAAGCCCCTTCGGAGCCGGGCACGCAGGGCACGCCCGCCCGGATCATGGCTTGTTTGGCCGAGACCTTATCGCCCATCAAACGAATCGATTCGGGGGTGGGGCCAATAAAGGTGAAACCGCTTTTTTCAACGCGCTCAGCAAAGTCGGCGTTTTCGCTCAAAAACCCATAGCCCGGGTGAATGGCTTCGGCGTCGGTCACCTCGGCCGCCGAAATAATGGCCGGCATGCTGAGGTAACTGTGGGAGGACGGTGCTGGGCCAATGCAGACCGCTTCGTCGGCGAGCTTGACGTACTTCGCGTCTCGATCGGCTTCGGAATACACCACCACCGCTTTAATGCCCATTTCCTTGCACGCACGTTGGATGCGCAAGGCAATTTCGCCGCGGTTGGCGATCAAGATTTTCTTGAACATGGTCGGGTCGCTTATTCGATGATCAGCAGGGGCTGACCGTATTCGACCGCTTGGCCGTTGTCGATCAGGATTTGTTTCACCACGCCTGACTGGTCGGATTCGATTTCGTTGAGGATTTTCATGGCCTCCACAATACAAACGGTTTGACCCACTTTGACCGTGTCGCCGACTTCCACAAAGGCTTTGGCACCCGGGCTTGCCGAACGATAGAAGGTGCCGACCATGGGCGATGTCACAGCATGACCAGCTGGCTCAACTGGTGCAGGCGCTGCACCGGTGTCAACCAAGGGGGCGGGCGCGCTGGCCGCCGGGCTGGGTGCCATGGCGTAGGTGACGGGGGCGGGCACCATGCCGGTGGGCATGCTTTTGACAATGCGGACCTTGCCTTCGGCCTCGGTGATTTCCAGTTCGGACACGTTGGATTCGGACACCAAATCAATCAAGGTCTTCAGTTTTCGCAAGTCCATAGCTTCTCCAATAAATTGCTGTCAATTGAGTGCCATGTTCGCCCAAAACCAAGCAGTTGAAACGAACCCTTGCACCCAAGGTGGTGGGCAGTTTACCGCAAAGACCACGTTCTTTGACCGCAAAAAAACACACGACAAGCAACAAAGGGAATTAATTTTTGATGGTTTTATTGAATTTAGCCATCAAAATCAGAAAACTTAACAGCTGTTCAAGGCATCAAGCCGGCGATCTGGGCCAGATCCGCCGCTGAGAGTTTTCCAATGTGTCGGTGAACCACCTCCCCTTTGGGGGAGAACACCACGGTGAAGGGCAGCCCCCCTGTGGCGTTACCCAAGGTTCGGCTCAACGCCACGCCAGACAGCCCCGCCATGCCAATCGGAAAGCCCATGGGCGTACGGACCAAAAAAGCGCGCACCGGGTCCACCTGGTCAACCGCCAAGCCAAGCACCCGCCAACCCGCGGCTTGGTGGGTTCGGTAAAACGCATCGAGCAAGGGCATCTCTTCAATGCACGGGGGGCACCAAGTGGCCCAAAAATTGACCAGCAAGGGTTGGCCGAGAAAGTCCGCCATGGCCAACGACTGCCCATTGGGCGTTTCGTAGCGAGCCGCCCACCAATCGGGCAAAGCGTCGGCCGACACCGCCGAAGGCAACCAACGCCACCAAGACACCCCCGCGCCGGCGGCGGCGGCCAAGCCGGCCACACCCCACATCCAACGCCGCCGTTGTTGTTCGTTCATGACCCAAGGTTCTCCATTCGGTGTTGTAAAGCGGCGGCATCGCCCCTGGGCACACGGCCCATGGTGTCGGGTTTGAGGGCCCCTCGCACATCATCGCGGTCGTGAACCATCAGGTGAACCAAGACCGGCTCACCCGAATCGGGGCAAGTCTCGCGCACGGTGAGCACTGGCACGGGGGAGCCCAGCCAACCTTTGGCGGTACCGGGGTGAAACACCACGCGCCGCTCCAACAAAGCCCATTCGGCGGCCTTGGGGTCTTCGCAGAACAGTTGTAGGAACACGTCGCTGTGCCATGTGGCGGTGCCGTGCCAAACCGCACCGCTGACGTGGGGCGAAAATTCGGCCAAGCGCACCATCCAGCGCAGGGCCAAACGGCGCAGGCCCCGCAAAGCCTCGGCTTGCTCGTCGGGGCAAAAAATGGCGATGTGTTCACGAACCGCCGCGTCGAGCATGGCTTCGTCGGGCCACACAATGCGGCCACGCAGCCCCAATTGCTCAGCAGCGCGTTGTTTGGCCGCTGCCATGGTCAAGCCCTCGTCCACCACCGCTTGGGCCGCTGATGCGGCCAAGGCCCGGGTGCTGTCTTCTGGGTTGAGGTGACCAAAATGCATGCGGCTATTGTGCACGGACACCGTGGCCTGCGCCGACCTCTAGAATCGAGGCCATGCACATACATATTTTGGGGATTTGCGGCACCTTCATGGGCGGATTGGCGGCGCTGGCCCGCGAAGCTGGCCACCGCGTCACGGGTTGCGACACAGGGGTCTACCCGCCCATGAGCGATCAGCTGCGGGCCTTGGGCATCGAACTGATTGAGGGTTACAGCGCCGATCAACTCGGGCTCAAACCCGACCTGTTTGTGGTGGGCAATGTGGTGAGCCGGGCCCGTATGCCCGACGGCTCGCCGCGCTACCCCTTGATGGAAGCCATCTTGGAATCCGGTGCCGCTTACACCAGCGGGCCGCAGTGGTTGAGCGAACACGTGTTGCAAGGCCGTCACGTGATGGCGGTGGCTGGCACACACGGCAAAACCACGACCACGGCCATGCTGACCTGGATCTTGGAATACGCGGGTCTGCAACCCGGTTTCTTGGTGGGGGGGGTGCCCTTGAATTTTGGCGTGTCGGCGCGTCTGGGAGACAAGGACAGCACTGGGCTGGGCCTGCGCTCTGCGCAGGTAAAGGAGGAGCCCGCGAAGCGGGCGGGGGACACGGAGCAGAGCGCAGGCCCAGCCCAGGGCCGGCCGCTGTTTGTCATTGAAGCCGACGAGTACGACACCGCCTTCTTCGACAAACGCAGCAAATTCGTGCATTACCGCCCGCGCACGGCCATCATCAACAACCTTGAGTTCGACCACGCCGATATTTTTGACAACCTCGCCGCCATCGAGCGCCAATTTCACCACCTGCTGCGCACGGTGCCCGGCAGTGGCCGTGTGGTGGCCAATGGTTTGGAAGAAAGCGTTGACCGCGTGCTTCACCAAGGCCTGTGGAGCACCTTACGCACCTTTGGTTCGGCGGTGAGCGACTTTCGCGCCGAGGGCGAAGCGCACGACTTTGCCGTTCTGCAGTCCAACCAAACCGTGGCGCGTGTGCGCTGGGCGCTCAGCGGCGCACACAACCAGCTCAACGCCTTGGCGGCGATGGCCGCCGCCGATCACGTGGGCGTGGCACCGGCCTTGGCGGCCGAGGCTTTGGGGCAGTTTCAGAACGTGCGCCGACGCATGGAGGTCAGCGGTACGGTGTCGCGCGCGGGCGGCAGCATCACGGTCTACGACGACTTTGCCCACCACCCCACCGCCTTGCGCACCACCCTAGACGGTTTGCGCCAACGCATTGGGTCGCAGGGGCGCATTTTGGCGGTGTTTGAGCCGCGCAGCAACACCATGAAACTCGGGACCATGAAGTCGCAACTGCCGTGGAGCTTGGCGTCCGCCGATTTGGCGTTTTGCCACAGCGGTGGCTTGGACTGGGACGCCACACAAGCCTTGGCACCCATGGGCCAGCGGGCCAGCGTGGCCGCCACCATCGACGCCTTGGTTGAACAAGTGAGCGCCCAAGCCCAAGCGGGCGACCACATTGTGTGCATGAGCAACGGTGGCTTTGGCGGCATTCACGCCAAACTGCTGTCTCGGTTGGCCTTGCAAACCTGAGCACCGTCAAAGCCAAGGCGGCTTGGGTCGGGTCGTCCTGCGTGGCAAGCCGCACCAAAACATTGGTATCGAGCGTGACCTTCATGGTTGAGCCGCCCAGCCGCTGGCGATGATCGTGTTCATCTCGTCCACGCTGAGCGCTTTGGGCGGCGGTGGCAAACAGCCAGCAAAAGCTTCCAGGCCCTCGGGCGCTTTGGCCTGCAAGGTCAGCACGCCGTTGGCTTGTTTGTGAACCTCCA
>JAABPX010000075.1 GCA_011391745.1 Comamonadaceae bacterium
GGCTTTGGCGGCATTCACGCCAAGCTGCTCAAGACATTGGCCCAATAACTCGACGGCTTAAGCCCCCAAGACTCAGGCGCGGGCGGCGATCACCGCTTGCGACAACACCGCCAAGGCGGCCAAGGAATCGTCCCAGCCCAAGCAGGCGTCGGTGATGCTTTGCCCGTAGTTCAGGGCATCCACGCGGTCTTTTCCAGGGGTGAATTTTTGTGCGCCGGCTTGTAGATGGCTTTCAATCATGACGCCAAAAATGCTGCGTGAGCCACCGCGAATTTGGTTTGCAATGTCGCGCGCCACATCGAGTTGTTTTTCGTGTTGCTTGCTGCTGTTGGCGTGGCTGCAATCCACCATAAGGCGTGGGGCCAGCTTGGCGCTTGAGAGGTCGGCCACGGCGGTGGCCACGCTGGACGCGTCGTAGTTGGGCGCTTTTCCACCGCGCAAAATCACGTGGCAGTCTTGGTTGCCCTTGGTTTGAACAATGGCCACTTGACCGTTTTTGTGCACCGACAAAAAGTGA
>JAABPX010000076.1 GCA_011391745.1 Comamonadaceae bacterium
GCCTTCATAGGCTTTGGCTTGAAACACAAAACCTTGGAAATCTTTGTTGCCTGCCGCGCGTTCACCGTCTTGAATTTTCTTGGCGGTCACGGCCAGTTCCTCCCAGGTGGAAGGGGCTTTAGCACCGTATTTTTCGACCAAGTCTTTGCGGTAAAACAGCAAGCCCGCATCGGTGAACCAAGGCATGGCCAGCAGTTTGCCGTCGGCGCTGTTGTTGGCGACGATGGCGGGGAAATGGGCTTTCTCAGCGCCTTTGCTGTAGGGCTTGAGGTCGAGCAAATGGTCTTTGATGACACCGGGCCAAACCACATCGACGTTAATCACGTCCAAGTCGGTCGATTTGGCGGCGAACATTTGACGAAACAAAGCCAAGATGTCGGTGGTGCTGTTGGGGATGGTGAACAACTTGACTTCGTGGCCGGTTTTTTTGGCCCATTCAGCGGTGTGTTTCTTGCAAAACTCGAAATCTTGACCCACCGAGCCACACGAAATCGTGATCGTGGCGGCGTGGGCGGACAGGGCCAGCAAGGGGGCGCTCAGGCCCAAGATGGCGGACTTGATCAGGGTGCGGCGAAATGTGGTCATGGTGTGTCTCTGGGTGTGGATTAAAAAAAAGGGCGGGCGGGGCGCGAGCCCCGCCCGCTAAGCTTCACCTTGGAGTTGAATCGATCAGAAAGCGTAGTTCATGCGAACGCGCACGGCGTTCACATTGTCAACACCGTCGGCCTTGGAGTGGCTGATGGCGGGCGTGATGCTGGCCCCTTTAATGCCGAGCAATGGGAAGCTGTAAGCCGCGTACAAGGTGTTTTGTTTGGCTTTGCCGTTTTTGTCTTGAACGTAGCCCGCGCCGAAATCACCGGCCGTCATGTTCAGACCCGTGGACGACGCGTCGGTGTCGCTGTTGTTGGCCACGTTGACGTTCAAGCTGGTGCTGCTGTTGATCGCATAACCCACGCTGATGGCCGAACCGGTTTGGCGTTTGGCCCCCGCAGCGCTGCTGGTGATGCTCTCCATGCCTAAGCGTAGGGTCAAGGCGCCGGTGCTGTAGGTCACCACCGGGCGAACGCCCGAATTGGTTGCTGGCGAGGTGCTCGCGTCTTGCTCTGAGACGATGCCCAGTTCAAAACGCAAACCCTCGGCGGCGTTCACACCCACCGCGGCGTGGGCTTGACCGCTGGCGAAACGTCCACGAAGGGTGTTGGCGCGGTAACCGCTGATGGCCGCGCTGGCCGTTTGCAGGACGGTGTCTTTGCCCAGCGGGAAAAGGTCGGTCGCTTCAAAACGACCGTATTTCAGATCCAGGGTTTTGTTGCCAAGCTGGATCCATGCGTCGGCGATGCCCATTTTGTCGCCTGTCAAGGGCACTTCCAATGTGCCTTTGGCGTTGACGTAGTTGTCGCCGTTTTTGACCAGCGCGGCATTCGCGTTGATTTCCACACGGCCGCCGCTGTCGAGTTTTTTCTTGCTGACTTTGGTGGTGTTGGTTTCGATGTTGGCATCGAAACTGACATCGGCCAAGGCGGAAGAGGCGATAAGGGCGGCGGCCAACGCCACGCCCGATTGAGCAAACAGTTTCATGGTGTCTCTCTTGAAAGGGTGTAAGAAGGTTGTCCCAAGCGTGACCGAGCGGCTGGGCACACGGGGTGCAAAACCGACGGGCAGTCACCCGGAGCGAAGTGAATTTAAGCACCGTTGCAATCGATTGCAATTCGGTGAAAACCCTCGTAACGCTTCGGTAACTGGCCTTTTAAGGAGATTACATTGCAAACAATTGCAATTTGTTGGTGGCGCTGCTTTCCCGCGCAATCAGGCGGGTGGGCAGGCGTTGCGAGAGCGCTTGACCGGTTTGCATGAGTTGCAGCAAGCCCTCAACCAAATGCTGCGCGGCCAATTGGGTGGGTTGGTCAATGGTGCTGAGGGTGGGGTGAAGGTACGCCCCCAGCTCGATGTTGTCGTAACCCACCACCTTGACGGCTTCTGGCACCTGAATGCCACGGTCGGTGAGTTCGGCGATGGCGCTGAGCGCCGCCACGTCGCTGATGCAAAACACGCCATCAAAGCGGTGGCCAGCTTGCAGCCAGTCGGCAAAACGCGCACGTGCGCCACGGCTGTCAAAGCTGGCGTGGATGTGCAAGTGGGCTGAACTGCTCAGCCCCGCTTCTTGCAATGCACGCAGATACCCTTGGTGGCGCAGGTGGGCTTCGGCGTGTTCGTATTCACCCATGTAAGCAATGCGTTCACAGCCTTGCTCAATGAGGTGACGTGTGGCCAAATAGCCGCCTTGTTCGTTGTCGCTGCCCACCACGGGGTAGGCGCTGTCGGGCAGTTTGGCTCCCCACACCACCATGGGAATGCCCCGAGCAAACAGCGCGTTGATGTCTTGGTTGAGGCTGTTTTGACCAATCACAATCAGCCCACCCGCTTGCCCGCTATCGACCATGGCCGCCATGCTGCTGGGGTCGTTGGGGGCCGCACGACGCAACAGCAGGGCCATACCGCGTTGGTCGAGTTCGTCGGCGATATGACCGAGCAGCTTCAAGATGAAGGGGTCGGACATGGCTTGCATGTTGTCGTTGAGCAGCAACACGCCAATGGTGGGGTTCGTGCGCTTGCGCAGGTTGGCGGCGCCGGCATTGACTTGGTAATTCAACGAACGGGCCAACTCGGCAATGCGTTCGCGTGTCGCCAAGGCAATGGCGGGGTGGCCGCTGAGGGCGCGTGACACGGTGGATGCCGACACCCCGGCCAGTCGCGCGATATCGGCCATTTGTGTGCGGGTGTTGGGGCTTTGTTTCACGGTTGGTCCAAGGCGGTGAAGTCCAAACGATTGTGCATGAGTTGTATGGCCTGAGCGGTGGCGTCGCTGGCATCACACGCCACGACTTGGCGCTCGGGCATGCTGCGCAGCCAAGTGAGTTGGCGTTTGGCCAACTGGCGCGTGGCGATCACGCCCATTTCGCGCAGGTGTTGCAGGTCACTGGCTTGGGGCCGATCCGCGCAGCCGTCGAGCATGGCCCAGCATTGGCGATAGCCCACGCAGCGCATGGACGGTAAGTCGGGGTGCAGGTCGCCACGGGCACGCAAGGTGCGCACCTCGTCAACCAATCCCTGCTTGAGCATGGCGGCAAAGCGTTCTTCAATTCGCTTGTGCAGCCACGGGCGCTCGCTGGGCTCCAGCGCGATCAGGTGGTTGGCCCGCAAGGGGCTTGTGTGTGTTTTGGTCTGGGCGTGCCAAACCGACAAGGGGCGCCCACTCAGTGCGAAGACTTCCAAAGCCCTGGCAATGCGCTGCGAGTCGTTGGGTGCCAGGCGTTGTGCTGTGGCGGGGTCAACGGCCATGAGTTGGGCGTGTAAAGCGGGCCATCCTTTGTGTTGGGCTTGGGTTTCGATGTCGGCACGCACCTGTGCGTTGGCCGTCGGCATGTCGTCGAGCCCATCGATCAGGGCCTTGAAGTAAAGCATGGTGCCGCCCACGAGCAAGGGCATGCGGCCCCGCGTTTGAATGTCGCGGATCAGGGCCGAGGCATCGCGCACAAAATCGGCGGCACTGTAGGGCTGCTGGGGATCGCGAATGTCGATCAGGTGGTGCGGGACTTGCGCCAATTCGGCCGCGCTGGGTTTGGCTGTGCCAATGTCCATGCCTCGGTAAACCAAGGCCGAATCCACGCTGATGATCTCCACCGGCCAACGCCGCGCAATCGCCAATGAAAGGGCGGTTTTGCCGCTGGCGGTGGGGCCGGCAATGGCCCAACAAGTCAGGTCGGGTGTGTTCATGTACGAGGGAGCTTTCCGTGGCGCTGCACCACCGTCCAAGCGGCCAAGGCAATCAACAGACTCCAAAAACCGATGCCATTGGTCAGTGGCAGCACACCGCCCCCACGGCCGAGCGATAGCCCCAGCCAACTGCCGACCCCAAAAGCGGCCAACATCATGATGAAGCCACTGAGCGCCGAAGCCTGGCCTGCGGCTTGCGGGAACGCACTGACCGAACCGCTTTGGCCACAGGGTTGGTGCACGCCGTGTGCCAACATAAAGCCAACCATGGGCAGCACGACCGCCCACACACTGTGGATGCCCCACCAAGCCAACAGCGTCAGCGTGCCGCCGCTGAGCAAGGTCACACCACCAGCGACCGCCACCGAGCGCTGAACCCCCCAGCGCAAGACCATGCGTCGGCAGGCGAAGGTGCCCACAATGTAGGCCAGCGACATGGTGCTCATCCACAAGCCGTAGGCGGTTTTGCTTTGATGAAGCACATCAATAAACACAAAAGATGAGGCCGCCAAATACGTGAACAAACCGCTGTAAGAGGCGGTGGTCAGCAAGGCATAGGCCCAAAACGTGGGGTGGCTTGCGATGCCAAGCCAAGTGGAGACCAGCACGCGCCACTGCAAGGCTTGGGGGTTGCGCTGGCGCAGGGTTTCTTGAAAACGCCAAACCAATAAGGCGCCAGTCAGCGCGGCAAAAACCGCCAAAGCGCTGAGCGCCATGCGCCAGCCCCATTGGTCGGACAACCAACCGCCCAGCGGCGCGGTGATGCAGGCAATGACCCCCAAACCGGTCAGGCCTTTGGACATGGCGCGTGCCGCATCCACGGGTGCGTAGAGGTCACGCACGATGGCGCGTGCCCCCATCACCGCCGCGCCCATGGCCACGCCTTGCAGCGCGCGCCATGCGATCAAGGTTTGAATGGAAGCGGCCCACACGCTGCCCAGCGCCGCCAAAGCAAACAAACCCATGCCCAGGATGAGCACCGGGCGTCTGCCCCAGCGATCCGACACCGGCCCCCACACCAATTGAGAAAAGCCAAAAGCCAAGAGCATGGCGGTGAGTGTGAGTTGGGCCTGCGACAGGCTCGCGCCCAAGTCCAGCGTCAACGCGGGCAGGGTGGGCAGATACAGATCGGTGGCCACGGGCTGCAAGCCCAGCAGCAGCGACAAAAACAGCACGACCCAGCGGCTTGACATGGCGGGCTTCTGAGCCATCAGCGACCGCGCAAAAACAAGGCGTCTAGGGCTTTCATGCTCAACTGGCGCCACGTCGGTCGGCCGTGGTTGCACTGGTCGGCACGATCGGTGGTCTCCATTTGGCGCAACAGGGCGTTCATTTCTTCCAGCGTCAAGCGCCGGTTGGCGCGCACGGCGCCGTGGCAGGCCATGGTGGCAAGCAGCTCGTTGCGCGCACGCTGCACCACGGTGCTGGCCTCGTGTTGGCTGAGTTCGGCCAACACGCTGCGCGCCAGGGCCACCGGATCACCCTGGGCCAAACTGGTGGGCACGGCACGCACGGCCAAGGTGTGCGCCGACAAGGCCGAGATGGACAGACCCAATTGTGTCAACACCTCACTGTTGCCCTCGGCGGTGGCGATTTCTTCGGCGGTGGCGGCAAAGGTGGCGGGGATCAGCAGGGGCTGGCTGCTCAACTCGGCGCGGTCCATTTGCGCTTTTAAGCGTTCGTAAACGATGCGCTCGTGCGCGGCGTGCATGTCGACGATGAGCAAGCCGTGTGCGTTCTCGGCCAAGATGTAGACCCCATGTAACTGGGCCAAGGCGCGGCCCAAGGGCCAGTCGTTGTTGTTGGGCGTGGGGTCGGGCGTGGGCCAAGTGGCGAAAACATCGCTGACCGACGCATGGGTGGCGGGGCTGTTATCGGGCCAAGCCAAGCGGCTTTGGCCGGCTGTGTGGCTCGGTGTTGAGCCAAAGGCTTGGCTGTGTTGGGGCGCATGGCTTGGCGTTGGCGGCACCGCAGTGACCGCGGCTTGGGTGCGCGGCTGCGCCAAGGCTTGGTCCACCGCATGGCGAACGGCTTGGTGCACCTCGCGGCTGTCGCGAAAGCGCACCTCGATTTTGGTGGGGTGCACGTTGACGTCCACCCGAGTCGGGTCAATGCCGATGTAGAGCGCATACACCGGCTGGCGGTGACCGTGCAACACGTCTTCGTAGGCGCTGCGCGCGGCGTGGCCAATGACCTTGTCGCGCACGTAACGGCCGTTGACGTAGGCGTACTGCCAGTCGCCGCGCGAGCGCGCCGCGTCGGGAATGCCGGCCAAGCCAATGACCTGCACACCGCTGGGGTGTTCGCTGAGCGCCTCGGGCCATTGCACGGTGACACTGTCTTTCACAAAGTCTTCGCCCAAGACATCGGCCAAGCGCTCTCGAAAGGCCGTCAAACCCACCGCATCCACGGCGCGCCACTGCGCGACCAACTTGCCTTCGTGCCAGATGGCAAAGCCCACATCGGGGCGGGCCAGGGCATGGCGGCGCACCGCCTCGACGCAGTGCGCCAATTCGGTGGCATCGGTTTTGAGAAATTTGCGTCGCGCTGGCGTGGCGTAAAACAGCTCGCGCACCTCCACCGTGGTGCCCACCTCGCGCGGGCTGGGGCCGATTTCACCGCTGCGAGCGTCGATCAGCCAGCCGTGGGCTTCGCTGGCCGACGCGCAACGGGAGGCGATGCTGACCTGGGCGATGGAGGCCACGGCGGCCAAGGCCTCACCCCGAAAACCCATGGTCTGCACGTTTTCCAAGTCCTGCAGGTTGCGAATTTTGCTGGTGGCGTGTCGTTTGAGGGCGGTGGGCAATTCGGTGCTGGGGATGCCTAAGCCGTTGTCTTCGAGGGCGATCAGGCGCACGCCGCCCGCGAGCAAACGCAGGGTCACTTGGCTCGCCCCGGCGTCCAGGGCGTTGTCGAGCAATTCACGCACGACGGAGGCGGGGCGCTCGATCACCTCACCAGCGGCGATTTGGCTGATCAGCGCATCGGGCAACTCGCGGATGGGCGGGGGTGTCGCGGGCAGGCGAAAAGTCATGGGGTCATTGTAGGTGGCAGCCCCGATAATGCGGGCTTCGCCCCAGTGGGCTTGCTTTGAGGTTAACGACGTGAAACTGTTTGGTGCCCTGTACGACCGCGTGATGGCTTGGAGCCAGCACCCCAAAGCCCCGTGGTATCTCGGTGGGTTGAGCTTTGCGGAGTCTTCGTTTTTCCCCATCCCACCGGATGTGATGCTCGCGCCGATGTGTCTGGCTCGGCCCGAGCGGTGGTTGCGTTTGGCCCTCATCACCACCCTGACTTCGGTGGCGGGCGGGGTGTTCGGCTATGTCATTGGGGCTTGGGCGATTGATGCCATCACGCCGTGGGTGGCGCAAACGGGTTGGGGCTCCAAAATCGATTTGGCCAAGGCTTGGTTTGCCGATTGGGGTTTCTGGGCCGTCCTGTTGGCGGGCTTCTCGCCCATTCCCTACAAGGCGTTCACGATCGCGGCTGGCAGCATGGCCATGCCGCTACTGCCTTTTGTGCTGGCGTCCGTTTTGGGCCGTGGTGGGCGTTTTTTCTTGGTGGCTTGGCTGATGGGCCGTTTTGGCCCGGCCATGGAGCCCAAACTGCGCCCCTTCATGGAGTGGCTGGGCTGGGGCACAGTGGCCTTGGCTGCGGCGGTGTACGCCTACTTCCAACTGAATTGATCAGGTGCTGCGCCGCTGAATCAGTGGTGGGTTCTGGGTGAAATAACGCACCACGCCGCGCAGCAAGGCATCGGCCAATTGGTTCTGGTAGGCCGTGCTGCGCAAACGGCGTTCTTCGTCGGGGTTGCTGATGAAGGCGGTTTCCACCAACACGCTGGGTATGTCGGGTGCACGCAGCACCGCAAAGTTGGCTTGTTCTACACGGGGCTTGTGCAGTTTGCCCACCTTGCCCATTTCGCCCAACATGGCGCGGCCCACCTTCAGGCTGTCGTTGATTTGTGCGGTGGTGCTCATATCGATCAGTGCACTCCTGACGTTGTTGTCTTTGACCTTGATATTGATGCCGCCGATTTGGTCGGAGGCGTTTTCTTTGTCGGCCATCCAGCGCGCAGCGGCGCTGCTGGCACCCCGGGTGCTGAGGGCAAAAATGCTGGCACCTTGTGGGCGCGGGCTGTAAAAGGCATCGGCGTGGATGCTGATGAACAGATCGGCACGAACACGCTGGGCTTTGCGCACGCGTTCGTGCAGGGGGACAAAGAAGTCGCCGTCGCGTGTCATGAAGGCGCGCATGGGCAAGCCGTTGACGCGGGTGTGGTTGATGCGTTCACGCAAGCGTTGCGCGATTTGCAGCACCACGTTTTTCTCAAAGGTGCCACCGGGCCCGATGGCGCCCGGGTCTTCCCCGCCATGGCCCGGGTCAAGGGCCACCACAATCAGACGCTCGCCCATCGAAGCACCGCCGGGGTGGGTCGGCTTGCTGGGTGTTGGCTTGGGGGTGCTCGGGGGTTTGGGCAATGGGCTGCGCTGCGCCAACCAATCACCCAAGGGGTCTGGGCCTTGTGGCGCGCCCGCTTGGCCCACCCGGCGCTCCAAATCGGCCAAGCGCTGTTCGATGAGTTGGGCCAATGGGTCGGGTGGTGTGGCGGGGTAGAGGTCCAGCACCCAACGGTGTTGGTAGGGCGCAATGGGGCGCAGGCTGAAACTTTGGGGCGCGATCGCGCCTTTGAGGTCAATCACCAAGCGAACCACTCGGCTGCTGTGTTGGCTCACCCGCAGGCCCGCGATGTTGGGGTCGTCGCTGCGCAATTGGCCCACCAAGCTGCTTAGGCTGGGCAGCAGGTCCAAACCTTCAATATCGACTTCCATGTGCGGCGGCTCGGCCACAAAGCGCGATTCGGTTTTCAGGGGGCTGTCGGACTCGATGGTGATGCGCGTGTAATCGGCCGATGGCCACAAACGCACCGCGAGCACCTCAGCACCGTGGGCGATGTGTTGGGGCCCCAAGAGCAACACCAAGGTGCTGGCCCCGAGCAGGCTTCGACGTTTCAGTGGCATCTTCATGGTGTGTCGTGCAAAACGGCCAAAAGGGCACGGCCCGTGTCGGTGTGGGCGATGACGCGCAGGCGGCGCGAGCCGTCTTCGTGCGCTTGGATGTGCAAACCCATGTCGATCACCGTGAGGGCGTCACCCGCGTGTTCGGGCCACTCCACCAGTTTGAGTCCTGGGCTGGCAAAGAGTTCACGAAAACCCGCGTCTTCCCATTCGCGCGGATCGCTGAATCGGTAGAAGTCGAAGTGCCAAATGGACAGATCGACTGCGCTGTGCGGCTCAACCACGGCGTAGGTGGGGCTTTTGATTCGACCGCTCACACCCAAGGCACGCAGCAGGTGGCGCACGAAGGTGGTTTTGCCCGCGCCCAGGTCGCCGTGCAGGGCAATGGTGGCGTTGCGCACCGCCGGGCAGTGGGCAAGCCGCTTGGCAAAGGCTTCGGTGTCGGACTCGTCGCGCCATGCGCCGCACCATGGTTGGGCTGGCGTTCCTACAATGGCGCTGTGACTGTTCATGAAACTCCACTCTTATCAGACATCCGCGGTTGGGCCGCAGAACTGGGATTTTCTCAAATCGGCGTGAGCGGCGTTGACCTGAGCGACGCCGAGCCTGGCTTATTGGCTTGGTTGGCCCAAGGCTTTCACGGCGACATGCATTACATGGTGCGCCACGGCTTGCGTCGCGCCCGACCCGCCGAGCTGGTGCCGGGCTCGGTCAGTGTGCTCACCGTGCGCATGGATTATCTGCCACGCGACACCCCACCCGATTGGTTGGATCGCGAAAACGCCCGTTTGCTGGACCCAGGCCAAGCCGTGGTCTCGGTCTATGCCCGGGGGCGCGACTACCACAAGGTCTTGCGCCAGCGCTTGCAGCGCTTGAGCGATCGCATCGCGCAAGCCGTGGCCCCACTGCAGGCGCGGGTGTTTTGTGACTCCGCGCCGGTGCTCGAAGCCGAGTTGGCGGCGCGCAGCGGGCAGGGCTGGCGCGGCAAACACACCTTGGTGCTCAACCGCGAGGCGGGATCGGTGTTTTTCTTGGCGGAAATTTACCTAAGCTTGGCCCTGCCCGAGACCGAGCCCACCAGCGCGCACTGTGGCCAGTGCAGCGCGTGCATCACCGCCTGCCCCACCGGTGCCATCGTGGCCCCGCACCGCCTGGATGCGCGGCGCTGCATTTCTTACCTGACAATCGAGCACGCTGGCCCCATCGACGAGTCGCTGCGCCCGTTGATGGGCAACCGCATTTACGGCTGCGACGATTGCCAGTTGGTGTGCCCCTGGAACAAGTACGCGCAGCGCAGCACCTTGGCCGATTTCGACGCCCGCACCCCCATCGCGCAGGCGCAGTTGATCGAGGTGTGGCGCTGGAGCGAGGCCGATTTTGAGCGCCACACCGAGGGCAGCGCGATTCGCCGCATTGGTCACGAGCGTTGGTTGCGCAACGTGGCCATTGCACTAGGCAATGCGGTGCGCAGCGCGGTCGATGAGAAAACCCAAGTCGTGTATTTGCAGGCGTTGAGCGAACGCGCCGATCACCCCAGCGCCTTGGTGCAAGAACACCGGCGTTGGGCCATGGCCCAAGCCGATGCCGTGTTCACCCGTGGGCCAGTACCCCCAACGCCCAAGGCAAACTGAGCACACCCAGGGCGGTCGACAGCGTCACCAAACCCGCCACATACGCGCCGTTGTGGCCCATGCGCGCGGCCAGCACGTAGCAGCTCGAGGCGGTGGGCAAGGCCGAGAACATCAGCAAGACGGTGGTTTGTGTGGGGCTCAAACGAAACAGCATGGCCACACCCACAGCGATGATCGGCATACCCAGGTGTTTGATGCCCAACACCAAGCCGCCCAAGGTTTTGGCCTGTGCCAAGCTGCCCAGTTGCATGCCCGCACCGGCGGCCATCAGCCCCATGGCCAACGAGGCTTGACCGATGCGGTTGACCGTGGGTGCCAACCACTCGGGCATGGAAAACCCCAGCAGGTTGGCCACCAAACCGCTGGCCGTGGCAATGATCAGGGGGTTGCGTCGCAGTTCGCGAAGAAAACCGATTTGGCCGTGGCGTGCCATGGGCCAAACTGCGCCGACGTTGAACAAGGGCACACACACACCAATGAGCACCGCGATCAGCACCAAACCCTCAGGGCCCGCCAGCTTGTCGGCCAAGGCCAGTGCAATAAAGGAGTTGAAGCGAAAACCGATTTGTGCGCTCGCCGCGTGCAAGCGTCGGTCGATGTGTCGGCCCAGCACCGGCCAATGGGGCAGGGAATACGACAGGGCAATACCCGCCACCCCCAAGCTCAGCCCCGCGCCCATGAGGCTGGAGGTGCTGGCCCAGTCCAAGGGCGACTTGACCATGGCGTAGAACAGCATGACCGGAAACAAAAAGTAATAGACCAAGATTTCAATCGGCTCCCAAACCTTGCGGTCCAAGGCGGTGTAGCGGCACAGCAAATAGCCGCAAACGATGAGCGAAAAATCGGGAAAGAGCAGTTGGGCGAAGTTCACGGCCAGAGCATACCTTTGGTTCAAGCGCCCGGCGGTGCTTGGCAAGCGCGCAACAGCGTCACCCCGCCGTCGCTGGGCAACCAGTCGGACAACGCACGGCAACCTTGGGCGTCACAGCGTTCAAAATCGGCGGTGAAGCCAGAGCGGGTCAGCAGCAGTTCGGTGGGCTGGCGCACCGCTGGGGTGTAGTGCCACCAACCGCCACGCAGCACCGCGTCGGTCGGGGGCTCCATGCCCGCGCCTGAGCCCCGGATACGGGCCTCGGTGGCGAGCAAGACGGGCGCAGCGGGCTGGCCGCGCCACTGCACGCTGTAGTCTTCCTCCCAACGGGTTTTCTCGATGCTGTGTGTCCACGCCAAGGTGAATCGGTCGCCCGGCACCCAGACGCTTGGTCCGCTGAGCGCGGCCAAGCTCAAGCAAATGCCCAGCGCGGTCACACCAAGGCCGCAGAGCGGCGGCTGCGCCAAACGTGCCAGATCACCAACACCGCGACCGCAGCCAGACCGATTTCATCGGTCAGCGGCAAGGCCACCACCAAAAAACTGGCCGCCACAATGGCCCACACACGCTCCCACCAAGCGAGCGGAGCGACCAGAAAGCCAATCGCACCGGCCCCCCACATGGCAATCGCCACCAAGGCTTTGAAGACGATCCAGACCGTGTCCCACACGTCACCGGTTTGCAGCATCAGCGCGGGGCTGTAAACCGCCATGAACGGCACGATGAAACCGGCCATGGCCACACGAACGGCTTGTAAGCTGATTTTGAGGCCCGATTCTTTGGCGATGGGTGCCGCGGCAAACGCCGCCAAGGCCACGGGAGGCGTGAGGTCGGCCATGATGCCGAAATAAAACACGAACATGTGTGAGACGATCAGCGGCACACCGAGTTCAAGCAACACCGGCGCGGCCAGTGAGCTGGTGATGATGTAGTTGGGGATGGTCGGAATGCCCATGCCCAGCACCAAGCAGGTGAGCATGGTCAAGAACAGCGCCAAAAACAGGCTTTCGCGGCCAATCGCGATGATGTGTCCGCCCATTTCGGCGGCCACCCCAGTCAGGTTGATGACGCCAATGATCACCCCCACCAAGGCGCAAGCAATGGCCACCGGCAGGGCGTGCCGTGCCCCCTCCACCAAGGCTCGAACCGCCGTGGCACGGGCATCACCACCGACGCGCAAGACGTAGGTCAGCGCCAACAGCAGGGCGATGATGGCAAAAAAGGTGCTCACGCCAAATTCGACAAACCCCGCGCAAGCCATGCCCAACAAAACCCAAAACAACACGCGCAGGGGGGTGCCCTTGACGCCATTCATGACGGCGGCACCAAAAATCAGAATCACCGTCAGACCCAAACCCACCGTGCCCGAAAACATGGGTGTGTAGCCCGAAAACAGCAGCGCCACCAAGCCCATCAAGGGCATGAGCAAGTACCAGCGTTCCCGCACCGCCGTCCATGGGTTGGGGCATTCCGCTTTGGGCAAACCCACCAAGCCTTTGCGACCGGCCTCCAAGTGCACCATCCAAAAAGCGGTCACAAAATACAGAATGGCGGGGATGATGGCCGCTTGCACGATGGCCAAGTAAGGCACGTTGATGGTCTCAGCCATGATGAAGGCCACGGCCCCCATCACCGGCGGCATGATCTGCCCGCCCATGCTGGCGGTGGCCTCCACGCCGCCGGCAAAGGCGGGTGAATACCCAAAGCGCTTCATGAGCGGAATGGTGAATTGTCCGGTGGTGACCACATTGGCCACGCCCGAGCCGTTGATGGTACCCATCAGCCCCGATGAAATCACCGACACCTTGGCCGGTCCGCCGCGGGTGTGCCCCACCGTGCCCATGGCGAAATCGTTGAACAAACGGATCATGCCGGCTTGTTCCAAAAACGATCCGAACAAAATGAACAGAAAAATGTAGCTCGACGACACAAACGTTGGGGTGCCGTACAGGCCTTCTGTGCCAAAGCCCAACACCCCCACAATTTGGTCCAGACCGTAGCCGCGGTGCGCAAATGCGCCTGGCAGGTATTGGCCAAAGATGCCGTAGGCCAAAAACAAAGCGCAAATCAGGGGCAAACCCCAGCCCATCACACGTCTGGCCGCCTCAAACACCAACACAATGGCCAGTGTGCCCACAACCCAGTCGGCGGTGGTGAGCTCGCCCGAACGCAGCGTGAGGTCGGCCTCGAACACCCACTGATACAAACCGGTGGCGAACCCCGCCAAGCCCATGGTCCAGCCCAGGGCGCGACCGATGCGCCCCGCCAAGCCGCCCTGTCCGGCCATGGGTGGGAACAGCGCAAAAATCAGCAGCAACACAAAACCCACGTGCACGGCCCTGATCACTTGGCTTGACAGCGGGTGAAACGCCGCCATCGTGAGTTGAAAGGCGGAGAACGCAATCGCGATCCAAAAAACCGCTTGTCGCGGCGACATCGATGTGTGTGTGTCGGACATGTTTATTTCAGTGGTGAATTCATGGTTGGGGCGGTACGGTCGATGCGCGAGGTGTTGTGTTGCACCGAGCGGTACATTTGTTCGGTTTCTTTGCGCACAGATTTACGTGCTTGTGCCTCTGAGAACCGGCGCTCTTGTTCAGCGGTGGTGATTTGTAATGCTGGAACTGGGGTCGGTTTGCCCGATTCGTCAACGGCCACCATGGTGAAAAAACAGCTGTTGACGTGTCGTTGCTCCTGCGTGCGTATGTTTTCGGCCAACACTTTAATGCCCACCTCCATGGAGGTGGATCCGGTGTGGTTGACCATAGACAAAAATGTCACCAATTCCCCAACGTGAATGGCTTGACGAAAAATGACTTGATCCACGCTCAGTGTCACAACGTATTTGCCTGAGTAACGGGACGCACAAGCGTAGGCCACTTGGTCGAGTAAACGCAAAATGGTCCCGCCGTGCACATTGCCAGCAAAGTTGGCGGTTTCCGGTGTCATCAGCACGGTCATGCTGAGTTCATGGCTGGGTTGCATGGCGTCCATTTGTGTGGGTTTTGATGGTGGGTTTATTTGATGAGGCCGACCTCGCGGTAGTAGCGTTTGGC
>JAABPX010000077.1 GCA_011391745.1 Comamonadaceae bacterium
ACCAAGCGGTCCATGGGGCGCGGGCTGATCATGTCTTGAATGACGGCGTGGATGGCGGCTTTTTGGTCGGCGGTTTCTTCAAAGCCGAAGTCGTTGGCGAAGGTTTCGTAGTCCTGTGCGCTGTAGCGAAACGCATGGCCGACACGCGCCGCGCGGCGGGCGTAGATGTTGAGCAGTTCGGCGGCGGCGTCGCGCACCTGCTCGGCGGCTTTGCGTTTGGCTTTTTCCCATTGGCCGCTGCCCAAGCGGTGCAGCGGGGCTTCGTCGGCGGCCACGCCGGTGTAGCGGCCAATGAGTTGGAGCTGGCTCACCGGCACGTACAGCACCGCTTGATCGGCGTATTCGAGGTGCAAGAATTCTTGCAAGGCGGGTGTGCCGTCGGCGTTTTTCTCGCCCATGTCCATGTTGATGAGGCCGCGGTAGCGGCCAATGCCGTGCGAGCTGTGCACCACCGGGTCGCCCACGTTGAGCTCACTGAGGTCTTTGATCAGCGCCTCGACGTCGCTGACCTGTTCTTGTTTGCGGCGTCGGCGCACGCCCACGCTGCTGGCGAACAGCTCGGTTTCGGTGACCAGGTCAATGCCTTGCTCGTGCCACGCAAAACCGGCGTTGAGCGCACCGGTGGCCAAGCCAATGGGCTCGGCGCTGCTCAAAAATTCGCTGAGCCGGTCAAACACCGGTGGGTTTAGGCCGCTGGCGCGCAAAAAGTCCAGCAGGCTTTCGCGCCGGCCATCGCTCTCGGCCAGCACCAAAGCGCGGTGACCGCTGTAGGCCGTGTGGGCCTTAAACGCCGCCAACGGGTCGGCCGCGCCGCGCACCACGGCCAAGTTGGGTAAAGGCCCCCAAGGAGCGGTGTGCGCCGACACTTCGGTCGTGTTGCGCAAGGCCAGCACGGGGTGTGCTTGGGCCAAGGTGTGGAACTGTTCGGCGCTCAGAAACAGCGACTCGGGTGGCAGCACCGGCCGCTCGGGGTCACCCGCGAGCAAACGGTGGCGGTCTTGTGTGTCTTGCCAAAAGCGCTGAAAGGCGGGCTCCAAGTCGCCGTGTAAGACCACCGTGGCCCCTGCGCCCAGGTAGTCAAACACCGTGGCCGTGGCCTCAAAGAACAGTGGCAGGTAGTACTCAATGCCTGCGGTGGCCACGCCATGGCCCATGTCTTTGTAAATGCGGCTGCGCGTGGGGTCGCCGTCGAGCAGTTCGCGCCAGCGCTGGCGAAACAGCGCCCGCGCCGCGTCGTCCATGGGGAATTCGCGCCCCGGCAACAGGCGCACCTCGGCCACCGGGTAGAGGCTGCGTTGGCTGTCGGGGTCGAAGGTGCGGATGGAGTCGATTTCGTCGTCGAACAAATCGACGCGGTAAGGCACCAGCGAACCCATGGGGAAGAGGTCAATCAAACCGCCGCGCACCGCGTATTCGCCGGGGCCGACCACCTGCGTGACGTGTTGATAGCCCGCCAAGGTGAGTTGGCTCTTGAGCTGCGTTTCATTCAAGCGTTGTTTGACTTTGAATTCAAAGGTGTAAGCCGCCAAAAACGCCGGCGGCGCCAAGCGGTACAGCGCGGTGGTGGCCGGGATCAGGACCACGTCGGCGTCGCGTTGGCCACCATGACCGTAGATGCGCCAGAGCGTGGCCAAGCGCTCAGAGATCAAATCTTGGTGTGGCGAGAAGGTGTCGTAGGGCAGCGTTTCCCAGTCGGGGAACAGGGCCACACGCACCTCGGGCGAAAAAAATGCCAGCTCGTCTTGCAGGCGCTGCGCATCGGTGGCGTCGGCCGTCACGATGGCGGTGAGCCGACCTTGGCCGCGCTCACGCTCAGCCCATTGGGCCAACCAGAGGGCATCGGCGCTGCCCAAGGGGCGGGGCAGGGTGAAGCGTTTGCCGGGTTTGAGTGAAGGGAATTCCATGGGGCGTCAGGGGCTGGCAAAACAAAACCCCCCTGCCTGTTCGGGAGGGGGGATGAAGAATTTTGAGTCAATTCTAAAATGGATGCATGACACCCCACGCCGCGCCCCATTGTTATGCCCTGTTGCCTTGCGCGGGCACGGGTTCGCGAGCGGGCACGGCCTTGCCCAAACAGTACGCGCCATTGGCTGGTCGCGCCCTGGTCGACCACACGGTGCAAGCCTTGTTGGCGGTGACGCGCATCGACCAAGTGTGTGTGGTGCTTTCGCCCGACGACACGCACTGGCCCACCCACGGTGCGGCGGCACACCCGCGCTTGGGCGTGGTGCGCTGTGGTGGGGTCACTCGCGCCGAATCGGTGTTCAATGGTTTGTTGGCCTTGGCTGAGCAGGGTGCCCAAGCGCACGACTGGGTGTTGGTGCACGACGCCGCACGCTGCCTGATCGAAGCCGAGCACGTCAATACCTTGATCGACGCGTGCACCCCCGATGCGGTGGGCGGTTTGCTCGCCGTACCCGTGCCCGACACGCTCAAGGCCGAAGTTGACGGGCGTGTGCAACACACCTTGCCGCGCGAACACACCTGGTTGGCGCAAACCCCGCAGATGTTTCGCTGGGCTGCGCTGCACCAAGCCCTGTTGGCCGCACAAGCCAGCGGTTTTGCTGGCATCACCGACGAGGCCAGCGCCATCGAAGCGAAAGGCCACGCGCCGCGTTTGGTGCGCGGCAGCACCCACAACATCAAAGTCACTTGGCCAGAAGATTTTGCGCTGGCCGAAGCCCTTATTCGGAGCCGTTCATGAGCCTCTCGATTCGCGTTGGAGAAGGGTGGGATACCCACGCCTTGGTGGCCGGTCGGCCCCTGATTTTGGGCGGCGTGCACATCCCGCACCCCACGGGCCTGATGGGCCACTCCGACGCCGACGCGTTGCTGCACGCCATCACCGACGCTTTGTTGGGTGCGGCCGCGCTCGGCGACATTGGCCGCCATTTCAGCGACACCGACCCCGCCTTCAAAGGCGCGGACTCCCTGGTGTTGTTGCGCGAAGCCGCGGCGCGTGTGCGCTCGGCGGGCTTTGAGATTGGCAACATCGACAGCACCGTGGTCGCGCAAGCGCCCAAGCTCGCGCCGCACATCGACGCCATGCGCCGCAACATCGCGCAAGCCGTGGGCGTGGATGTGGCCTGTGTGAATGTGAAAGCCAAAACCGCCGAAAACATGGGCCCAGTGGGCGAAGGCCGGGCCATGGAGGCCCGGGCCGTGGCGCTGATCAGCCGTGTGGGCTGATCGCAACGTTGGCGTTTATTGCGCGACCCAGCCGCCGTCCATGTTCCACGCCACGCCGCGCACGTTGTTGCCCGCCGGCGAGCAGAAAAACACCGCCAATTCGCCCAACTCGTCGGGCGTGGTGAATTGCATCGAGGGCTCTTTCTCGCCCAACAAGACCTTCTTCGCGTCTTCATTGGACAAGCCCAGCGCGGCGGCCTTGGCATCGACCTGTTTTTGCACCAAGGGCGTGAGCACCCAGCCGGGGCAAATGGCGTTGCAGGTCACGCCGGTGGTGGCGTTTTCGAGTGCGGTCACTTTGGTCAGGCCCACCACGCCGTGTTTGGCCGCCACATAAGCCGATTTCTCGGCGGAGCCCACCAAACCGTGCACCGACGCCACGTTGATGATGCGACCCCAGTTGGCCGCCTGCATGGCGGGCAGGGCGCAGCGCGTGGTGTGAAAGGCGCTGGAGAGGTTGATGGCGATGATCGCGTCCCAACGCTCGGTGGGGAAGTTCTCGATTTTGCTCACGTGCTGAATGCCCGCGTTGTTGACCAAGATGTCCAGCGAGCCCCACTGGGCTTGGGCGAACTGGATCATGTCTTCGATTTGATCCACATGGCTCATGTCCGCGCCGTGGTAGGCGACCTTCACGCCCAAGGCCGCGATCTCGGCCTTGGGGCCTTCGACATCACCGAAGCCGTTGAGCACGATGTTGGCGCCTTGGCGCGCCAACGCTTTGGCGATGCCCAGGCCGATGCCGCTGGTGGATCCGGTGACGAGGGCGGTTTTGTTTGTCAACATGCGGGGAACTCCGTTGCATTACGATGGTACTCAAGATTATGACCCTTCCCCTACTCCAACATGACACCGTCCAAGGCCTCAAGGCCCCGAGTGGCGCGGCCCGCGAAGTCGCCAGCTGGGTCTGGCCTTGCGACAACCCCAACAGCCGCCACTGGGTGGTGTGTGTGCACGGCCTCACGCGCCAAGCGCGCGACTTCGATGTCTTGGCCCAAGCGTTGCAGCCCCATGCCCGCGTCATCAGCCTCGATGTGGCTGGGCGCGGCCACAGCGATTGGCTCGAAGACGCGAGCGCCTACCACGTCGGTACCTACGTGGCCGACATCGGACAGCTGCTCATGCGGTGGCGCATGGCGCAACCCGAGGCACTGATCGACTGGGTGGGCACCAGCATGGGCGGTTTGATCGGCATGGCTTTGGCCGCACAACCCGCTTTCGCGCCGCGCCGCTTGGTGCTCAACGATGTGGGGCCGGTGTTGGAGTGGACCTCGCTCAAGCGCATCGGTGATTACGTGGGTAAGAACCCCAGCTTCGACACCGAAGCCCAAGCCGTGGACTATTTGGCCAAGATCAGTGCGAGCTTTGGTCCGCACACGCCCGAGCAGTGGCTGGCCCTGTCGCGTCCTATGCTGCGCCAGCGCGCGGACGGACGCGTCGGGTTGCACTACGACCCGAACATCGCCAAACCCTTTGAGCTGATGGCCCAAGCGGGCGGAGAAGAGGCCGCGCGCCAAGCCATCAGCGCGGGCGAAGCCGCCATGTGGACCATGTTTGATGCCATCGAATGCCCCACCCTGTTGCTGCGCGGCGCCGAATCCGACTTGCTCAGCCGCGCCACCGCCCAAGCCATGGGCCAGCGCGGCCCACGCGCGCGTTGCGTGGAATTCGCCGGTGTGGGCCACGCGCCCACCTTGGTCGCCCCCGACCAAGTCAAGGCCGTGTGCGACTTTTTATTGGCGCCATGAAGTCCTCGTTTTCATCGGTGAGCAACGCCGCACCGTCGGCCTTGGCCGCGGCCACCGCGCACGACCTGCCGCTCGACGCTGCGGCCTTGGCGCGGGCGCGCGCCTTCGCCGAGCCGCTCTTGTTGGGCGAGCAGCTCGACACGGGTGAGAACACCTGGCAACACGCCGAGGCCGTGGCGCAAATCCTGCGCGACATGGGCGGCTCCGAAGCCATGCAGGCTGCGGCTTATTTGGTTTACGCCTGCCAACACCTCAACCGCCCGCACGACGTGATCGCCAAAGCCTTTGGCGACAACCAAGCCGACTTGGCGGTGGAAACCACCAAGCTTGTGCAGTTGCAGCGCCAAGCCCGCAGCAAGGCCTCGGGCAGCGGCGCACTGGACGCACAACAAACCGAAAACGTGCGCAAGATGCTGCTGGCATTTTCGCGCGACCTGCGGGTGGTCATGCTGCGCTTGGCCTCGCGCTTGCAAAGCCTGCGTTACTTTGCCCTGAGCCGACAAAACCCTGGTCCGGCGCTGGCCAGCGAGTCGCTGCACATCTTCGCGCCGCTGGCCAACCGCTTGGGCATTTGGCAGGTGAAGTGGGAAATCGAAGATCTGGCGTTTCGTTTTTTGGAGCCCCAAACCTACAAGGAAGTGGCGCAACTGCTCGACGAAAAACGCGCCGAGCGCGAAGCGCACATCGAGCAGGTGCGCCAAGACCTGCACAGCGCCTTACACGCCCAAGGCGTTGATGCCGAGGTGCAGGGTCGCCCCAAACACATCTACAGCATCGTCAAAAAAATGCGCGGTAAGTCCTTGGGCTTTGACCGTGTGTTCGACATCCGCGCGCTGCGCGTGGTGGTGCCCAGCGTGGACGACTGTTACCGCGTCTTGGCCTGGGTCAACGACCACTTCACCCCGCTGGCCGAAGAATTTGACGACTACATCGCCAAGCCCAAAGCCAACGGTTACCAGTCCTTACACACCGTGGTGCGCGACGCGCAGGGCCGGGCGTTTGAAATTCAAATTCGCACCCAAACCATGCACACCCACGCCGAAACCGGTGTGGCCGCGCATTGGGCTTACAAAGAAGCGGGGGCCAAGGGCTATGCGGGTGTGTCGGCCAGCTCGGCCTACGACGCCAAGATCGCTGTGCTGCGCCAGCTCTTGGCTTGGGAGCGCGACCTCAGCGGCAGCGCCAGCGGTTTGTTCGACGACCGCATCTACGTGCTCACGCCCGATGCGGCCATTGTGGAATTGGCCCAGGGGGCGACGCCCTTGGACTTTGCCTACACCGTGCACACCCAATTGGGCCACCGCTGCCGTGGTGCACGCGTGGACGGTGCGCTGGTGACCCTCAACACCCCGCTGCAAAACGGTCAAACCGTTGAGATCACGGCGGCCAAAGAGGGCGGGCCTTCGCGCGACTGGCTCAACCCCGAGTTGGGTTTTTTGGTCAGCCACCGCGCCAAGAGCAAGGTGCGAGCTTGGTTCAACGCGCAGGTCCAAGAACAAACCGTGGCCCGTGGTCGCGAAGCGGTGGAAAAGGTGTTGCAGCGCGAGGGCAAAACCGCCCTCAAGCTCGACGATTTGGCCAGTGCCTTGGGGTTTGATTCGTCATCGGCCTTGTTTGAGCAGGTCGGCAAAGACGAGTTTTCCTTGCGCAGCATTGAGCTGCATTTGCGCCCCGCCCCCGAGCCCGCCGCCCAAGCCGACGCGGCCTTTATCAAAAAGCCCCGCCGTCCCACGACCGGTGCACGCGGTGGCGTGTTGGTGGTGGGCATGGACTCGCTCATGACGCAGCTCGCCAAGTGCTGCAAACCCGCGCCGCCCGACGACATCGGTGGCTTCATCACCAAAGGCAAGGGCGTGAGCGTGCACCGCAGCGATTGCAGCGACTTTGTGCACTTGCAGCGCAAAAGCCCCGACCGCGTGATTGACGTGCAGTGGAGCGTTGGTGACAGCGCGCCCAAACCCGGCGAAAAAAGGGTGTACCCCGTGGATGTGGCGGTGCAAGCGCAAGACCGTCAAGGTTTGTTGCGTGACATTTCCGAGGTTTTTACCCGCGAAAAAATGAACGTCATTGGTGTGCAAACCCAAACCGTGCGGGGCATCGCTTGGATGACCTTCACCATTGAGGTGGGCGATGCGCGGCAAGTCAGCCGTGCCATGTCGGCGGTTGGTGATGTGCCAGGAGTGGACGATGTGCGCCGAAAATAGCGTATACTGCTGAGCTTCGAATTAATCGATTTTTAGGCGCGTAGCTCAGTTGGTTAGAGCATCACCTTGACATGGTGGGGGTCGCTAGTTCGAATCTAGTCGCGCCTACCAGTACATCACCCGGCACAAGTTCTTTGTGTCGGGTTTTTTTACGTTGCTTGCGAATCGGCAATGGTCTGTACCCATTGCAGTTGCTGTGCGGCAAACACGGCGTGCAAATTCCATTGTGCTTGAGCGTGGTGGTTGAAGAGGTCAGTGTAAGACCCTGTTCCATCCCGTTGATGCGGTGGGGGTTGGAACCACCGAGCCCCCTGGTGTGGGCTCGCTGCCGTAGCGCAGCTTGATGCTTTCTCCCCAGCCCAGCAACAAAAACAGCATGGGTTCGGTTTGTGCCCCCATGTACACCGTCAGGAAGGCGATGAAACACATCAGGTAAACGCTGGCGAACGTAAACCCGATGGGGGCAACCCCAACGGGAAACTTTAACCCCAATTTAATTTGAGAAGCCATGGCGTACACAAAAATGGCGGTGAATATGGTGGGTGCCAACACGCCGTGCTGCAAGGCCATCAAAAAGAAGGCGTTGTCCACCGATTCCATGCCCCGAATTTTTGGCACGCCCGTCAGTCCCCAGCCTTGCCACATCCGCTCCATTAAGAAGGCTTGGTATTTTTCAATCATCACCCTGCGGTAAAGCATGGTTTGTGCCTCTCCCGACAACTCAGCGCCGTCGGCGGGTGTGGTGTAAATGTCGAGCAGTGTTTTGCCCAAAAAACCGCCCACCACAAAAATCAACGCCACCCATTTGAGGCTTTTGAGACGGTTCTGGGTGTTGCCCGCAAACACCACCACCGCCGCGGCCAAGCCGCCGATCCAAGGGCCGCGCGAGATCGTCATCAGGGCCATCAAAAGCAAGACCAACGAAATTTGGGTAGACATGGTGATCGGCCACTGCCGCGTCATTTGGTGCCAGCGCAGATAAAAACCGCTGAGGTTTTGTGGGTCCCATGCGCCAGACCAGCACAGCCAACGGTGCAATCGGTAAGTGATCAGCACCATGATGCAGGCCAAAATAGGGTGCTCAAAGGTGCCTGCTGTGCGCGCAAAGCCCCATCGCAAAGACAGGCCGCTGTATGAGCCGGGGAACAATGGGCTGAGGTATTTAAAAATGGGGCTGACCCAAAACTGCGCCTCAAACAAGAAAAAGGCAAAGAAAATCAAAAACAGGGTGACAAATGTTTTGGCTGTGAGGCCAGAAGCTCAAGCGATTGGTTCGCCAGCGGTACCCGGTGCTCTCGACCGGCCTTCATCCTGTCGGCCGGGATGGTCCATAGGCCATCATCGAGTTCTGACCATGAAGCCTCGATCACTTCGGTGGTGCGGCACGCGTTGAGTATCAAAAAGCGCAAGGCCAGTGCGGCCACGCCCTTAACGCCGAGCAACACGCGCATGAAGTCTGCCACCTGGGTGTAGGGCATGGCGGGGTGGCTTTGGGTTTTTTGCAGCTTGGAGGGCGAGGCCAACAAGGGCTGCAGGGCACCTTTCCATGCGGCGGGGTTGTCGCCGTGAACGTAGCCATGGGCTTTGGCCCAGTTCCAGATGGTCTCGATGCGTCCGCGCAGACGTGTGGCGGTCTCGTTTTTGGTGAGCCAGATGGGCTCCAAGCACGCCAGCACGTCGGCGCGTTCGATGCGATCAACGGCGAGTTGGCCAAGGCGTTCGAAGGCGTAGTCGCGCAGGGTGTTTTCCCACTGTGTGGCGTGTTTGGGGTTGGTCCACTCGGGGCGCTTGGCTTGGATGAAGCGAGCGGCGCAGACCTCGAACGTTGGCACGGCTATGGCCTCAGTACTGGGCGCTTGGTTTGGTATTTGCTTTGGAGTGCGGACGAACGGGCCTGTGCCAGCGTGTGGGTATTTTCCGTTGGGTTGTGCAAGATCTGAAAAGAACTGATCACGCCAGGCGCGGGCTTGCTCCAGTGAGAGTTTGGGGAAGGCGGCAAATTGTTTGATGGTTTCTTTGCCGCTGGCTTGTTTGTAGCGCAGTTGCCAGTACTTGTGACCAGTGGGTGTGATGCGCAGGTACAGTCCCTCGCCGCAGCCCAGACGCCAGTCTTTGGCTTTGGGTTTGGCGTTTCTGATTTGTGTGGCGTTGGCGTTGGCGAGTTTGGGCATGGCGGAGGGTTTTAATGTACCCACAAATGTACCCAATAGTGTACCCACAAAATACATGGATGCCCAAAAACGCATGTGGACGGGTTTGGATGCTGAAACAAAAAAAGCCGTTGATTGACAACGGCTTTTTTGGGTTTTTTGGCTCATTCATGGACATGAATGAACGTGTTCGTGGCGGAGCAGGCGGGATTCGAACCCGCGGTGGGCTATTAACCCACACACGCTTTCCAGGCGTGCGACTTAAACCACTCATCCACCGCTCCGTGAAGCCCACGATTGTAGCAGGGCCGGGTGCGGGGTCTTAGGCGCTTTTGCCAACGTTGACCATTTTCATGGCCGAAGCGATGAGGCCAGAGACTTCGCTCATGTTGCCGGGCACGATGAGGGTGGTGGACGCGTCAGCGGCGACTTTGCTGTACGCATCGACCGCGCGTTCGGCCACCTTGAGTTGCACGGCCTCTTGACCGCCGGGCTGGCGGATGGCGGTGGCAATCCGTTCAATGGCCAGGGCCGTGGCGTTGGCCACTTCGGTGATGGCCATTGCTTCGCCTTGCGCGTTGTTGATGGCGGCTTGTTTTTCGCCTTCGGATCGGGCGATGAAGGCTTCGCGCTCACCCGTGGCGATGTTGATTTGCTCTTGGCGGCGGCCTTCAGAGGCGGCGATCAGGGCACGCTTTTCGCGCTCGGCGGTGATTTGGGCCTGCATCGCCAACAAAATTTCTTTGGGCGGCGTGAGGTCTTTGATTTCGTAGCGCAGCACCTTGACACCCCAGTTCATGGCGGCTTCGTCGATGGCGTTGACCACTTGCGCGTTGATGATGTCGCGCTCTTCAAAGGTTTTGTCCAGTTCGAGTTTGCCGATCACCGAGCGCAGCGAGGTTTGTGCCAGCTGCGTGACGGCCATGATGTAGTTGGAGGAGCCGTAGCTCGCCCGCATGGGGTCGGTGACTTGAAAATACAAAATACCGTCGACTTGCAGTTGCGTGTTGTCGCGTGTGATGCACACCTGGCTGGGCACATCAAGCGGGATTTCTTTGAGGCTGTGTTTGTAAGCCACTTTGTCCACAAAGGGCACCAGGAAGTTCAGCCCTGGGGGCAGTGTGGCGTTGTACTTGCCCAAACGCTCCACCACCCAAGCGCTTTGTTGGGGCACGACCTTGACCGAGCGGGTGATGAAGATAACGGCGATGACGAATAAAAGGACGGCGAGTTCCATGCGTGTGTTCCCTGTGGATTGATTGTGGTGAAGTGAGTCAGATCTTCTCAAGAACCAATCGGTTCCCTTGGAGTTCGCTGACGCGGTGCAGGCCCGCTTGCGCGATTTGGCCTGGCACCAAGAGGGCAGTCCATTGTGCGCCCCGGTATTTGACGCTGGCCGTGCCATCGGCTTGCCATGCCTCAACATGAATGGTTTCGCCCACGTCCAAGTTAACGCTGCGCAAGCTGCGCACGGAAGGGTCTTGCGCCCGTCGGCGTTTGAGGCGGTACCAAAGCACCACCGCGGCACTGCCGATTAAAGCCGCCACGGTGTACTGCCACACCAGACCCAAACCCGCGTGTGCGGCCAAGGCCGCTGCGGCACTGCCCACGGCCAACATGAGCAAGTAAAAGCTGCCAACGAACAACTCCACGGCCACCAAAGCGCCGGTCAATAGGCACCAAACGGTTGCATCGGACATCATTCACACCTCCAAAAAAATCAAATGGCATTGTGCCCCCGATCCACGGCCGGTGCAGCGCTGTCACGGCTTTTACGTACACTTCGCGCTGTCGTCATTATTTGTGCGGCTCCGCCACGGCGTGCGGAGCCGGGAGATGTTCATGAAATTTCGCTTTCCCATCGTCATCATCGACGAAGACTTTCGCTCGGAAAACACCTCTGGCTTGGGCATCCGTGCCTTGGCCCAAGCCATGGAGGCCGAGGGTTTTGAGGTCTTGGGTGTGACGAGCTACGGCGACCTCAGCCAATTCGCGCAACAGCAAAGCCGAGCCAGCGCCTTTATTTTGTCGATCGACGACGAAGAGTTCACGCCCGGCCCCGACCTGGACCCGGCGGTGCTCAATTTGCGCCACTTCATCACCGAGGTGCGCCGCAAAAACGCCGAGGTACCGATCTACATCCACGGGGAAACCAAGACCAGCCGACACTTGCCCAACGACATCTTGCGTGAGCTACACGGTTTTATTCACATGTTTGAGGACACGCCCGAGTTCGTGGCGCGTCACATCATTCGCGAAGCCAAGAGTTACCTTGAGGGCATTCAACCGCCATTCTTTAAGGCCCTGCTGGACTACGCCGAAGACGGCTCGTTTTCGTGGCACTGCCCCGGCCACAGTGGGGGCGTGGCGTTTTTGAAAAGCCCCATCGGCCAGATGTACCACCAGTTTTATGGCGAGAACATGTTGCGCGCCGACGTGTGCAATGCCGTGGAAGAGTTGGGCCAGTTGCTTGACCACAACGGCGCCATTGGTGCGTCCGAGCGCAATGCCGCGCGCATCTTCAACGCCGACCATTGTTTCTTTGTGACCAACGGCACCAGCACCTCCAACAAAATGGTCTGGCACCACACGGTGGCGCCGGGCGACGTGGTGGTGGTGGACCGCAACTGCCACAAGTCCATCCTGCACAGCATCATCATGACGGGGGCCATTCCCGTGTTTTTGAAGCCCACGCGCAACCACTACGGCATCATCGGCCCGATTCCGCAGAGCGAATTCACCATCGAATCCATCCAAGAAAAAATCCGCGCCAACCCCTTGCTCGCGGGCGTGGACGCCAAGGCCGTGAAGCCCCGTGTGCTCACGCTCACACAGTCCACCTACGACGGTGTGCTCTACAACACCGAGACCATCAAACAGATGCTCGACGGTTACGTGGCCAACCTGCACTTTGACGAAGCGTGGTTGCCGCACGCGGCTTTCCACAGCTTCTATGGTCACTTCCATTCCATGGGCAAAAAGCGTGAGCGGCCGAAAGAGTCGGTGGTGTACGCCACGCAGTCCATCCACAAGCTGCTCGCGGGCATCAGCCAGGCCAGCCATGTGTTGGTGCAGGACTCACAAAACGTCAAGCTTGATCGGCACCTCTTCAACGAGGCCTACCTGATGCACACCAGCACCAGCCCACAGTACGCCATCATCGCCAGTTGCGACGTGGCCGCGGCCATGATGGAGCCGCCCGGCGGCCGTGCCTTGGTGGAAGAGAGCATTTTGGAAGCGCTGGACTTTCGCCGCGCCATGCGCAAAGTGGACGACGAGTTTGGCGACGACGATTGGTGGTTCAAGGTGTGGGGCCCCGATGAGTTGTGTGAAGAGGGCGTGGGCGAGCCCAGCGACTGGGTGCTCAACGACAAACCGCCGCGCCCCAACGCACCGGTGCGCACCGAAAAAGATTGGCACGGTTTTGGCGACATGGCCCCCGACTTCAACATGCTCGACCCGATCAAGGCGACCATCGTCACGCCAGGCCTCAACCTCAAGGGCGACTTTGCCGAGACCGGCATCCCAGCCTCCATCGTCACCAAGTTTTTGGCCGAGCACGGTGTGGTGGTTGAAAAAACGGGCCACTACAGCTTCTTCATCATGTTCACCATCGGCATCACCAAGGGCCGCTGGAACACCTTGCTGACCGCGCTGCAGCAGTTCAAAGACGATTACGATCGCAACCAGCCGATGTGGCGCATCTTGCCGGAGTTTTGCAAAAAGCACCCGCGTTACGAAAAAATGGGTTTGCGCGATTTGTGTCAACACGTGCACGCCCTCTACGCGCAATACAACATCGCCCGCTTGACCACCGAGATGTACCTGAGCGACCTCACGCCCGCCATGAAGCCGTCGGACGCCTTTGCCCACATCGCGCAGCGCACCACCGAGCGTGTGCCGATTGACGCGCTCGAAGGCCGCATCACCACCAGCCTGGTCACGCCTTACCCACCGGGCATTCCGCTGCTGATTCCGGGTGAGGTGTTCAACAAGAAAATCGTGGACTACCTGAAATTTGCCCGCGAATTCAATGGCCGCTGCCCCGGTTTCGAAACCGACATCCACGGTTTGGTGGAGGTGGTGGACGACGAAGGCCGCAAGAGCTACTTCGCCGACTGCGTCAAGGCCTGATCAACGGCGCTCATTCGGGTGGGCGCACACGCCAAAAGGTGGCGAAGCGCGGCACACCACTGGCGTGGTGGCCTTGGTGGCGGTACGTCACCCAAGTGCCGATGGGCGGTGGTGTTTGGCGCTGGGCCAAACTCAAGCCCGAACCCAAACGAAACACCAATCCCTCGGGCGTTTGCACGCGCAGGGCGCCAACCACGCCCGCCAAGGCCCCTTGGCCCGGTTCATGGCCAATCACCAAGGCTTCGGCGTCGGCCTGTGGTTTGAGTTTAAGCAGGTCTGGGCTACGCCCGTGGCGGTAATGGCCTGCGCCGTGGTGCAACATCAAGCCCTCACCGCCTTGTGCCACCACGTCAGCCAGGTGCGCTTGTAAGGCCGCGTTGTCGCGCAGGCGGATCTGAGGCAGTGCGGACCAAGTGCCCGCCGCAGCCTTGGTGGACATGGCTTGCAGGGCCTGCCAACGCTCGTCGAAGGAGCCGGGGTATTCGGGCAAGTCAAACACCATGAAGCGCAGGGCTTGCCAGTCCTTGTCGCGTGGGGTCTGCCGGCGCACCGTGGCCGAGGCTTGCTCGAAGCGAGCACGACCGGCCCATAACTCACCATCGAGTTCCATGTCGGGCCAGCCTTGGGTGAACGCCGCCGGGGCGCTCACCAACAAGCCGCTGCGTGTGCTGAGCCGCCCGCTGCGCCATTGGGCGCGCACACCGTCGAGCTTTTCGCTGATCCAATACGCCGCCACATCAATGCCGGGGTGGTACACGCTGGCGCTCATGGGCTTGGGTGTTGATGGGGCGCGGGCCTGTGCTGGCCAGCACCAGCCCAAAAGGGCGGCGCACAACAGGTGCCGACGTTGGGCGTTGTGGGGCGGTGAGGGTTGGGGGGTGTGCATGGCGTCTCCTGG
>JAABPX010000078.1 GCA_011391745.1 Comamonadaceae bacterium
CCCTTTGTTCAGTCAAAGGGGACATTTGTAATTGGGGCACAGGGGACATTACTACTTTGGGCTCACAACTGGCTCGCTGCCTGATGCCATCCGGTAAAATATTGAGGGGATTTTTCTGCTAGAAGACATCGTTTAAGTGTACCTTAAAAAGTACTTTTATCAATGCGTGTCTGTGACGGACCGCGGCTTCATCAACGTCGACATCCAGATGTGCACCAACGTGCCACACATCTTCGCCATCGGCGATATCGTGGGCCTGCCCATGCTGGCCGGGGCCACGGCAAGATCCTCGGCGGTGGCATGGTCGGCACCCACGCGGGTGACATGATTGGCGAGATCGCGCTGGCCATCGAAATGGGTGCAGACGCGGTGGACATCGGCAAAACCATCCACCCACACCCCACGCTGGGCGAGAGCATTGGGATGGCGGCGGAGGTGGCGCATGGGTCTTGTACGGATGTGCCGCCTGCGAAGAAGTAGATACGCGGCAGCGCTTTGGAAGTAAGAAGCCCGAACAGGCAACGGTTCGGGCTTCTTACTTCCTGGCTACTCGCAATGCGTAGCTGTGTATCTTCCATCGATGTATGGGGCTGATCGGTTCCAATCGGAAAAAGCCTGATGGGATGCTTGCAATTTTAGTTATTCGATGCACAATAACCCTATGCTCACCGTCATCGAAAGTCCCGAATTTATGGACTGTGCCGCCAAACTTTGGAGCGAAGATGAGCACCATGCCTTTGTGGACTGGATAGCCAACAACCCCGATGCGGGTGACGTGATACCCCGCACTGGTGGTCTGCGCAAGGTGCGTTGGGTGCGTGCTGGCATGGGAAAACAAGGCGGGGCGCGGGTGATTTACTTCGTGCGCAATGCCCGCGGTGAGCTGGTGCTGGTAACGGTCTACACCAAGGGCCGTGTTGAAAACATTCCTGCGCACCTGTTGCGCGCTTTGAAGGAGAAATACGATGTCTGATGCAGCAAGACAACTTGATACCGATACTGCGTCCCTGCTCGCATCGATTGAGCGAGGGCTTGCGCAGACCGCACGCGGTGAAGGGCGCGTCAACACCCCAGAGCAGATCATGGCGCGGCGCTTAGGCGGACGGCCCGTACAGGCCAAGCACAAGCAGCCTGTCACCCTGCGCCTCGATGCCGATGTGTTGGAGCGCTGGCGTGCCAGTGGCAAAGGCTGGCAGACAAGGGCTGCGTTGGCACTGGCGAAGTCAGCACCCGGCGCGGCTTGAAGGGGTTGTGTCTGAAGACCATGCCAAAGCGCAAGGCATCAAGGTCAAAAAAGGCTTGTTCCTCTGGACCGCCTCAGGCCGGGCGATTGCCAATGGCCGCTTTGATGCCGTCACCAAACTGCTGTTTGACGACAGCCCGGAAGCCCACGGCAAGATACTCGGCGGCGGCATGGTCGGCACCCACGCGGGCGACATGATTGGCGAGATTGCGCTGGCCATTGAAATGGGCGCAGACGCCGTGGACATCGGCAAAACCATCCACCCGCATCCCACGCTGGGCGAGAGCATCGGCATGGCGGCGGAGGTGGTGCACGGTAGCTGCACAGACTTGCCGCCAGGTAAGAAGTAGACCTTCAATAGGCTACTGATTCAGTAGCCGGCCGCGCAGATTCCGTGAGGGCTGCGCGGCTTTTACTTCGGGCGAATGGTGCGGGTGCCTGCTGGCTATTGAGCATGTTTTACGATCGACCTTGCGTTGATATACTTGTATAGCAAAGGAAATTTATATGCTTGCCATTCGCCTAACACCTGATATCGAAGACCGTCTGAATCGGCTCACCCAAGCGACCGGGCGCACCAAAACTGCGCTGGCCCGCGAAGCGATCCTGGAGCATTTGGACGACTTGGAGGACTTCTATCTTGCGGAGGCGCGCGCCCGGCAGAACCGCAAAACCATCCCCCTGATTGACGTGGAGCGCGAGCTTGGCTTGGCAAATTGAGTTTGACCCCGATGCCTTGAAAGAACTCAAAAAGCTTGATCGCCTCATTCAATCCAGACTGATTGTCTTTTTGCGAGACCGATTGTCAGTGATGGATGATCCGCGCAGCATTGGCGAGGCGCTCTCAGGGTCAAGGCTCGGTAACTATTGGAAATACCGCGTGGGTGATTGGCGTATTGTGTGTGACATCCAGGACCACCGTGTGGTTGTGCGCGTTCTGCGCCTAGGTAACCGCCGAGAGGTGTACCGCTGACCATGCATTGCATCGACAGGGGTCTTGTACGGATTTGCCGCCGAGCAAGAAATAATCGGCTACAGCGCTGCACGAAGCAAAAGCCCCGGACGGGAAACTGGCCGGGGCTTTTTTGTGACCTTAATTCTGGGAATAGCTAACATGGCTAATCCGTTCAGTAGTCCGTCATGCGTGTCACCGCCACCGAAGCCAAGAACCGTTTTGGCAGCCTTTGCGCCCAAGCCAAGCGCGAGCCTGTGTTCGTGGAAAAAGCCGGGCAGCTCAATTCGGTCATCCTGTCCGCCGAACAGTACCTGGCGCTGAAGGCAGGGCAGGACAAGGTCAGCCGCGCTGCGCGCAAACAGGCGTTTGAAGCCGAATTTGGCGACTGCATCGCTGCGCAGAACGCCCGGGTCGAAGCCCACGGCATTCCGGGTGCCGACCTGCGTCCGTGGTGATTGTGGTCAAGGGCCAGCGCTTGCACGCCCTGGCCCATTACGCGGCACCGCTGCCTGCGATACTGTTGTGCATCTGAGGCAGGGTGGGCTTGGCTGGTTAATTCCTCCTCTACCCCGTGTAATACTTGGCCCAATCAGCTTGAAACCCCAAGCCCGCCTTCGAAAAAATGACCCAAGAAACCAACAACCTCGCCGCCGATCTGCTGCGCCGTCTGGAGTGTGTGCTGGAGAGCAGCAAGCCCGCCGTGCTGGCCGAAGTCGCCAAGGTCGAGAAAATGGCCATTGCCGAAGAAGCCAAGGAGATGTTTGAGCGCACCCAGAAAACGGGCGATGCGGTGCTCATTGCGAACGCCGAGAAAAGCCTGAAGGAATGCCAGAAAGAAAAAGACGCGCTCGAAATCTTCAAGAAAGACCTGGGCACCTTTGTGCGCTTTTACGAGTTCATGTCGCAGATCGTGGATTACGACGACACCGACTTGGAAAAGCTCAGCCTGTACGCCCGCAACCTGCGACCCATGTTGCGCGAAACCTTGCTGGATGATGACGACATCGACCTGGGCAACGTGGTGCTGAGCCACTACCGCGTGGCCAAGATGCGGCAGCAGGATTTGGTGCTCGATATAAAAACCGTAGAGTACAAGCTGGTGCCGGGCGAAGGCCTGGGTACGGCCAAGCCAAAGGACAGACAAGAAGAGTTTTTGTCGCAGATCATCCAGCGACTGAACGAGGTGTTTGTCACCGACCAGCTCACCGACAAGGACATGGTGAACTACCTTTACACCATCCGCGACAAGGTGGGTGAGAACGCCAAGGTGGTGATGCAGATGCAGCACAACTCGCCCGAACAGGCCCTGCTGGGTGACTTCTCGAAGGCCATCGACGACGCTATCCCAGACAGCAGCGAAGCCCACCAAAACTAAATGATGCAGCTACTGGCCGACCCCAGCAAAGCCGCCAACTTTGCGCGGATTGTGTTTGATTTGCTGGTGCATGGGCAAGCGGGGAACCCTTCAAGTATGAGGAAGCCATGATGATGAGTGATCAGTACAACACGTTAATGCTCCCGCGCATTGGGAGCCGTATCCGGGTGATTCGCGGCTTGCGCGTCATGCTGGATGTGGACCTGGCTACGCTGTATGGGGTTGTAAATTGCTACCACCTCCAAAATCTGATCCCTCCACCAGAGCCGCTTATCATAGGAAGGACTGCTCCGTGAGCGCACAGCTAAAAGGCGGCGAATACCTTCATTCCAGCCCGCGCGGCGCCCAAAGAAAACCCACCCGCACCGGCGAAGAGGTCGATAATTTTCAAAGCATTTGGCATCGATAGTGGATTTTTTGGTTGGCAAGGCTTAGAGGCGATTAGCAAATTTTGCTAATCATTGACTTTCAAGCACAGAGAGACGTCTGTCGATGTTGCTTTCGCAAACAACTGTATGCGAAACGAGCATACATTTTAGGGCGTAAGCGGTTTCAGACCTGCCCGTATGCTTAGACCGCTACCAGCCCACCCAACAAGAAGAGCCACACTCACCATGCACGAAATCATCTGCCCCCACTGCCACAAAGCCTTCAAGATCGACGAGGCGGGGTATGCCGACATCCTCAAGCAGGTGCGCGATGGCGATTTTGAAAAACAGTTGCACGAGCGGCTGGAGCTGGCCGAGCGGGAAAAGCGCGACGCGATTGCTTTGGCCGAAGCCAATGTCACCAATGCGCTGCAAAAAACAGCGGCGGCCAAAGACACCGAGATTCAGGCGCTGAAAGCCCAGCTGGACGCGGGCGAGGTAGCGCGCAAGCTGGCGGTGACGGAAGCCTTGGGCACGGTGAGCAAAGAGCGCGATCAGTTGGCCAACGAGCTGAAGACCGAACAGGAGAGGGCGCGCAACAGCAGCCAAGCGGCAGCCCAATTGGCCGAGGCCAAGTTGGCCCATGCGCTGCAGGCCGAAGCTGCCAAAAAGGACGCCGAAATTCAGGCGCTGCAAGCCAAGCTGGAGGCCAGCGAAACGGCGCGGCAGCTGGCCGTGACGGTGGCCGTGAACGAGGCCGTAGGTGTGGTCGCCCGAGAGCGCGATGGCTTAAAAAACGACCTGAACCTCATCGCCGTGAAAAACCAGCTGGAAGAGAAAGCCATCAAGGAGCAATACGCCTTGCAGCTGCGCGACCGTGATGGCGAGATAGCGCGCCTGCGGGACATGAAGGCGCGGCTGTCAACCAAGATGGTGGGTGAAACCCTGGAGCAGCACTGCGAGATCGAGTTCAACCGCATCCGTGCAGCCGCTTTTCAACGTGCGCATTTTGAGAAAGACAACGACGCCCGCACCGGCAGCAAGGGCGACTACATTTTTCGCGACTCAGACGAGTCGGGTGCCGAGATCGTCTCCATCATGTTTGAGATGAAGAACGAAAGCGATGAAACGGCCACCAAAAAGCGAAACGAAGATTTTCTGAAAGAGCTGGACAAGGACCGCACTGAAAAAGCCTGCGAGTACGCGGTGCTGGTGTCCCTGCTGGAGCCGGAGAGCGAGCTGTACAACAGCGGCATTGTTGATGTGTCGCACCGCTACCCCAAGATGTACGTGGTGCGGCCGCAGTTCTTTGTGCCCCTGATCACGCTCTTGCGCAATGCCGCTTTGAACGCGATGAAGTACAAGTCCGAGCTGGCCTTGGTACGCTCGCAGAACGTGGACATCACCAAGTTCGAAACCCAGCTGGACGAATTCAAAACGGCGTTTGGCCGCAATTGGCGCTTGGCCTCTGAGGGCTTTGAAGAAGCTGTTCGGCGCATTGACGAAGCCATCAAGGACTTGGAAAAAACCAAGGAAGCGCTGCACAAGTCGGCCAACAATTTGCGCCTGGCCAACGACAAGGCCGACGACTTGACAATCAAGAAGCTCACCCGCGGCAACCCCACGATGGCGGCCAAGTTTGCCGAGTTGCCGGGGAACACCTCCGACTGAGGCGGCGCTCGATGCGCTCAGCTTTGCAGCCACAAATCCAGTGGCATGCCCCCCGTGCCAATGATCAGCGGCTGTGCCTGTGGAAACTGCTGCACAAACGCGCTTAGGCCCGACACATTGCCCATGTTGTGGCCGCTTTTTACCTCCAGTGCTTGTAGCGCAGGGCCATCGCGCAGCACGTAGTCGACTTCTTTTTGGCCATTGTTCCAGTAGTGAATGACGGGGTGCCGGCTGCTGTGGGTCAGGTGCCGGGCCAACAACTCAGTGCCCACGGCGCTCTCGGCAAGACGGCCCCACACGTCGGGGCGCGCTTGCGCCGCGTGCAGTCCCACGCCTTGTGCGACCCAGTGGCAGCCCATCAGGGCGTTGTTGAACACTTGCAGCTTGGGGCTTGATGCGCGTTGACGCACCACTTGGCCCATGTATTTGGGCAGGCCGCAGGCCATGCCCGCGCCTTCGAGCAAGTCGAGGTAATGGGCGAGGGTGGTGGTGTTGCCCGCATCGTCGAGCTGGCCCAGCATCTTTTGGTAGCTCAGAATTTGGCCGCTGTACACGCAGGCCAGGTCAAACACGCGGCGCAGCAGGGCGGGCTTTTGCACGGGAGCCATCAACAGCACATCTTTGCTGATGGTGGTTTCAATCAGGGCATCGCTCACATAAGCGGCCCAGCGGGTTTCGTCGTGCACCAAGGGTGCTGCACCGGGGTAGCCGCCATAAAAGATGAACTGCTCTAGGCTAAAGCCAAAGGCGTCGCGCATTTCGGCAAAGCGCCAGTGGCCCAAGCGGCTGATTTCAAACCGCCCGGCCATGCTTTCGCTCAAGCCCCGAGCAATCAACAGCGGGGCCGAGCCGAGGATGACCACGCGCACATCTCGGCCAGCGGCGGTGTCTTCGTCCCATAAGCGTTTGACTTCTTCGGTCCAGTTGGACACTTTTTGGATCTCGTCCAGCACCAGCACACAGCTGCCTGCTTGGGCGGCGAGTGCACGGGCCACTTGCCACTGGGTGCTCAGCCACACTTGGCCTTGTAAGCCGGGGCCATCGGCACTGGCGCTGTGCTGCGCCAATGGGGTGTTGGGTTCTGTTTTGACATCACGCTGCAAGTGCTCCAGCGCCTGGCGTACCAGTGTGGTTTTGCCCACTTGGCGTGGGCCAGCCACCACTTGCAGAAATCGGCGGGGTTCTTTGAGCCTTGCCACCAAGGGGGCCAGTGCTTCGCGCTCGATGGTCATTTTGGTTTGCTCATTACGTTGAGTAATTTATCTCATTGTATTGAGTAATTTAAAAATGGACAATCCAAGCAACGATGGATGCAGGGTTGTTGGGTCGCCATGGGTGTTCAATGCGCCCCGAGGTAACACCCCTCAGCACCTTCGGCTTCATCACCTTCTTCGCTGCACAGCGCGGCAATCAAGGCAAGGTCCGCCACTTGGCCGGGCAGCAGCAGCTCTTCATTGGTCCAGCGCTTGACCAAGTGGCCATTGGCCACGCCGCCGGTGTGGGGGGCTTGGTAGGCGCGGCGGTGTTGCATGGTGATACCGCTGTTGGCGTTGGCAATGAAGCGGCTTTCGCCCAAGGCCCAAGGTTCAACGTAGGCGTTGGCGGCGGCATCCACCTGGCGGAAGTAGCTGCGTGCGCCTTCGGCGCTCAGCTTTTTGCGCACGGTGCGGGTGATGAGGCCTTGCAAGTGGTCCAGAGCGGCGTCGTCCATTTGGTCCAAGGCCTCAATGCGCATGTCTTGTGTGGCCAATGCCGACGCAGCGGCCAGTTCAGCGGGCAGCACCTGCACCATGGCTTTGACCACATCGCGATGGGGCGCTACAGCGGTGGCCACGCCGCGTGTTTGCGGCTGGATGGGGCAGCGAATTTCCACAAAGCGCGGCTTCACAGGCCCCGTGCAGCCGTCGTGGTGGTAGTACTCGCCTTGGCTTAGCCGCCCTTTGCTGGAGCGCCCGCGCACGTCGCGGTAGGTGGGGTGTTGGGTGTGCACGTTCAGGCACACCACCAGACCCGTGGCATCCACCAATTGGTAAAAGGCCTCGCGCCATTCGGGCAAGAGCAGTTGCTCGTGCAGGTAGTCGCTGGGCGGGGTGGCTTCGTGGCCCTCAAAGTTTTTTTCTTCGCCTTCAATGACCAACACAAAGGGCTTTGGGCGGCGCACCCGCCACAAGGCGTTGGCGAAGTTCAAAGTCGAATGGGGGGTGGCCGGGTGGGGTGGGGCGTTGTTGCTGGAGACCATGCCGCCATTTTAGGAGGCAGCCAGACCGTGGGCTTGATCCTCGGCAGCGGTAGCGCATGGCCGTTGTACGGGTGTGCCGCCCTTGAAGAACTAAAATCAGACGCCATAAAAATCATGGCGTTAACCCATTTTTGACTGTGCTCTGTTCGCCGTGACCGACGCCCCGCTGCCCATCACTCACCTCCTGTATTTGCACGGTTTTCGCTCGTCACCCGCGTCGTTCAAGGCGCGTTTGTTGGGCGAGCACATGGCACAGCACCACCCCGATGTGCACTGGCATGCCCCGGCCTTGCCGCCTTCACCCAAAGCCGCCATGGCGATGCTGCTGTCGCAGGTGGTCAACTGGCCGGTGCCGCGCATGGCGGTGGTGGGCAGCTCTTTGGGCGGTTTTTACGCCAGCGTCATCGCCGAGCGTTTGGGCTGCCGCGCGGTCTTGCTCAACCCGGCGGTCTTCCCTGCGCGCGATCTCGCCGCGCACCTAGGGCCGCAGCAGGTCTGGCACGACCCAGAGACCACCTTCGTTTTTCGCCCCGAGGACGTGGCGGCCCTGGCCGAGATGCAGCCCCAGCGCATCACACAAGCCGAGCGCTACAGCGTCATCATCGCCAAGGGTGATGAGGTGCTCGATTGGCGCGAGATGCACCAGCGTTACCAGGGCGCGCGGGTGTTGCTGCTCGAAGGGGGTGACCATGCCCTCTCCGACTTTGCTCAGCACTTGCCGTTTGTGATGCAGGGGCTCTGAACGTTGGGCCGATCCGAATCGATCCGGCCATCGACCAGTTCAATGATGCGGTCGCAGCGCTTGGCCAGGCGCGGGTCGTGGGTGACGATCAAAAAGCTGGTGTGGCTGGTTTCGCTCACGCTGCGCAGCAGGTCAAAAATGTTATCGGCCGATTGGGTGTCCAGGTTGCCCGTCGGTTCGTCGGCCAAGACCAGGGCGGGCTGCATCACCAGCGCCCGCGCAATCGCCACGCGCTGCTGCTGACCGCCCGATAAATCATTGGACAGTTGATGCCCCCAGGGTTTCAAGCCCACTTTGTCGATCAGGTCTTCGGCGCGCTCGCGCATCGCTTGGGTCACGCGGCCCTGCGCGGACATCAAAGGCAGCATCACGTTTTCAATCGCCGTGAAGGCGGGCAGCAGGTTGTGAAACTGAAACACAAAGCCAATCGCGTCGCCGCGCAAGCGGGTCAAGGCTTTGTCGGGCAGATTTTCCGCTTCTTGCCCTTTCAAAAACAGCTTGCCGCTGCTGGGTTTGTCGAGCAAACCAATCAGGTTGAGCAGGGTGCTTTTGCCCGAGCCAGAAGGCCCGATCAAGGCGGCAAATTCACCGCGCTGCAACACCAAATCGATGCCGTGCAGCACCTCGGTGGGGTGCGCTGTGCCAACACCATAGGACTTGCGCAGGTCCTCCAGCCGCAGCGTGGGCGCGTCGCTGCTGGGTGGGGCCGCAGGCGCCAGCGGCTTAGCCACGGATGGCCACCGCAGGGTCCAGCCGGGCGGCGCGCTGCGCCGGAAAGAGCGCCGACAAGGTGCCCACCAAGGTTGCGCCCAGCGCGACGTAGAGGTAAAGCATGGGGCCGGCCTCCAGCACAAAAAACGGTACGCCGTCCTCGTTGCGGGCGTAGCCGCGCCAGAGCACCAAAAACAGCCAGCCCAGGCCCGAGCCTAGGACCGAACCGAGCAAACCCAAGAGGGCGCCTTGCAGCAAAAACACGCCCAAAATCTGGCTGCGCGAGGTGCCGGTGGCGCGCAAAATGCCGATCTCTTTGGATTTTTGCACCACCGACACCACCAGCACACTGGCGATGCCCAAGGCCGCGGTCAGGCCCACAAACAAACGGATCACAAAAAAGGACATGCTTTGGCCCGACAGGGCCTTGAAGAATTCGGCATTGCTTGTGGTCCAGCTCTCCACGTCAATCCCTGGCTGGGCTTGGATGAGTTCGGCCAGGGTTTGGGCCTCAAAAGGCTCGGCCACCTTGATCTGCAAACTCGTCACGGCGCCGGGCATGGCCAACAAATTTTGCGCCGTGCGCAGGGCCACATACACACTGCCTGTGTTCTGGCTTTGGTTGCCGAAGTCAAAAATACCCGACACAAACAAGACGCTCAGACCCCCCGAGGCCGCTTGCAGCGTCAGCTTGTCGCCCGTCCACACGCCCAAGTCTTTGGCCAGCTTGCTGCCAATCACCACGTCGGTGCTGCCCACCTGGGCATTGCCAGCGATGATTTTTTCGTCCAAGGCAATCAGGCGCAAATAGCTGCTCGGCTCCATGCCGCGCAAGCTCACGCCGGTGTTGCTGTCGCCGCGCAAAATGAAGGCCGCGCCATCCGCCACCGGCGCCACCACCAGCACGCCCGGCATTTCTTGTGTGATGTCGCGCACTTTTTGCCACTGGTCCAACGAGCGCGGACGCTGTGAGCGCGCTTGCACCACGGTGGCCAGCTCAATCGGTTCGCTGTGGCGCAAAATGCGCGGCGTGGGGTCGGGCGGGGTGATGACAATTTGCGCCTGAAAGTCCAGCAAGGTTTTGAAAATGCTGGCCTGCAAGCCGGTGAGCAGGGCCGACATGAACACAATCACAGACACCCCCAGCGCCACGCCCGCCACGATGAACAGGGTTTGCAACAGGCCTTCGCGCAAAAAGCGTGTGGCCAAGAGCCAGGGGTAGGGCAGGAAGGCGGTCATGGTCCGTCCACCGGCATGGGGGAGGGCTGGCCCCGCACGGGCTGGCCCGCCGTCACCCCAAGTTTGGACACCGGCACCACCCACTCACCGGCGTTCAATCCGCTCAAAATTTCCACCCGCGTGTCGCCGCGCACACCGAGGGTGACGTCTTGTTTGACCGCGTGCCGGTCGCGCACCACCAAGACCCAAGGCGCATCGCTGGCCGCGTCTTGCACGGCGTTGGTGGCCATCACCAACGTGTCTGTGCGCCGCGCGGTTTCAATGTCCACCGACACCGTCATGTCTTGGCGCAGGTAGGCTGGGGGCTTGACGATGTCGAGCCTGACCTCGACCTGGCCGCGTGCGGCGTCCACACCGGGGTTGATGTAAACCACCACCGCATCAAAGCGCTGTTGCGCAAAGGCATCGGCCGAGGCGTAGGCCTGTTGCCCCAACGCAATTTTGGACAAATGCTTTTCGTCGATTTGCACCAGAATCTGCGCCGGACCGCTGGTGGCCAGCACCATCAAGGCTTTGCCGGCTTGCACGATATCACCGACTTCCACGCTGCGCGAAATCAATACGCCATCGCTGGGGGCAATCACCCGGCCTTGTTCGAGCCTGATGTGCGCCAAGCTCAGGCCGCCTTGGGCTTGGCGCAGGGCGGCCTCGGCCAGCAGCACGGCAGTGCCCCCCGCTTGGTTGGCCAACACCTGCAGTTGGGCGCTGGCGACTTGGGCGGCGACCACCTCGACGGTGCGCAGGGCATCGTCGAGCACGGCTTGGCTGACAAAACCTTGCCCGAGCAAGGCTCGGTTGCGATCGAGTGCCATCTGCGCTTGTTGCGCCGTGGCCTTGGCCTGCGCCAATGCTTGTTCGGCCAAGGGCTGGCTCAGTTCGCTTTGTTGCTTTAACTTGGTTTGTGCTTGTGTGACCGCCGCTTGGGCTTGTTGCACATTGGCCAGGCCGTCGCTGTTGTCGAGTTCGATCAGCAGTTGCCCCTTTTTCACGGCTTGACCCTGAGCCACCGCCACGCGCACCACTCGGCCCGTGCCTTGCAAAGCGACCGTAACCCGCTGGGGCGAAACGATTCGGCCGCTGGCCACCACGCTTTGCACCAACCCACCTTGCACCGCTGCGTAAACAGGGGTTGGCGTGCCCAGCAGGACATTGCGCAGCAGATATAGCGCCAGCGCAAGAACCACGAGCGTTGCCACGCCGATCGGCAGGCCCTTGCGCCGCCAGCCAGACACCACCGGGTCTTTGGGTTGCGCCGCGCTGGGCGGTTTTGCGTCAGACATGTAGCGCCCTTATAAAAGGGCCATTGTTCAAGTCAAACACCGCATCCGTCTGTGCGGTGCGTAACACAAGTGGTAATCAGGGGCGACTAAAAACACCCAGGTCATGCAGGTTGAAATATTGGCTGTTGGGGAAAATGGCGCTGAGGTCACTGTCGCTTGCGCCAAACCAACGCCCCAGTTCAACGCTCAGTTGCTCGGTGGCTGTGGTGGGTAGCAAACGACCACCCCCAGCGTCGAGTGAATGGCCCAGCCCAGTAACGGGCGCTTGCCCCAAGAAACACCCGCCATTCACCGCTCCCCCAACCACAAACTGATGCCCGCCCCAACCATGGTCATTGCCGTTGCCATTGTTGTTCAACTGCCGACCGAATTCAGAGCCTGTGAAGGCGGTCACGGCGTGGCTCATGTTGAGTGCAACCATGGCGTTGTCAAACTGTGTTAGCGCGTCGCTGACCGCCTTAATCAAACCCGGATGGTTCTCAACCAAGCCGTCGTGGTTATCAAAACCGCCCATCGAAACAATGAATACTTGCCTCTTCATGCCCAAGGCGGGGCCTTGCTCAACCAAGCGTGCCACCATTTGCAACTGCGCGGCCAAGTTACCCCCAGAGGCACTCGGAAACCACGTGGCGAATTTTGTTGAGACACTGGTTCCAATCGCACCCACCACCGCTTGGCGAATATCCAGGGCATTGCGTGTTTTGGCTGCGTAGAAGTCTTCGATCAGATGGGCGCTGGGCTGGCTGATCAAGGTTTGTAAGGCTTGTGCGCACTGTGCTGATCCGAACACCTTGCCATTGGTCAGTGCCGCCACAGCGCTTGGACCGGCAGGCGTGGTTTGGTAGCCACGGGCTTGCTGTCCAACCAAAAATCCCGAGTCGCCTCCCACGTTGATATTGGTCAGGGCTGCGCTGGCGTTATCTTGCAAAAAATAGTCGCTCACTTGTCCGCCCCAACCCATGTCGCCTTCACCCTTGTACCAAAGCTGTGTTTGGGTGTGAGAAAACATGTAAGGCGGTAAAGGCACAGAGCGATTTCGGAATTCCGCCAAACTGGTGGGTCTGTTCAAGAGCCCCATGTTCATCACGATGGCTGCACGGCCAGCATCAAAAACGCTTTTAAGACCCGTCATGGTCGGATTCAAAGCCATTTGTTGCCCAGAACTCAAACCCCGTGTGCCCAAGAGCGTTGGCCCCAACTTTGACTTCACAACCGCAATGCCGCTGTACACGCCGTCTGCACTTGCGGTGCCCTTGCGCGCATTCAAGTAACGGTTGTAGTTGTCTGTGTCGTAAGGCACCACGGTGTTGTAACAGTCGTTGCCGCCGTTCAGAAACACGTAAACCAAGGCCTTGTAGTCGGTCGCCGTCTCGGCTGCGGCATTGGCCATGCCCAAGAGTCCCAATCCCATGGGAGCGACTGTTGGGGAAAGGGCCAGCGCGGATGCTTTTTGCAGGAGTGCGCGGCGGGTGATGGGGCTGAGTGCTTTGTTCATGTGGCGCCTCAGGTTTTTTGGACGAGGTATTCGGGACTGGCCATGATCAGGAAGGCCGCAGCGCGGACCCTATTTCGTTTCTCATTTAGGCCATTTTGTGCACCGATTGTTGGCATGCTGCCCACCGCTTGGGTGATGGTGTCGAGTGTGCTGGCACTCAGTGTGCTGCCCGTGAACAGCATATTCAGCTGCGAAACCAAAGCCGCAGCGTCCGCAGCCAGAGCCGCGTATTGATCAATATTGGGCTGGAAGTCGGTTTCGCTGTTGATGACCCGGTTCATGAAGTTCAAGTAGCCCACCGCGTTGGGCTCGTGGGCCAGATTCAACTCCGGTGCCACCAATCCAGCCCGGCTTAAATCGGTGTTGAGTGGCTTAAAGTCATAGGTGTAAAAATTAAACACACTGGGCGCGTTCATGGGCATTTGGCCCAATTGAGTGTCTGAATCTGTGAACCCATGGACCCAGTTGTTTCTGTATTGCGGAAGTGGATGATTACCCGATGTCACGCTAAAGATGCGGCAAAACTGCAAAAATCGCAATACAGGCTCCCTCAACTTGCCGCGGTGTTCAGGTGGCTGGATCGACAGCCCTCGCGCTTCACGCCCCAGCAACACGGCTTTGACCACCGCCGCCATGTCACCCCGAACGCCCTGGCCGTTATCGTCAAACACACGCGCCACACGCTTCACATAAGCGGGTGTCGGGTTGCTGGTGACCAAGCGTTGAATCAGCCGGATGGCAATGAATGGCCCCGTGTTGGGGTGGTTGAACAAGGTATCAAGGGCAATGCGCAAACTGTCTAGGCCATTGGTGCCTGCCGGTATGGTGACACCCAAAAATTTCTTTTCCGTGGTGCTGTGCCGATCAGGGTAATGCACCATGGGCGTGCA
>JAABPX010000079.1 GCA_011391745.1 Comamonadaceae bacterium
CCACCACTTCAAAGCCATTGATTTAACGCACGACGAACTGGCCAAAGAGCACATTCGCCACATGGTGGGCGGGCACTCGGCGCTGTCGCAAGACGAGCGTTTGTTGCGCTTTGAGTTTCCCGAACGCCCCGGGGCTTTGCTGAAGTTTTTGAGCCTGATGCGACCGGGTTGGAACATCAGCCTATTCCATTATCGCAACCAAGGCGCCGACTACGGTCGCATTTTGGTGGGCCTGCAAGTGCCGCCCCAAGACGGCAAAGCCTTTGACAAGTTCTTGCTCACCTTGGGCTACCCGCACACCGAAGAAACGGACAATCCGGTGTACCGCTTGTTTTTGCGGGCCTGACGCGGGGCGCTGCTTGCTCGACGCGCTTAGGGCGCGTCGTTGTTGATCGGCGGCAAATCGATGGAAAACAGTGCCGCGCCTGGCGCGTCGTCGCCCAACTGGGCTTGCCTAGGCCCCAGGCTTTTCAGAATCACGCCATCCACCACCGCTTGACCCACCACAAACGCCTTGGGCGCTTGCCCGTCCACGGCAATCAGCGCACTGCCTTGGCCTGACGCTCCGGCTACCACCCCCATCAATTCGAATCGGGCCGACTGCGCAACGCTCACTTCGGGCGCGGGTGCCTGCACCCCCAGCACCCGCGCCACCTGCGTGGAGGACACCGCTGGCGCCGCGCCGTCAGCGCTCTGCGCCAGCGCCGGGGTGGGCGCAGACTGCCCCGAGGGAAACTGCAAAAACCAATACGCGGCACTGGCCGCAGCCAACGCCCACAAAAGGGTAGCCGCAGCGCTGGGCCACCAAGTTCGGCTGTGTTGGATCGGCATTAAAAAAGACATGTGCAGATTATGATGGACGACATGCAAACCCAAGACACCCACTCCACCCACCCAAACCCCAACCGCCAACGCGGCTTCACCCTCATTGAGCTGATGGTTGTGCTGGCCATCATTGGCGTGCTGGCCGCGCTGATCGTGCCCAATGTGCTGGGCCGCGCCGACGATGCCCGCGCCACCGCCGCCCGCACCGACGTGGGCAACCTGATGCAAGCGCTCAAGCTCTACAAGCTGGACAACCAGCGCTTCCCCACCAGTGAACAGGGGCTCAATGCCCTGGTGCTCAAGCCCACCACCGAGCCCGTGCCGGGCAACTGGAAGCCGTATCTGGACAAACTGCCCAACGACCCTTGGGGCCGCACTTACCAATACATGAACCCCGGCATCAAAGGCGAGGTGGATGTGTTGTCCTTCGGTGCCGATGGCCAAGCCGGCGGCGAGGGCAACAATGCGGACGTTGGCAGCTGGCAATAAACGCGGGGCAGCCCCCGCCCGTGGCTTCACCTTGTTGGAGATGTTGGTGGTGGTGGCCTTGATTGCGGTGGCCACGGCGGGCGTGAGCCTGTCGCTGCGCGACAGCGCCGACAGCGCCTTAGAGCGCGATGCCGAACGCTTGGCCGCCCTGCTGGAAACCGGGCGGGCTCAGGCCCGCGCCAGCGGCTTGCCCGTGGTCTGGCGCGTGCCCAAGGGCAATGCGGGTGCCCAAACCGGCTTTGTGTTTGAGGGTTTGCCGCCGCCCGGCCTGCCCCAACACTGGTTGGCCGACACCACACACGCCGCGCCGGGCACCACCATCACCCTCGGGCCAGAGCCCTTGATTGCGCCGCAAGCGGTGGCTTTGACGCGTTGGGACGACGCGGGCGCCGCCACCGGTCAGCGCTTGTGGGTGGTGACCGATGGCCTGCGCCCCTTCACCGTGGCGCGCAGCGCCCCACCAGGTTTGAACGGAGCGCAGCCATGAAGCCGCGCGGCTTCACGCTCATTGAGGTGCTGGTGGCGCTGGGCATCACGGCGCTGGCGCTGATGGCGGGGCTCAAAGCCACGGGCTCGCTCAGCCGCAACGCCGAGCGCCAAACCGTGAGCATGCTGGGCCAACTGTGCGCCGACAACGAACTCATTGCGCTGCGCCTGCGCCGGCAATTGCCGGGCACGGGCAACAGCAGCGTGGAATGCACACAGGCCGGGCGTTTGCTGCAGGTGGAGGTGTCGGTGCGGCCCACGCCCAACCCCAACTTTCGGCGCGTGGACGCGCGGGTGCTGGACCAAGGCGCGTTTGTGCTGCAGGTCTCCACCGTGATGGGGCGCAACTGATGAAGGCGCGGGGCTTTACCCTGATTGAGGTGTTGGTGGCCATTGCGGTGATGGCTTTGATGAGCCTCATGGCTTGGCGCGGCTTGGACGGCATGCTGCGCACACAAAGCAGCTTGCAGACCCGCGCCGACGACATCCGCACCTTGCAAGCCGGTCTGGCGCAATGGCAAACCGATCTGGACCAACTGGCCGAGTTGTCTGGCACCCCCAGCTGGGACTGGAACGGCCAAGTGCTGCGCCTGACGCGGCGCACCGCCGAGGCCCCCGCGTCCAGCCCCGAACCCGCCCGTGTGCGGGTGGTGGCGTGGACCTGGCGCAACGACCCCGGCCGACCCGGCGGAGGCGATTGGCAACGCTGGCAATCCGAGCCCTTGAGCCAAAAACAAGATTGGCAAAACGCCTGGGCCATGGCCGCGCAGTGGGCGCAAACACTCAACGACGATACCCGCGCCGGGCAAGTGCAAATCCACCCCCTGTCGGGCTGGCAACTGTTTGTGCACCGGGGTGGCGATTGGGCCAACCCCCTGTCCAGCGACGCCGAAACACCCAACAACGGCAACACCCGCACACCCAGCCGAACGCCCGACGGTGTGCGCTTGGTGCTGACCCTGCCGCCCGGGCCGGTGGGCGCTGGCACGCTCACGCTGGACTGGGTGCGCCCCACCCTGTCAGGCACCAGCCCATGAAACGCCGCGCCCAACACCAGCGCGGTGCGGCCTTGCTCACCGCCATGCTCACCGTGACCTTGGTGGCCACCTTGGCCAGCGCCGCGCTGTGGCAGCAGTGGCGGCAAGTGGAGATTGAAATCGCCGAACGTGGGCGCAGCCAAACCGCTTGGATGATGACCGGGGCGCTGGACTGGACGCGCTTGATCCTGCGCGAAGACGCGATCTCTGCCAAAGGCGCAGCGGTCGATCACTTGGGCGAGCCTTGGGCCTTGCCGGTGCAAGAGTCCAAACTGTCGACGTTTTTGTCGCAAGACCAGCAGTGGCGCGAGGGCGATGCCGAGGTGTTTTTGTCGGGGCAGATCACCGACGCGCAATCGCGCATGAACGTGATGAGCCTGATTAAAGACGGGGAAGTCTCGCCCCCCGCGTTGGCGCAATGGGCGGCCTTGTTTCAGCGTTTGGACTTGCCGCTGGGCGAGCTACAAACCATGGCGCAGCAACTGCAGGCCAGCCTGTCCACCAGCACAAGCACCAACACGGCCCCCTTGGTGCCCCAACAAAGCGAGCAACTGGTGTGGTTGGGCTTGAGCCCAAGCAGCTTGGCCGCGTTGCGCCCACACATCACGGTGCTGCCCGAAGCCACCCCAGTGAACCTCAACACCGCCTCGGCCGAGGTGCTCGCGGCCAGTGTGCCGGGTTTGGATTTGGCGAGTGCGCGGCAAGCCATCGCGCAACGCGAACGCAGCCACTGGGCCACCCTCAAAGACGCCCAAGCGGCCTTCGGGCCTTTGGGCCGTCTGCTCAACGAACAACAGCACAGCGTCAACAGCCGCTATTTTGAGGTACAGGGGCGCATGCGCATCGACAACGTGGTGCAACAAGAAACCGCCTTGGTGCGGCGCGACGCGGGCGGGCAGGTGCGCATGTTGTGGCGCCTACGCAGCCCCCAGCTGCACTTGAACACCACTCTACAATGACCCGTTCATGCGCACCCTGATCATTCAACTGCCGCCCGACCCGCCCAGCGCCGCGCTGGCGTATCCGCACGCTTGGGCCGACAGCGAACAGGGCGCCCGTCCGTTGAGCCTGCAATGGGCGGCGGTCAGCCTGTTGCCGGCGGGCCAACGGCAAAGCGAAACCGTGGTGCTGGTGCCCGCGCTGGCCTTGTCTTGGCAACGCGTTGAATTGCCGCCGGGGCTGCACAAACAAGCCCAGCGCCTGCAAGCGGCCTTGCAGGGCCTGCTGGAAGAGCGCTTGTTGGACGACCCCGAACACCTGCACCTGGCCTTGCAAACCCAATGGGCCAGCAACAGCCGCCCCTGGGTGGCCGTGTGCGACCGCGCCTGGCTCAAGGCCCACCTGCAAGCGCTGGAACAAGCGGGGCTGACGGTGCACCGCATCGTGCCCGAATTCTCGCCCGGTGCCCCCGGCGGTGCGCCGCAAGTCACCGCCTTGGGCGATGCCGAGACCGGCGTGCTGTGGGTCAGTCACCCCGAGCGCGGCGTGTGGCGCCTGCCGCTGTCGGCACCGCACTTGGGCCTGTCAGACACCGAACTGAGCCAAGCCCTGCTGCAAGCCGAGCCCCGCGCCGTGGAGGCGGCCACCGAGGTGCTAGGCTCTGGCGTCAACCTCATGCCCCCGGCCCAGCATTGGCTAGCGGCCACCGCCTCGGACTGGGACTTGGCGCAATTTGAACTGCGCGCCAACGCCCGCACGCGTCGGCTCAAACAATGGCAACGCGGGGCCAGCGCCTTGTGGCACGGCCCCACTTGGCGGCCCGCGCGTTGGGGCATGGTTTTGTTGTTGGCCATTCAGTTGCTGGGCTTGAACGCTTGGGCCTGGAAAACCCGTGCCGACTGGCAAGCCCAACAAGACGGCTGGACCCTGTTGTTGCGCGAAACCTTTGTACAAACCCAAGTGGTGGTGGACGCACCGCTGCAAATGGCCCAGGAAGTGGAGCGTTTGCGCCAGCGCTCCGCCCAACTCAACCCCGCCGACCTGGAGTCCATGCTGTCCGCGCTGGGCCAAGCCCTGCCGCCCACCTTGGCCGCGCCGCGCCAATGGGCGTACCAGCCAGGGCAGCTGCGCCTGTCCAACTTCACGCCCGATGCCGACCAACAACTCGCCCTAGAAAGCCGCTTAAGCGAACGGGGTTATGGGTGGCGTGCGGACGGTGAGGCTTGGGTCATGACGGCCCCGAACAACACACAGGGCCAGCCATGAACACGTCTTTTCAATGGTCCACATGGCGCAGCGCTGGGCTGAACGCTTGGCGCGCGCGCAGCCCACGCGAACAGGTGCTGCTGAGCGTGGGCGGCGTGCTGGTGGCGCTGGCCAGCCTGTGGGGCTTGGCCCTGGCCCCGGCCTTGCGCACCTGGCAAGAAGCCCCGGCCCGACAGGCCCAACTCGACGCCCAAACCCAGCGCATGCGCCAACTGCAAGCCCAAGCACAAGCGCTGCAAGCGCGGCGCACGCTGCCCCGCAGCGAAGCCGTGCAGTGGCTGCAAAACAGCATGACCGAATTGGGGCCGGAGGCCCAAATCACCCTACAAGGCGACCGCGCCACGGTGCGCGTACAAGCGGCCCCCGCCGATGCGCTGGCCCGTTGGCTCAGCCAAGCCCGCGAGAACGCACAAGCCTTGCCCGTACAAGCCGAACTGCAATGGGTGGACGGGCTCTGGCGCGGAAACTGGGTGTTGCAACTGCCATGAAAACAAGCCCACCCGCCCGCCGCCCGTCGCCCGGCTTGGGCTCTGCGCCCGCCGCTTGGCGGCACGCCACCGTGGGTGGGCTGCTGGGTTTGTGCGTGGCGCTGGTGGTTTGGGCACCGGCCCACTGGTTGGCTTGGGGTGTGGCGCAGGCCAGCCAAGGCCAGGTGCAGTGGCTCAACGCCCGAGGCACGGTGTGGCAAGGCTCGGCGCAGTTGGTGCTCAGCGGCGGCGCTGGCAGCCGCAACGCGCAGGCCTTGCCCGGGCGGCTGCATTGGGCCATCGCCCCAACGTGGACGGGTGTGCGCTTGAACTGGCGCGCCGACTGCTGCATGACCGATGCCGCCACGGTGCACCTGCAAGCGGGTTGGAACACCTGGGCGGTGCAAGCCGACGACCACACATCGCGCTGGCCCGCCGCCTTGCTCAGCGGCCTGGGTGCGCCTTGGAACACGCTGCAAGCGCAAGGCCAATTGCAACTTCGCACACAGGCGCTGCGCTTGCAGTGGACACAAGGCCGCTTGCAAATGCAGGGCTTGGCTGAGCTGGAGGTGCAGCAACTGTCCTCGCGCCTAAGCCCCGTCAAGCCCATGGGCAGTTACCGCTTGGCCTTGAGCGGCACCGCCGAAGGCACACCCACCCCCAGCCTGGCGCTGAGCACGCTGCAAGGGCCTTTGTTGGTGTCGGGCCAAGGGCAGTGGGTGGGGCAGCGCCTGCGTTTCACGGGCGAAGCCCGCGCCGAAGAAGGCCAAGAAGCCGCGTTCGACAACCTGCTCAACATCGTGGGCCGCCGTCAGGGCACGCGCAGCCTGCTCTCCTTGGGATGAACCCGTCACATTCGCCACCCCCATTTTTGCCATGAACACCACCCAACACACCCCATCCAACACGCCCCGATTGAACGCGTGGGCCTTGGTCGGCTTGGCCGTCATGGCCGTGGCCACCGCACCCGCGCAGGCCCAAACCGGCCCGTCGGCGACGCCCAACACCCTGTCGTTCCCGGTGCCACCAGCGGGCAAAAAACCCTTGCGCCGCGAACCCGTCACGCTCAATTTTGAAAACGCCAACATCGACGCCGTGGCCCGCACGCTGGCCACTCTTTCGGGGGCGAACGTGGTGGTCGATCCGCGCGTTCAGGGCACGCTCTCACTGTCGAGCAATGTGCCCGTGCCACCGGCCCAAGCCTTGCGCCTGTTTGCCGCGCAACTGCGCACACAAGGCTTTGCCTTGGTTGAATCGGCTGGGCTGTACACCGTGGTACCCGAGGCCGAGGCCAAACTGCAAAGCAGCGCCGTCTCGGCGGGCGCGGTGCCGCCCAGCAGCGGGCAGATCATCACGCAAATCTTCAACCTCAACCACGAAAACGCCAACAACCTGGTGCCGGTGCTGCGCCCGCTCATCAGCCCCAACAACACCATCAACGTCAACCCAGGCACCAATGCGCTGGTGATCACCGACTACACCGACAACCTGCAACGCTTGAGCCGCATCATCGCGGCGCTCGATGTGTCCAACGCCACGGGCGTGGTGGTGATGCGCTTGCAACACGCCATTGCCAGTGAGCTGGCCCCCATGGTGCAGCGACTCATCGAAGCCGGCGCTGGGGCCGCCGCGCAAGGGTCGTCGGACGGCGGCTTCAAAACCACGCTCATCCCCGAGGTGCGCACCAACGCGCTGATCGTGCGGGCCGCCAACCCCGCGCGTCTGGCCTTGGTGCGCAACTTGGTTGACCAGCTTGACCAACCCAGCGCCACCGGCGCGGGTGCGGCCAGCGGCAACATTCACGTGGTGTACCTGAAAAACGCCGATGCCGTGCAGCTCGCCACCACGCTGCGCGCCGCCATGGCGGGCGAATCCGCCGCAGTCGCCAGTGCGCCGGCCAATGCCGGTGGGGCCAGAACCGGCACCGCCGCAGCGGCTGCCCCATCAACCGGGGGCCAAATACAGGCCGACCCCAGCACGAACGCGCTGATCATCACCGCGCCCGAACCCCAATACCGCCAATTGCGCAGCGTGATCGACATGCTCGACCAACGCCGCGCCCAGGTGTTTGTGGAAAGCCTGATTGCCGAGGTCAGCGCCGACAAGGCCGCCGAATTTGGCGTGCAATGGATAGGTGGTACGGGCAACGATGGCAGCACCGTCGGTGTGTTGGGCACCAACTTTAATGTGGGCGGCACGAATCTGTTCAACTTGGCTGCCGGTGTCGCAGCCGGTAATCCAGTTCCATCGGCTGGTTTTAACTTCGCGTTGGGTCAACGGCGCAACGGCGTGTTGGGCTTGGGCGCACTGGCCCGTTTTTTACAAACGGACGGCAACAGCAACGTGCTGTCTACGCCCAACTTGCTGACGCTGGACAACGAAGAAGCGAAGATCGTGATTGGCCAAAACGTGCCCTTCGTCACCGGCCAATACACCGCCAACAACAACAGCAGTGGCTCGGTGAATCCGTTCCAAACCATCGAGCGCAAAGACGTGGGCTTGACGCTGCGGGTCAAACCGCAAATCAGCGAAAACGGCACCGTCAAGATGCAAATTTTCCAGGAGGTCAGCAGCATCGATACACGCAGCTCCTCCAGCTCTGGACTGATCACCAACAAACGCTCCATCGAGTCCAGCGTGTTGGTGGAGGACGGGGCCGTTGTGGTGCTGGGCGGTTTGCTGCAAGACGACACCACCAACAGCCAAGAAAAAGTGCCCGGCTTGGGCGACATTCCGTTTTTTGGTCACCTCTTCAAAGCCGAGTCGCGCAGCCGCAAAAAAACCAATCTGATGGTGTTTTTGCGCCCGGTGGTGGTGCGCGATGGCGCGGCCACCGAAGCCCTGTCGATGGGCCGATACGAACAAATGCGCTTGAACCAACAAAACTTCCAGCCACCGGCCACCGGCGCCTTGCCCGTGCCAGGTGCAGCGTTGTTGCCACAAATTCCACCCACCCGATCCAACGCCACACCCCCAGCAACGCCCAGCGACAACCCGCCGTCGGCCCCCGCTTTGGGTCGGCCCTAAACCCCACGGTCCATCGCACCATGCGCCACCCCCTGCCCTACGCCTTTGCCCGCACCAGCCGTCTGCTGCTTGAAGACGATGGCCAAGGCCTGTGCTTGCTCTGGTGCGACGACAGTGACCACCAAGCGCTGTCCGAGGTGTTGCGCAAATTCGCCTTGTCCGGCACGCAGATGCAGCACAGCACCAGCGCCGAGGTGTCGCAGCGCATTCACTTGGCTTATTCGGGCGGGCAAGCGCACGGCGCGTCCACCGCCGCCGCCGTGGTCAACGAGGTGGAATCCGAGGCCGACCTCTCGCGCATGATGCAAGACCTGCCCGCCGTGGAAGACCTGCTAGAGGCCAGCGACGACGCGCCCATCATCCGCATGCTCAACGCCTTGCTCACGCAAGCCGCCCGCGACGGGGCCAGCGACATCCACATCGAGCCTTACGAGCGCCATTCCAGCGTGCGCTTTCGCATCGACGGCACCTTGCGCGAGGTGGTGCAGCCCAACCGGGCCTTGCACGCCGCGCTGATCTCGCGCCTAAAAATCATGGCCGAGCTCGACATTGCCGAAAAACGCCTGCCGCAAGACGGCCGCATCAGCCTGCGCTTGGGCAGCCGCGCCGTGGACGTGCGCGTCTCCACCCTGCCCAGCGCCCACGGCGAGCGGGCGGTGCTGCGCCTGCTGGACAAAAGCGAAGCCCGCCTGACCTTGGAGGCCGTGGGCATGCAAGGCCTGTTGCTGCAACAGGTGGACCAGCTCATTGGCCAGCCGCACGGTATTTTGTTGGTCACCGGCCCCACGGGCTCGGGCAAAACCACCAGCCTGTACGCCGCGCTGCAACGTTTGGACGCCACGCGCAACAACATCATGACGGTGGAAGACCCCATCGAATACGAGCTGCCTGGGGTGGGCCAAACACAAGTCAACGCCAAGATCGATTTGACCTTTGCCAAAGCCCTGCGGGCCATTCTGCGGCAAGACCCCGACGTGATCATGATCGGCGAAATCCGCGACTTTGAAACCGCCCAAATCGCCATTCAAGCCTCTTTAACCGGTCACTTGGTGCTGGCCACGCTGCACACCAACGACGCGGCCAGCGCGGTCAACCGCTTAATCGACATGGGCGTGGAGCCGTTCTTGCTCAGCTCGTCGCTGTTGGGCGTGTTGGCCCAGCGTTTGGTGCGCAAGCGCTGCACCGCCTGCCACGGCGCGGGCTGCGAGGCTTGCGGCCACACCGGCTACGCGGGGCGAACCGGCATTTTTGAATTGCTCGTGGCCAACGACGCCATTCGCGCCCAAATCCACCACCGCGCCGCCGAGGCCGATCTGCGCCAAACCGCCTTGGCGCAAGGCATGGTGTTGATGCGCGACGACGGCCAGCGCTTGGTCAACGCCGGCATCACCAGCGCCGAAGAACTGTTGCGCGTCACGCGCGACTGAACCGCTCCATGCCCGCCTACCGTTTTGAAGCCCTGCAAGCCGATGGCGTCTTGCGCAAAGGCACGCTGGAGGCCGACAGCCTCAAAACCGCCCGCAGCCAATTGCGCAGCCAGTCGCTGGTGCCGGTGTTGGTGGAGGTCATTGCCCTGGCCTCGGGCGACGCCGCCGCGCGCGCCCTGCCTTGGTGGCAGCGCCCGATTGGCAACAACCGAGCGCTGAGCACCACCCAACGCGCCGTGTGGACACGCCAACTCGCCGGTCTGGTGGGCAGCGGCCTGCCGGTCGAACGCGCCTTGGCGGCCTTGAGCGAAGAGGCCGACGACGACCGGCAACGCCACCTGATGGCGGCCATTCGCGCCGAGGTCAATTCGGGCAGCACACTGGGCCGCGCGCTGGCGCAATTCCCCAACGAGTTTCCCGCCATCGACCGCGCCGTGATCGCCGCCGGCGAACAAACCGGGCACTTGGCCGCCGTGCTCAACCAACTCGCGGGGGACTTGGAAGACCAACAACTCTTGCGCTCCAAGCTGCTGTCGGCGTCGCTGTACCCGGCCATCGTGAGTTTGGTGGCGCTGGCGATTGTGGTGTTTTTGGTCACCACCGTGGTGCCGCAAGTCGCCGGTGTGTTCGCGGGCACCAAGCGCGAACTGCCCGCCCTGACCGTGGCCATGCTGGCCCTGAGCGACTTGGTGCGGCACTGGGGCTGGTTGATGCTCTTGCTGCTGGTGGGCGGTGTGGTGGTGTTTCGTGTGGCCATGCGCCAAGCCGCGCTGCGCCTGCGCTTTGATGCCGCTTGGCTGCGCGTGCCGGTGATTGGCCGCTTGGCACGGGGCTACAACAGCGCCCGCTTTGCCTCCACGCTGGCCATGCTCACGGCGGCGGGGGTGCCCATTCTCAAGGCCTTGCAATCGGCGGCCGACACACTGTCCAACCAAGCCCTGCGGGCCGATGCGCTGGAGGCCTTGGTGCGTGTGCGCGAAGGCGCCCCCTTGGGCAAGGCCTTGGCACACAACGCACGCTTTCCGGGCCTCTTGTCCATGTTCGCCCGTCTGGGCGAACAAACCGGCCAACTGCCGCTCATGCTGCAACGCGCCGCCACCCAACTCTCCAGCGAAGTGCAACGCCGCGCCATGGCCCTGGCCACTGTGCTGGAGCCGCTGCTGATCGTTGCCATGGGCGGCATGGTGATGCTCATTGTGTTGGCCGTGCTCATGCCCATCATGCAACTCAACCAGTGGGTCCGTTAAGCCACCATGCCCGTCACCCTAGAAGGCCAACTCGTTGTTGCGATTTCCTCGCGAGCCCTGTTCGACTTTGAAGAAGAGAACACGGTTTTTGAGCGCGGCGACGACCGTCAATACATGGACCTGCAACTGCAGCGCCTCGACACCCCAGCACCTCCCGGTGTGGCGTTTTCTTTGGTCAAAAAACTGCTGGCTTTTAACGACGCCCAAACGCAACGGGTGGAGGTGGTGATTTTGTCGCGCAACGACCCCGTCTCGGGCATGCGCGTGTTCCGCTCGGCGCAGCACTACGGCTTGTCCATTCAGCGCGGCAGCTTCACCCGAGGCCAAGCCCCCTGGCGCTACCTCAAACCGCTGCGGGCCAACCTGTTTTTGTCAACCCACCTGGCCGATGTGCGGGCGGCCTTGGGCGCGGGCGTGCCCGCCGCGCAGGTCTACCCGCAATCGGTGCACGCCAGCGACGCCCACCCGCACGAGGTGCGCATCGCCTTCGACGGCGACGCGGTGCTGTTCTCCGACGAGGCCGAGCGCGTGTACCAAGCCGAGGGCCTCAGCGCCTTCCAAGCGCACGAGGTCAGCAAAGCGTCGCAGCCGCTGAGCGACGGCCCCTTCAAACCCTTGCTGGCCGCTTTGCACCGCTTGCAAAACGACGGCACGCCCCAAATGCGCATCCGCACCGCCTTGGTCACCGCCCGCAGCGCCCCCGCACACGAACGCGCCATTCGCACCTTGATGAACTGGAACATTCAGGTGGACGAAGCGATGTTTTTGGGCGGTTTGCCCAAAGGCGAATTTCTGCGCGAATTCGAACCCGACTTTTTCTTTGACGACCAGACGGGGCACATCGAATCGGCATCGCGTCATGTGCCGTCAGGCCATGTGGCCAGTGGCATAGCCAACGGGTGAACCCGCCCACACCCAAGAATGCAACAAACGGCCCGGGGCAAAGGTAAAGGCCCCGGCCACCAACACACCGCCCACGTACACGCCCAGCATGTTGGCGGCGTGCGCGCGGGTGCGGTGCTGACGAGCGGCCACCACGGCGGCGGGTACGCAGTACAGCACCAGCAGGCTAAACAAATGAATAAAGCCCCAATGCCCCCACAGCGCGGGCCCCACCTGCGCCGGCATGAACAGCGTGATCAAGGCCGTGAGCAGCATAAACGCCATGTACACCCGGCCCACGCGCCGGTGCTTGGGCGTGCCCTTGGGCTTAAACAACAGATACGCGCCCAAAAAGAAAGCGGGCAACACCGTGGCGAGGTGCAGGTAGGCCAGTTGGAGGTAGGTCATGGTGTGTAGCTTAATGCCCATTCTTCGACCCAAATCGATGCTGGGTCAGCTGGATCGGTTTGTCCACAGCATGATTGGCAAAATTGGCGCAATTAATTACAATCGCGCCAATCATGTCAGACTTTCATGCCCAACTCTTGACGGCCATTGAGGCTCGGCCAGATGGTTTGTCGCTTGTAGAGGCTTGCGCAGCTTGGCCCAATGTGCCGCGTCGCAGCTTACAAAGGGCTTTGGCCCAGTGGGTGGCACTGGGCAAAATCGCGCCAATCGGCAAGGCGCGCGCCACCCGTTACGTGGCTCATTTAAAAATCGCGCCAAATGCGTTGGCTTACGTCTTGCCCACTTCGGGCGGGTTGTCAGCGTCGTCCGACTGGCGGGCCGAAGAAGAACTCTCCACGGGCCAATGGCCCTTGTCGCCCGACAGCAAAGATATCCGCGCTTATTTGGCTCAGCCTTGGGGCACCCGCCAAGCCGTGGGTTACCAGTCTGAGTTTTTGCAGGCCTACCAGCCCAACGTCACGTTTTATTTGCCCCAGCCTGAGCGGGCGCAGTTGCACCGCATGGGCCGCACCGGGCCGGGGCCGCAACCGGCGGGCACTTATGGTCGCGCCGTGCTGGACCGTTTGTTGATCGACCTGTCCTGGGCGTCCAGTCACCTGGAGGGCAACACCTACACCCGCTTGGATACCCGAGCCCTGATCGCCCACGGGCAGCAGGCGCAAGGCCACGGCGTGACCGAGACGCAGATGATCTTGAACCACAAAGCTGCTATCGAGCTGCTGATGGACAACGTGGCCGCGCCGCAGTTCAGCCGCTATTGGCTGATGAACCTGCACAGCGCCTTGTCAGAAAACCTGCTCGAAAGCCCCGAGGACGAAGGCCGCTTGCGTCTGCACCCGGTGCAGATTGGTCAAAGTGTTTACCAGCCGCCGTCGGGCCAGTCGCTTATTGGCACCTTGCTCGATGAAGCGCTGGCCAAATTCAACGCCATCGAAGACCCGTTTGAGCAGTCGTTTTTTGCCATGGTGCACCTGCCCTATTTGCAGCCTTTTGCCGACTGCAACAAGCGCACCTCGCGCCTGCTGGCCAACTGGCCGCTGCTGCGGGCCAACCTGTGCCCGCTCACGTTTTTGGGGGTGTCACAGGCTTGGTACACCGCCTCGGTGCTGGGCGTTTACGAAATGAGGCGCGTGGAGCTGCTGCGCGACTTGTTCATGTGGGCCTATGAGCGATCAACCAAGGAATACCTGACGGCCAAGTCCAGCGTGGTGGAGCCCGATGTGCTGCGGCTGACTTACCGCGATGCGATTCGCCAGATCGTTAAGGCCGTGGTGCAAAACCCCGAGCAAGACCCGCTGGCGCTGGTAGCCACGCAAGTGGCACAGGCCGCGCCTGGCCCAGACCGTGAAAATGTGCGGGCCTTGGTCATGCAAGAGCTGCGCCGTTTGCACGAAGGCGTGCTGGCCCGCTACGGTCTGCGCCCGTCTGATCTGGAGCGCTGGCGCAGTATTCAGGGGTGATTAGCATGTCTGACATGGGCCAACCAGGGCGAATCGTGACACTGTCGCGGCAAATCGAGTCCTGTAAAGACCGTTATTACAACGAGCCGGAACGGCTGGGACTGCTGACCCGCTACGGTGACGTCCGC
>JAABPX010000080.1 GCA_011391745.1 Comamonadaceae bacterium
CGACAAAAGCCAATGGCAAGCGGCGGACTGGTCCGATCTGCCCGGTTGGGGCCAAGACGCGTTGCACGAAGCCTGGGGGGCTTGGCTGCGCAGTTGTGAAAAACCCGCGCCGGTTTTGGGGGATGTGTGCGCCGAGGTGCGCCAGCTCGCCATCGCGACCGACGACGACAAGGCCCGCTGGCTGGAGCGGCGTTTTGTGCCCTACCGCATCGTCGAGCGCGATGGGCGCGTGCCCGATGGCCTGATGACGGGCTATTACGAACCCATCATGCCGGCCAGCCGCTTGCGCACCGACACCCACCGCACGCCCCTGCACCAAACACCGCTGGGCTGGCGGTTGGGCGAGCTTGGCCCCACACGCGCCCAGTTGGACACCGACCCCCAAGCCCAGCGCAGCTTGCAGGGCCGCGCCTTGGTGTGGCTCAAAGACCCCATCGACGCCCTGATTGTGCAAATTCAAGGCTCGGCCCGCTTTGTTGTGACCGAGGCCGACGGTTCGCAACGCACGGTGCGGCTGGCCTTTGCCGGCCACAACGGCCACACCTACCAAAGCATTGGCCGCTGGTTGTTGGACCGACGCTTGGTGCGTGACGTGTCGTGGGACGGCATCAAGGCGTGGGTGGCGGCCAACCCGCACCGCCTCACCGAAATGTTGCACGTCAACCCGCGCGTGGTGTTTTTTCGCGAAGAACCGCTGAGCGCCCTCGACGCCCAAGTGGGTCCGCGTGGTGCCCAAGGCGTGCCCCTCACGCCGTGGCGGTCCATCGCGGTGGACCGGGGCAGCATTCCGTACGGCACGCCGGTGTGGTTGTCCACACAAGGCCCAGGGCTCAACGCCAACCAACTGGTCATGGCACAAGACACGGGTGGGGCCATCGTGGGGGCGGCTCGGGTGGACTACTTCACCGGCTGGGGCAGTTGGACCGACCCGGCCTACACCGTGGCCGCACAACTCAAACAACCGGTGCGCTTGTGGGCCTTGTGGCCCCGATGACGGCTCGTTCATAGGGGAAACACCAACCCGCTGGGGTCAAAGCGGGCATGACCGCCCGCATACACTGCATTCACCTTAAACAGCGGTGTTCACCCGATCGGTGGGCACGCTCGAACGGCTCGCCCACAAGGCGCTCACATTCAACCCGGAGTCATCGCATGAACGCACCTTTGCCCACGTTCTCACTGGACGACAAATACACCCAAACCCACGGTCACGCCTTCATGAGCGGTGTCCACGCATTGGTCAAGCTGCCCATGTTGCAGCACCAACGCGACGCGCTGGCCGGTCACCACACCGCTGGGTTCATCAGCGGTTATCGGGGTTCGCCCTTGGGTTCGTACGACCAGTTGCTTCAAAAGGCGCAGGCGCATTTAAAAACCCAGCACGTGGTGTTTCAGCCGGGGGTCAACGAAGAGCTGGCCGCCACCGCCGTCTGGGGCACACAGCAGCTCGGGTTTGCGCCACCGACCAGCCGACGCTACGATGGCGTGTTCGGTCTTTGGTACGGCAAAGGCCCGGGCGTGGACCGCTGCTCCGATGTGTTCAAACACGCCAACATGGCCGGCACCAGCGCGCTGGGCGGTGTGATTGCGGTGGCTGGGGACGATCACGTGGCCAAAAGCTCCACCGCCGCCCACCAAAGCGACCACATCTTCAAAGCCTGCGGCTTGCCGGTGTTTTTCCCGGCCTCGGTGCAAGACATCTTGGACTTGGGGCTTCACGCCTTCGCCATGAGCCGCTTCTCGGGCGTGTGGGCGGGCATGAAAACCATCCAAGAAATCGTCGAGTCCAGTGCGGTCGTGAACGTGAGCACCGAGCGCGTGCGCATCGTTTTGCCTGAGTTCGACATGCCCCCCGGTGGTGTGCACATCCGTTGGCCCGACCACCCGCTGGACCAAGAAGCCCGCTTGTTCGACCACAAGTGGTACGCCGCGCTGGCCTATGTGCGCGCCAACCGCTTGAACCACAACGTCATCGAAGGGCCGAACGACCGTTTGGGTCTGATCGCCAGCGGTAAGGCCTACAACGACACGCGCCAAGCGCTGCTCGACTTGGGCTTGGACGACCGCACCTGCCAGCGCATCGGCTTGCGTCTGCACAAGGTGGCGGTGGTGTGGCCGCTGGAGGCGCAAACCACGCGCGAGTTCGCCACCGGTTTGCGCGAAATTCTGGTGATTGAAGAAAAACGCCAGGTCATCGAATACCAACTCAAAGAAGAGCTTTACAACTGGCGCGCCGACGTGCGCCCCAATGTGTTGGGCAAGTTCGATGAGGTCAACGGTGACCACACCGGCGGTGAGTGGTCCATGCCCAACCCCAGCGCACACACCTTGTTGCGCGCCAACGCCGACCTCAACCCGGCCCTCATCGCGCGCGCCATCGCCCAGCGCTTGCGCAAGCTCGGTGTGCCGGAGGATGTGCAAGCGCGCATGGACGCGCATTTGGCGGTGCTCGATGCGCAGCAGCGCGCCATGTTGGCCTTGGACGCCAGCGCCCAACAAGACGCGCTGCGCCAACCCTGGTTTTGTTCGGGTTGCCCGCACAACAGCAGCACAAAAGTGCCCGAAGGCTCACACGCCTTGGGCGGCATCGGTTGCCACTACATGGCCACCTGGATGGACCGCCACACCGTGGGCTTCACCCAAATGGGCGGTGAGGGCGTGCCGTGGGTGGGGCAACAAGCCTTTGTCACCGACAACCATGTTTTCGCCAACCTGGGCGATGGCACTTACTTTCACAGCGGCATTTTGGCCATCCGCCAAAGCATCGCCGCCGGGGTGAACATCACCTACAAGATTTTGTACAACGACGCCGTGGCCATGACCGGTGGCCAACAAGTCGGTGAGCGCCCCGAAGGCCACAGCGTGGTGCAAATCGCGCAAAGCCTCAGCGCCGAAGGTGCGCGCCACATCACCATCGTCACCGACGAGCCCAGCAAATACCAAGGCGTGGTGGGTTTGCCCGAGGGCATCGCCATCGAACACCGCGACCGCCTGGACGCGATTCAGCGCGAGATGCGCGAACGCTCAGGCACCACCGTCATCATTTACGACCAAACCTGCGCCACCGAAAAACGCCGCCGCCGCAAACGCGGCACGCTGGTCACGCCCGAGGAGCGCGTGGTCATCAACCCGGCGGTGTGTGAGGGCTGTGGTGACTGCTCGGTGCAGTCCAACTGCTTGTCGGTGGAGCCTTTGGAAACCGAATTCGGTCGCAAACGCCGCATCAACCAACACACCTGCAACCAAGATTTTTCTTGTCTCAAAGGGTTTTGCCCCAGTTTGGTGACGGTCACCGGCGGGCGGTTGCGTCGCCCGCCCGCCGTGGGCACCACGCCGCCTGGGCCGCCGTCGAGCCTGCCCGCGCCCACACCGCTCGACCTCGGGGGGCAAGTGTGGGGCATGGTTTTGGCCGGTGTGGGCGGCACGGGCGTCATCACCATCGGGCAAATCGTGGGCGTGGCCGCCCACCTCGAAGGCAAAGGCGTGGTCACACAAGACGCGGCCGGTTTGGCCCAAAAAGGCGGCGCCACTTGGAGCCACGTGCTGTTGGCCGCCCAGCCCGACGCCATTCGCACCACCCGCGTGTCCGCCGCCGCCGCCGATTTGGTGATCGGTTGTGACCCCTTGGTGGCCGCCCAGGCCGACACTTGGCAGCGCATGCGCCCAGGGCGCACCCGCTTGGCGCTCAACAGCCACGCCTCGCCCACCGCCGCTTTTGTGCACCAACCCGATTGGCACAACCCCGCGCCGGCGTGCGTGGCGCGTTTGTTGGCGCACCTGGGCGAAGACGCCGTGGGGGTGTTCGATGCCGAGCGCAGCGCCACCGCCCTGATGGGCGACAGCCTGTACGCCAACCCCATGCTCTTGGGCTACGCTTGGCAAAAAGGCTGGTTGCCGTTGGGCTTGGACGCACTGATGCAAGCCATGGTGCTCAACGCGGTGGCGGTGGCCAACAACCAGCAAGCCTTTGCGTGGGGCCGCTGGGCCGCGCACGACCCACAGGCGTTTGAGCAGCGCTTGGCGGGCGTGGGCGCCCAGCCCGTGGTGTGGCACAAGCCCGCGAGCTTGTCACAGACGGTGGCGCGGCGCGTGGCGTTCTTGACCCAATACCAAAACGCCGCGTACGCCCAGCGCTATGCGGATGCCGTGCGCCGCATCGAGCAGGCCGAAGCCCCCCTGAATCAAACCCGTTTGACCCAAGCCGTGGCGAACAGCCTGTTCAAGCTCATGGCTTACAAGGACGAATACGAGGTGGCCCGCCTGCACAGCGACCCGGCCTGGATGGCCAGCGTGCGCGAGCAATTCGAAGGCGATGTGCAACTGCACTTTCACTTGGCCCCGCCGATCTTGGGCGACACCGATGACCAAGGCCACCCCCGCAAACGCCGCTTTGGCCCCTGGATGCTGCCGGTGTTTGCCGTCTTGGCGCGGTTCAAGGGCTTGCGCGGCACGGCCTTGGATGTGTTTGGCCGCACCGAGGAGCGCCGCTGCGAGCGCCAATGGGTGGCGCGCTACGAAGCGGCGGTGCAGCACTGGGCCGAAGGCCTGAACGCCGGCAACCACGCCTTGGCCCTGGAGTGGGCGCAAATTCCCCAAAACATCAAAGGCTATGGGCACGTCAAAGCGAAAGCCCAAGCGGTGGCTTGGGGCGAGTGGGTGCGCTGTGAGGCGGCTTGGGGGTGAGTCCGCAACAAACGGTCGCCCGCATACAATGGCCGCTTGTTTTTACTGGAGGCCCCCACCGTGTTCATCTCTTCTGCTTACGCCCAAGCCGCCGCTGGCGACACCCAATCCACCCTGATCAGCATGCTGCCCTTGCTGCTGATGTTTGTGGTGCTGTATTTCGTCATGATCCGCCCACAAATGAAGCGCCAAAAAGAGCACAAAGCCATGGTCGAGGCCTTGGCCAAGGGTGACGAAGTGATCACCGCCGGTGGTTTGTTGGGCAAAGTCTCCAAGGTGGGTGAGGCCTATATTGGCCTTGAGCTGACCGACGGCGTGGAAGTGCAAATGCAGCGCACCGCCGTGGTTCAGGTGTTGCCCAAAGGTTCGATCAAAGCCCTGTAAGAATCCCATGAACCGCTACCCCTTGTGGAAATACCTGGTCATTGCCGTGACCTTGGTCGTTGGCTTGCTCTACGCTTTGCCCAATGTGTTTGGCGAATCGCCCGCGGTTCAGGTCTCGGCGGTCAAAGCCTCCGTGCGCATCAACACCGACACGGTGCAACGCGTGGAGGCGGCCTTGGCCGCCGCCAACCTGAAGCCTTCTTTGGTGCAGTTCGACGGCAATTCCGTCAAGGCGCGGTTTGAGACCACCGACGCCCAGCTTCAGGCGCGCGATGCGCTGGAGCGGGCTTTTAACACCGAGCCGGGCAACCCCAGCCACGTGGTGGCGCTTAACTTGGTGCCCCGCACACCGGCGTGGTTGGCGGGTTTGGGCGCGTCGCCCATGTACTTGGGTTTGGACTTGCGCGGCGGCGTGCACTTCATGCTGCAAGTGGACATGAACGCGGCCTTGCAACGCCGCATGGACGTGCTCTTGGGCGATGTGCGCACCGCCCTGCGCGAAAACACCGTGCGGCACAACGGCCTGTCCCGACAAGGCGCGGTCTTGGCGCTGAGCGTGCGCGACGAAGCCAGCGAGGCCGCCGCCACGCAGGTGATCAAAGACCAGTTCCCCGACCTGGTGGTCACCCCGGCCAGCGACCCCGCCGCGCGTGTGATGTCGATCACCCTCAACCCGGTGGCGGCGCGGGCGGTGCAAGACCAAGCCCTCAAACAAAACATCACCACCTTGCACAACCGCATCAACGAACTCGGCGTGGCCGAACCGGTGATTCAGCAGCAAGGCCTCGACCGCATCGTGGTGCAACTGCCGGGCGTGCAAGACACGGCCAAGGCCAAAGACATTTTGGGCCGCACCGCCACGCTGGAAATCCGCATGGTTGATGAGTCCGCTGAGGGCTTGGCGGCGGAGCGCAACAACGGCCCCGTGCCGTTTGGTGCCGAGCGTTATGCGGACCGCAACGGGCAGTCGGTGATTGTCAAGCGTGAAGTCTTGCTCACCGGTGAAAACCTCACCGACGCCCAAGCCGGGTTTGACGACACGCAGCAGCCCGCGGTGCACCTGACCTTGGATGCCAAAGGCGCACGCATTTTCCGGGATGTCACGCGCGCGAACATCAACAAGCGCATGGCCATCATCTTGTTTGAAAAAGGCCGTGGCGAGGTCGTCACGGCGCCGGTGATCCGTACCGAAATTGGCGGTGGGCGTGTGCAAATTTCGGGCTCCATGAGCACGGTGGAAGCCACCGACACCGCGCTGCTCTTGCGCGCCGGTTCTTTGGCCGCGCCCATGGAGATTGTGGAAGAACGCACCATTGGCCCGAGCTTGGGCAAAGAAAACATCGAGCGCGGTTTCAACAGCGTGATGTGGGGCTTTGTGGTGATCGTCGCCTTTATGTGTGTGTACTACATGTTGTTTGGCGTCTTCTCCAGCTTGGCCTTGGCCTTTAACTTGGTGCTCTTGGTGGCCGTGCTTTCGATGCTGCAAGCCACCCTCACGCTGCCGGGTATTGCCGCCATGGCGTTGGCGCTGGGCATGGCGATTGATGCCAACGTGCTCATCAACGAGCGTGTGCGCGAAGAGTTGCGCAAAGGCGCGGCACCACAAACGGCCATCAACACGGGGTACGACACCGCGTGGGGCACGATTCTGGACTCCAACGTCACCTCCTTGATTGCGGGCGTGGCTTTGCTGATTTTTGGTTCGGGGCCGGTGCGTGGGTTTGCGGTGGTGCACTGCTTGGGTATTTTGACCAGCATGTTCTCTGCCGTGGTGTTCTCGCGCGGTTTGGTCAACCTTTGGTATGGCCGACAAAAGAAACTCAAAACCCTGTCGATCGGCACGGTGTGGACACCCGACGCGAGCCCATCGCGCGCGGTGAGCAAGTGAACGGAAACACGGCATGGAACTCTTTCGCATCAAAAACGACATTCCGTTCATGCGCCACGTGGTGGTGCTCAACGCGATTTCCCTCACCGCGTTTGTGTTGGCGGTGTTTTTCTTGTTCTCCCGTGGCTTGAACCTGTCGGTGGAGTTCACCGGCGGCACGGTCATTGAGGTGGCCTACGAACAGCCCGCCGACCTGGGCGCGGTGCGCCGTGTGGTCGAAGCGCAGGGCTTTGCCGACGTGCCGGTGCAAAACTTCGGCACCTCGCGCGACGTGCTCATGCGCTTGCCGCCCCAGGCGGGCAAAACCTCGGGCCAGCAGGCCGACGAGTTGCTCAAAGCCCTCAAGGCCGAAGACCCCACGGTCACCTTGCGTCGCACCGAATTTGTGGGGCCGCAGGTGGGCCAAGAATTGGTGGAAGACGGCCTCAAGGCGCTGGGCATGGTGATTGCCGGCATCATGCTGTATTTGGCGGTTCGGTTTGAGTGGAAGTACGCCGTCTCGGCGATCATCGCCAACTTGCACGATGTGATCATCATCTTGGGCTTTTTCGCGTTTTTTCAGTGGGAGTTTTCGTTGGCGGTGCTCGCGGCGGTGCTGGCGGTGCTGGGCTACTCGGTCAACGAGTCGGTGGTGATTTTTGACCGCATCCGCGAGACCTTTCGCCGCTACCGCAAAAAGACCACGGTGGAGGTCATCGACCACGCCATCACCTCGACCATCAGCCGCACCGTCATCACCCACGGCTCCACGCAGATCATGGTCCTGTCCATGCTCTTGTTTGGTGGCCCCACGCTGTATTACTTTGCTTTGGCGCTGACCATCGGCATTTTGTTTGGCATTTACTCGTCCATTTTTGTGGCCGCAGGCATCGGCATGTGGTTGGGCATCAAGCGCGAAGACCTGATCAGCGACACCAAAAAAGACGACATCGACCCCAACGACCCGAACGCGGGTGCCAGCGTTTAAAGCCACACTTGCCTTGGGCGGGCTTAGGCCCGCTCAATGCGTTGGTAGCGCCCGCCCAGAACCCGGGCCACGCGCCCGTCGAGTTCCAGCGTCAACAAATGCGCTTGCAGCGCTTCGGTGGGCCAAGCGCAACGGGCTTGTAAGTGGTCCAATGTGAGGGCTTCAAACCCCATGGCGTTTAAGACCACATCCTCTGGCTCGTCGGCGCCGATGGGCGCGGCGAGCCAGTCGCTTTGTGCGGGGGTGCCGCGCAGGTCTTCGAGCACATCGCGGGCAGACTCCACCAGCTTGGCCCCCTGACGGATCAGGGCGTGGCATCCCTTGGATTGCGGCTCATGGATGGAGCCGGGAATGGCCATGACATCGCGACCCTGCTCCAGCGCCTGTTTGGCCGTGATCAAAGACCCCGATTGCATGGCCGCTTGCACCACCAGCACCGCTTCTGAGAGTCCCGAGATGATGCGGTTGCGGCGCGGAAAGTGGTGCGGCAAGGGCGGTGTGCCCAAGGGGTATTCGCTGACCAGCGCCCCGCCACCGGCCGCGATGCGGCGCGCCAAGTCCGTGTGCCGCCTCGGGTACACACGGTCCAAGCCCGTGCCCACCACGGCCAAGGTGGGGGCTTGCGCCAGCAACGCGCCCTCGTGCGCCGCGCCATCCACACCCAAGGCCAAACCCGAGACCACACACACACCCGCTTGCCCAAGCGCTTGGGCAAAGTCCCGGGCGTGGCTTTGGCCTTGCGGCGTTGGGTTGCGGCTGCCCACGATGGCCAAACGAAAGGGGTGTGACAGCGCGGCGCGCTGGCCTTGCACCCACAGCATCAGGGGTGGGTCGGGCGTGTTGAGCAGGTCCGCAGGGTAGTCGGCATCGGCCCAAGACAGCCAATGGTGTTCGGGGCTGCTCGAGAGCCATTGCTGGTGCCGCGCCAAGGTGGCGTCCCAATCCGGTGGTGCGTCGCGCAGGGCGCTGGCCAGGGCGTGGCCCACCACAGCCGTCCAATCGGCGGGGTCTTGTGCCCACACGGCTTCGGCCGATCCGGCCGATTGCAGCAGGCGGTGCGCGGCTTCACAGCCCACCCCAGGGGTGAGCGACAAACGCAGCCAAGCGGCCAAGGCGTCGTGTTTCATGGCACGCGTGGCGCAATGGGCCACCACCACACCCGGTCGCCGATGTGCACCGCGTCGCTGGCCTCCTCAATGCGCAACCAAGCCGTCGCGCTCAAAGCGCCCGGTTGGACACGAACGGTGCGCGCGTGGGCCACCGGCTGCACCCATTGTGTGGCCGACGCACGCCCACTCACCAAGGGGTAACGCTCGCCAGGCAAGAGCCGTTCGGTGTTGGGGCCACGAACCTCCATTTCGTCGCCGGGACCCAGCAGCAAGCGCTGGTCCGCGCCACCCACGACTTGGGGTGCGTGCTTCAGCGCCGTCGGTTCAAGCCACAGGGTTTGGGCTTGGCCCAGACCCAGGCAGCCAACGAGTGCGCCCACGGTGGCGCGACGCCAGATCTCAAACACAGGCATGGGTGTTGCCCTCCTTGTGTCGCCATTGGGCGGCCAAGTGCAGGGGCTGTGCTCAGCAGGGCGCGTGAAAAGCGGCGAAAATAGCGACTTCGCCGCAGCGCTGTCGCGCTGCGGTCACTGTTTGACCCTTTTTTGTCCCCCCATGAGCAAGCCCGAACCGTTGCCGATTTTGTGTTTCCCCGACCCCCGTTTGCGCACCGTGGCCCAGCCCGTGGCCGTCGTGGACGAGCGCATTCAACAGCAAATTGAACGCATGTTCGTCACCATGTACGACGCCAAGGGCATTGGCCTGGCCGCCACACAAGTGGACTGGCACGAGCGCCTGATCGTCATCGACGTGAGCGAAGAGCGCAACGAACCCTTGGTGCTCATCAACCCCGAGGTCGTGTGGGCCAGCGATGAAAAGCGCAAGGGCGAAGAAGGTTGCTTGTCGGTGCCGGGCATTTACGACGGCGTGGAGCGTTCGGTGGCCGTTAAGGTGCGCGCCCTCGACGAAAAAGGCCAGAGCCGCACCGTCGAGGCCGAAGGCCTGCTGGCGGTGTGCATTCAGCACGAAATGGACCACCTCATGGGCAAGGTGTTTGTGGAATACCTCTCGCCCCTCAAGCGCGACCGCATCAAGACCAAGCTGCTCAAAGCCCAACGCGACGCCGAGCGGGACTGACGGCATGCGCGTGATCTTTGCCGGCACGCCGGACTTTGCCCGTGTCGCGCTCCAAGCCCTGATCGACGCGGGTTTTGACATCCCCTTGGTGTTGACCCAACCCGACCGCCCCGCCGGCCGGGGCATGAAGTTGCAGCCGTCGGCGGTCAAACAATGCGCCCAAGCCCATGGCATTGTCGTGGCGCAGCCCGCTGGTTTGCGTTTGAACGGTGCGCACGCCGAAGCCGCCCAAGCCGCTCAACAAGCCATTGCCGACGCTCGGGCCGATGCGATGGTGGTGGCCGCCTACGGTCTGATCTTGCCGCCGTGGGTGCTTGAGGCGCCGCGTTTGGGTTGCTTCAACATCCACGCCTCCTTGTTGCCGCGCTGGCGCGGCGCCGCACCGATTCACCGCGCCATTGAAGCCGGTGACACACAAACCGGCGTGACCATCATGCAAATGGACGCGGGTTTGGACACCGGTGATATGTTGTTGGTGGAGCCCCTGCCCATCCAAACCGAAGACACGACCGCCAGCTTGCACGACCGTTTGGCCGCGCTCGGTGGGCGTTTGATGGTCGAGGCGCTGGCGTTGGCCGCTTGCGGGGGCTTGCGCCCCGTGGTGCAGCCCGAAGCGGGCATTACCTACGCCCACAAAATCGAGAAGCGCGAGGCCGCGCTTGACTGGTCCTTGGGTGCCGAAACCTTGGCTCGACGCGTGCGCGCCTTCGATCCTTTTCCGGGCACCCAAACCGCGCGCGGCGACGACAGCTTCAAGGTCTGGGCCGCTCACGCCCAGCCGGGTGGCGCGGGCGCTGTGGGCGAGGTCTTGGCGGTGAACGAACATGGTGTGCAGGTGCAAACCGGCGATGGCGTGTTGGTGCTCACCACCTTGCAACGCGCGGGCGGCAAGCGCTTGCCCGTGGCTGAGTTTTTGCGTGGGTTTGCCTTGCAAGTGGGTGACCGTTTGCACGCGCCGGAGGCCTGATGTTTTACTTGCGCGAATACCGACAACAAACCGAATTCTGGGACGGCATTCGCGACCAATTCACCGTGGCCATGGGCATTTCGGCTTGGGGCATGATGACCGGCGTGGCCATGGTTAAGTCTGGCTTGTCGGTATTTGAGGCCTTGCTCATGACCCTCATCGTCTATGCCGGCAGTGCCCAGCTCACCGCCTTACCGCTCATGCTCGCGGGCGCACCGCTGTGGGTGATTCTGGCCGCAGCCTTTTGTGTGAACCTGCGCTTTGTGGTGTTTTCGGCGCACCTGCGCCCCTTCATGATGCACCTGCCGCGTTGGCAGCGCTTGGTCAGCGGTTACGTCACCGGTGACCTGAGTTATGTGTTTTTCGCTCGCCGCTACCACGAGCCCGCCACCACCCCCGAAGGCTTGCGTGCCCAGCAGGCGTACCTGATGGGCAACTGCGCGGTGAACTACCTCTCTTGGATGACGGCCAGCGTCATCGGTGTGGTCTTGGCCCAATGGATTCCCACCGAATGGGGTTTGGGTTTTGCGGGTATCTTGGCTTTGTTGGGTGTGATGGCCTCGCTGGCTTCATCGCCTTTGCGCATGGTGTCGGCGGGTATCGCCGGTGCAGCGGCGGTGGTTGCGTGGGCCTTGCCTTTAAAGCTCAACATATTGGTCGCCATTGTCTGCGCGGTGGCGGTGTGTTTGGTGATTGAGAAAACCCAGAGCACAACACCACAAGGGGCCAACCGTGTTTGACATCGACCTTCACACCCTCCTCACCATCGTCGCTTTGGGTGTGATTTCTGTGCTCACGCGGGGCTTTTTCTTTCTCTCCAACCGACCCTGGACCTTGCCCAATTGGGCGCAGCGCGGTTTGCAATACGCACCCATCGCGGCTTTGGCTGCGGTCGTGGCCCCCGAGGTCGTCATGACCCAAGGCGCGCTCATCACCACCGTGTGGGACGCACGCATCTTTGCCACCATCGCGGGGCTGGCTTGGTTCGCTTGGCAGCGCAGCGTGTTGGGCACCATCGTGGCGGGCATGGCGGTTTACTTGCCTTTGCACATCGGCCTGGGGTGGTGATCGTTTTTTTACAATTGTTTTTTTATTGCCAAACAAAACACCATGTCCTTCATCCGTTTTTCCGACCTTTGTAGCAACGGCTTTGCCGCTGGCAAACGCGTGTTCATCCGCGCCGACCTGAACGTGCCCCAGAACGATGCGGGCGAGATCACCGAAGACACGCGCATCCGCGCCAGCGTGCCCTGCATCCAGATGGCCTTGGACGCCGGTGCGGCCGTGATGGTCACGAGCCACTTGGGCCGCCCCACCGAGGGTGAGTTCAAACCCGAAGATTCGCTGGCCCCTGTGGCCAAACGCTTGGGCGAGTTGCTTGGCCGCGAAGTCCCGCTGGTGGCCCACTGGGTCGGCGGTGTGGACGTGCAGCCCGGCCAAGTGGTCTTGCTGGAGAACTGCCGCGTCAACAAAGGCGAGAAGAAAAACGACGAAGCCCTGTCGCGCCAACTGGCCGCGCTGTGCGACATCTACGTGAACGACGCCTTTGGCACCGCCCACCGCGCCGAGGCTACCACCCACGGCATCGCCCGCTTTGCACCCATCGCCAGCGCCGGTCCTTTGCTGGCCGCTGAGATGGACGCGATCGCCAAAGCATTGGCCAGCCCAAAGCGCCCCTTGATCGCCATCGTGGCGGGCTCCAAGGTGAGCACCAAGCTGACCATTTTGCAAAGCCTGGCCAAGAACGTGGACGGTTTGATCGTGGGTGGTGGTATCGCCAACACCTTCATGCTGGCCGCGGGCCTGAAGATCGGTAAGAGCTTGGCCGAGCCCGACTTGGTGGGCGAGGCCACGGCGGTGATCGCGGCCATGAAGGCGCGTGGCGCCGAGGTGCCGATCCCCACCGATGTGGTGACCGCCAAAACCTTCAGCCCCGACGCGGTGGCCACGGTCAAGCGCGCCACGGACGTGGCCGACGACGATCTGATCCTGGACATCGGCCCAGAGACCGCCGCCAAGTTGGCCGCGCAGATCATGAAGGCCGGCACGGTTGTGTGGAACGGCCCGGTGGGTGTGTTCGAGTTCGCGGCTTTTGAGGGCGGCACAAAAGCCATTGCAGAAGCCGTGGCCAAGTCCAGCGCGTTCAGCATCGCCGGTGGTGGCGACACCTTGGCGGCGATCGCCAAGTACGGCATCGAAAAAGACGTGGGCTACATCTCCACCGGCGGCGGCGCATTCCTTGAAGTGCTCGAAGGCAAGACCTTGCCAGCGTTCACCATTCTGTCCGAGCGCGCCGGATCGCTCTGACCCCCCAACATTCAACAGGAGTTTTTAATGGCACTCATTTCCTTGCGTCAATTGCTCGACCACGCCGCCGAGCACAGCTATGGCTTGCCGGCCTTCAACGTCAACAACATGGAGCAGGTCCAGGCCATCATGCAAGCCGCCGCGGCGGTGGACAGCCCCGTGATCTTGCAAGGTTCGGCCGGCGCGCGTTCGTACGCCGGTGAGCCTTTCTTGCGCCACCTGATTTCGGCCGCCATCGAGATGTACCCCCACATCCCCGTGTGTATGCACCAAGACCACGGCGCCACGCCCGCGATTTGCAGCCGCTCCATCCAGTCGGGCTTCAGCTCGGTGATGATGGACGGCAGCTTGTTGGCCGACGGCAAGACGCCCGCGAGCTACGAGTACAACGTCAACACCACGCGCCAAGTGGTGGACTTGGCCCACGCCTGCGGTGTATCGGTGGAAGGCGAACTCGGTTGCTTGGGCAGCTTGGAAACCGGCAAAGCCGGTGAAGAAGATGGTCACGGTGCCGAAGGCGAACTCGACCACAGCCAATTGCTCACCGACCCCGATGAAGCCGCCGACTTTGTGCAAAAGACCCAAGTGGACGCATTGGCCATTGCCATCGGCACCAGCCACGGCGCGTACAAGTTCACCAGTAAGCCCTCGGGCAAGGTGCTGCGCATCGACCGTGTCAAAGCAATCCACCAGCGCATCCCCAACGTGCACTTGGTCATGCACGGCTCGAGCAGC
>JAABPX010000081.1 GCA_011391745.1 Comamonadaceae bacterium
ATCGATCTTGCGATTGAAGGTAGTTGTCTATCATCATAGTAAACCCTGTTGCACTTGTTGGAGCAAGCTTCTGAGCCCTTTGGCTCCCTGCTTTTGAAGGGCGACAGCCGTAGGGTCAAAGGCGGGATCTGCTCGATTGAAATATCTCTGTCCGATATCCCAATTGCCAAAGAAAGTTTCAAATTGTTTTGCAGCGGTAACAAGATTTGTTTTCATAACAAGGGCCGGATGTGTCTCGAACGCACTCCATAAATCGATACCCATGTGTTTGTTAGAAACGCGGCTGGCTTGTGCTTGAAGATTAGACATCAATGCTTTTAGAACGCATTCCGCCGATATGCCATAGCAATGACTAGCTGTAGCCGCGTGTGCCGGCAA
>JAABPX010000082.1 GCA_011391745.1 Comamonadaceae bacterium
GTTGATCTACCTGCCACTGGCTAAAGTGGGGCTGATAGATCTGCGCTCTCATAACTCGAATAGGAAAACTTGCTAAGGAGGGGTGGCTAGAAAAATGGCTCCACAAATGATTCCCAATGTGTTTTTTTGTGGCTTGAGGAACAGTTATGTTGCGGCGGCGTTGAAAAATAAAAGCCTTAAGGACACACTCCGCCGCAAACCCAAATAGATGGCTTGCATTCGCCACATGACCTTGGGCGAGAAGCAGGTCAGCACTGTAAAAATGACGGTATGCGGCATCTTCAAAGTCGTTCATATCAAGCCGCCTTTGGTTTTTGGATGTGATGGTCGGTAGCCAATTGGTATTGGTGCGCGACCTGGAGCAGCTGGGATTCTTTGAGGTAGTTGCCGATGAGCTGCAAGCCCACGGGCATACCGCCTTCGCCAAAACCCACGGGCACGCTCATGCCGGGCAAACCGGCCAAGGACGCGGGCAGGGTGAAGATGTCGGCCAAGTAGTCGGCCAAGGGGTCCACGCCTTGGCGACCCAAGGCCCAGGCCACGGTGGGGGCCACGGGGCCAGCGATCACGTCGCACTGCTGGAAGGCGTTTTGGAAATCGTCGGCGATCATGCGGCGGATTTTTTGGGCCTGCAGGTAATAGGCGTCGTAGTAACCGTGCGAGAGCACATAAGCACCGGTCATGATGCGGCGCTTGACCTCTTCGCCAAAGCCTTGCGAGCGGGACTTTTTGTACATGTCGAGCAAGTCGCTGTACTGCTCGGCGCGGTGGCCAAACTTCACGCCGTCGAAGCGGCTGAGGTTGGAGCTGGCTTCTGCCGGCGCGATGATGTAGTAGACCGGAATGGCCAGTTCGGTGCGCGGCAGACCGATGGGCACCAGTTGTGCGCCTTGGTCTTGCAATGCCTGCAGGGCGGCGTCGATGGCGCTGCGCACATCGGGGGCCAAACCCTCACCAAAGAACTCTTTGGGAATGCCGATGCGCAAACCGCGAATGGGCTGCGTCAGCGAGGCCGAAAAGTTTTCGGCTGGCACATCGAGCGAGGTGGAGTCGCGGTCGAGGTCGGGGCCGCACATGGCGCTGAGCAAGAGGGCGCAGTCTTCGGCCGAGCGGGCCATGGGGCCGCCTTGGTCAAGGCTGGAGGCGAAAGCGATCATGCCGTAGCGGCTGGCGCGGCCATAGGTGGGCTTGATGCCGGTGATGCCACAAAAGCTCGCGGGCTGGCGAATGGAGCCGCCGGTGTCGGTGCCGGTGGCCGCGGGGACCAAGCGCGCGGCCACGGCGGCGGCGCTGCCGCCCGAGGAGCCACCGGGCACGCGCTGGCGGTCCCAGGGGTTGCTCACTGGCCCGTAGGCTGAGTTTTCGTTGGCCGAGCCCATGGCGAATTCGTCGCAGTTGAGCTTGCCTATGGTGACCATGCCCGCGCCGTCCACGCCCAAGCGCTGCACAACGGTGGCGTCAAACGGCGATTGGTAGCCTTTCAACATCCGGGAGCCTGCGGTGGTGGGGAAGTCGCGGGTGACAAAAATGTCTTTGTGCGCGATGGGCACACCGGTCAAACAGCCGCCGGTGCCAGCGGCCAGGTGCGCATCGGCCGCCCGGGCTTGGGCCAGGGTGGCATCGGGGTTGATGCTCAAAAAAGCCCCCGAGCCATCGGCTTGGGCGCGCGCCAAAAAATGCTGCGCGACTTCCACCGCGCTGACCTGTTTGTTGCGCAAGGCGGCGCTGAGTTCGCTCAGCGAGTGATCGTGAAGGGCGGGTGTCATCAACGATTCCTTCACTCAATGACCTTGGGCACCAAGAACAAGCCGCGCTCAACGGCGGGGGCGCTGCGCTGGTTGGCTTCGCGTTGGTTGGTTTCGCTGACGGCATCGGGACGCAGACGCAAGGCCACTTCGCCCATGACCTCGGTCGGGTGGGCCAGGGGTGTGATGCCGTCGGTGTTGACGGCTTGCATTTGGTCAACGATGTCGAAAAATCCGTTGAGTTGGCCCAGCAAGCGCGTTTGTTGTTCGGGGTTGAATTCCAAGCGGGCCAAATGGGCGATGCGCTTGATGTCGGGCAGGGTCAGTGACATGCGTTGGGGGTCCTGGTCGATGCACGCAATCCACCCCTGTTGGGGTGGGGCAATACTGTATTATCTTAGGTTTGTCCAATGCGTCAGGGTTGTTACCCTTAGGATTTCATTATGTTTGAAGCTTTTCGTCGGCACTTTTCCACCGACCTGGCCATCGATTTGGGCACGGCCAACACGGTGATTTATGTGCGTCACCGCGGCATCGTGCTCAACGAGCCCTCGGTGGTCTCGATTCGACACGAAGGCGGCCCACAAGGCAAAAAAACCATTCAAGCCGTGGGCCACGAAGCCAAGGCCATGTTGGGCAAAGTTCCCGGCAACATCGAAGCGATTCGCCCCATGAAGGACGGCGTGATTGCCGACTTCACCGTCACCGAGCAAATGCTCAAGCAATTCATCAAGATGGTGCACCCGCGCTCGATGTTCAAGCCGAGCCCGCGCATCATCATTTGTGTGCCCTGCGGCTCAACCCAAGTCGAGCGCCGCGCCATTCGCGAGTCGGCCTTGGGCGCGGGTGCCTCGCAGGTGTACCTGATTGAAGAACCCATGGCCGCGGCCATTGGCGCGGGCTTGCCGGTGTCAGACGCCTCGGGCTCGATGGTGGTTGACATCGGTGGGGGCACCACCGAAGTGGGTGTGATTTCTTTGGGTGGCATGGTTTACAAAGGCAGTGTGCGCGTGGGTGGTGACCGCTTTGATGAGGCCATCATTGCCTATGTCCGGCGCAACTACGGCATGTTGATTGGCGAGCCCACCGCAGAAGCCATCAAGAAAAACATCGGTTCGGCCTTTCCCGGGGCCGAGGTCAAAGAAATGGAAGTCAAAGGCCGCAACCTCTCCGAAGGCGTGCCGCGCAGTTTCACGATTTCGAGCAACGAAATCTTGGAGGCCTTGACCGAACCCCTCAACCACATCGTGGCGGCCATCAAAACCGCGCTGGAGCAAACCCCGCCCGAGCTGGGGGCCGACATTGCCGAGCGCGGCATGATGCTCACCGGCGGTGGCGCTTTGCTGCGCGACTTGGACCGTTTGCTGGCCGAAGAAACCGGTTTGCCGGTTTTGGTGGCTGAAGATCCGCTGACCTGTGTGGTGCGCGGCTGTGGCATGGCCTTGGAGCGCATGGACCAGTTGGGCACGATCTTCACCCACGAATAAGGCCCGACACCCACGCCCAACCGCCGCATGTCACTGGGCACACTGGACCGAACACCCCCGCCGTTTTTTCGGCAGGGATTTTCGGCTGTGTCCAAGCTGGCGGTGTTCAGTGCCTTGTCGGTGTTCTTGATGGTTGCCGATGTGCGGCTCAAGATCACCGCACCCTTGCGCTCGACCTTGGCCACAGTCATGTACCCCTTGCAATGGTTGGTGGTTCAACCGCTGCATGCGGTGCAAGTTGTCGGCCAATACGTGACCACACTGCATGCGTCACAAACGGCGCTGCAAGCCGCGCAACAACAGTTGCTGGCCCAATCGGCACAAGCCAACCAAGTGGCTTCCTTACTGCACGAAAATGACCGGCTCCGCACGCTGCTAGAGGTGCGTGCGCGGGCGGGCCTTGAAGCCTTGGCGGCCGATGTGCTGTACGACGCCGCCGATCCGTTTTCGCGCAAAGTGGTCATCAGCCGCGGACACCTGCACGGCGTGCAAGCGGGCATGGCCGTGATCGATGCGGCGGGCGTGTTGGGCCAAGTCACGCGCGTGTATCCCATGGTCTCCGAGGTCCATTTGCTCACCGACCGCGACCAAGCCATTCCGGTGCTCAATTTGCGCACCGGCGCCCGCTACTTGGCCTATGGCCGATCCGGCAGCGGTCAATCCAGCATGGAGCTTCGCTTCACCCCCAACAGCGCCGACCTTAAAGTGGGCGACGCGCTGGTGACCAGCGGTGTTGATGGGGTGTACCCGCCCGGTTTGGCGGTGGGTCAAGTGCGCATGGTCGATCAGCGCTCGAACTCCGCGTTTGCCAACATCGTGGTTGATCCCGTGGCCAACACACAAGGCGCTTTGCAGGTCTTGGTCTTGACCCGCTTGGGCGAAGCCTTACCGCCTTCGCCTTTGCTCACACCGTCAGCCACAGGGCAAAGCACCCCCCCAAGGAGTGTGCCGTGATCATGCGCCCAGGCCAGCAATTGCTGCTGCCCGCCAAGCCCCTGTTCATTGCCTTTAGCTTGCTCGCGGCCTTGGTGTTGAACATGTTGCTCAACGTCTCGATTTGGGGCCATGCCGCCTGGCGTCCCGACGTGCTGGCGGTGGTGTTGGTGTTTTGGGGCGTGAACCAGCCTGGCCGTGTGGGTGTCATCGTGGCTTTTTTCTTTGGCCTGCTCATGGACATTCACCAAGGCGCTTTGTTGGGCCAGCACGCCTTGGCTTACACTTTGCTGGGTTTTTTTGCTGCGGTCATCCACCGCCGCTTGATGTGGTTTGACTTGGTCTCTCAAGCCGCTCACGTGTTGGGTTTGCTGATGGCCTCACAACTGGTGACCTTGTTGGTTCGCATGGCCTCGGGCGGGCAGTTCCCGGGTTGGTCGTATTTTCTGGCGCCCCTCTTGGGCGCAGCCCTGTGGCCTGTGGTGCACTCGGTTTTGCTCGCGCCCCAGCGTCGGGCACCCAATCCCGACAAAAACCGCCCCATTTGAAGCGCCCCATGACCGAGCTGCGCAACGTCGATGTCGAATTGAATGTGTTTCGCACGCGCATCACGTTTGCGGGCTTGTTCGTGCTGCTGGCGTTTGCTGTGCTCGCCAGCCGGATGGTGTATTTGCAAATCCTGCGTCACGACGAACTGCTGGAGCAGGCCGAGACCAACCGCACCACCATCTTGCCCGTGGTGCCGCAACGCGGCCAAATCTTGGACCGTCATGGGCGGGTCTTGGCCACCAATTACTCCGCCTACACCTTGGAAATCACGCCCTCCAAAGTCGCCGACATCAACAGCACCATCGACGCCTTGTCCGAGTTGGTGGAGATCCAAGCGCGCGACCGGCGCCGTTTTCGCCAACTGCTGCAAGAGTCCCGCCTGTTTGACTCCGTGCCCATTCGCACGCGTTTGAGCGACGAAGAAGTGGCCCGCTTTGCCGCGCAGCGCTTTCGTTTCCCAGGCGTTGAAATCAAGGCCCGCTTGTTTCGCCAATACCCCAACGGGGAGGTGGGCAGCCACGCCATTGGCTACATCGGTCGCATCAACCAACGCGAAAAAGCCAACATTCAAACATGGCCCGAGGACGACCAAGCCAATTACCGGGGCACCGAACACATTGGTAAGCTGGGTGCCGAAGAAAAACACGAACGGCTGCTGCACGGCATCACCGGTTTTGAGCGGGTCGAGACATCGGCGGGTGGGCGGGCCGTGCGTTCCTTAGCCAATCAACCGTCTGTGTCGGGGGCCACCGTGGTGCTGACCATCGATGTGCGCTTGCAAAAGTTGGTGGAAGACATGTTTGGCGACCGGCGCGGTGCTTTGGTGGCGATTGACCCGCGCAACGGCGACGTGCTGGCCTTTGTCAGCAAGCCCACCTTTGACCCCAACCTGTTTGTCGATGGCATCGATGTGGACAACTGGCGCGCCCTCAACGAATCGCCCGACAAACCCCTGCTCAACCGAGCCTTGCGCGGCACCTACCCGCCAGGCTCCACCTACAAACCGTTCATGGCGCTGGGGGCACTGGAAACCGGTACCCGCAGCGCCAGCACCATCATCAACGACCCGGGGTATTGGATGTTCGGCAACCACCGCTTCCGCAGCCACGGCGAATCGGCCTTGGGCACGGTGGACCTGCACCGCAGCATCGTGAAGTCCAGCAACACCTATTACTACTCTTTGGCCAATGAAATGGGGGTGGACACCATTCACGACTTCATGAAACCCTTGGGGTTTGGGCAGCTCACGGGCATTGACCTCGGCGGCGAGGTTCGTGGGGTATTGCCCAACCAAGCGTGGAAGCGCAAAAACTTCAAAAACCCACGGCAACAGCGCTGGATCCCCGGCGAAACCATCTCGTTGGGCATTGGGCAAGGCTACAACACCTTCACCACACTGCAACTCGCGCACGCCATGGCCACCTTGGCCAACCACGGCAAACAATTCACGCCCCACATCACCGCATCGGTTCAAGACCCGACAACGGGCCAACAGGTCAGTCGCACCGTGCTCAAGCCTGTCGACTTGGGCTACAAGCCCGAGCACGTTCAAGCGGTGTTGGACGCCATGCACGGCGTGACGGTCGAGGGCACCTCGGCGGGTGTCTTTGCCGGCGCCACTTACCGCAGCGGGGGCAAAACGGGCACGGCACAAGCCGTCACGATTGGCCAAAGCGAGCGCTACGACGCCAAGAAATTGCTGGAAAGTCAGCGCGACCACTCCCTCTACGTGGCCTTCGCACCGCTGGAGGCCCCACAAGTGGCCTTGGCGGTGGTGGTGGAAAACGCGGGGTTTGGCGCCGCACACGCCGCCCCCATCGCTCGGCGTGTGTTCGACTACCTGCTGCTCGACCAATACCCCAACGAACAAGACTTGGCCGCCGTTCGCTTGGGCCAAGCTGGGCGGCCGATTGGGCAACCGCTCAAAGCCAGCGAGCTGCCTTGGCCGCCCAAAGACTTGGTTTCACAGACCCCGCCTTAAAGGCCCCGCCCCCAAGCATCCCAGGCGGTCTTGAGGATCAAGGCACCGACCACCAACAAAAACACCCCGCGCACAAAACCGCTGCCGTGTTTGAGCGCCAAGCGCGTACCCAGCACGCTGCCAACGACGTTGGCCAGCGCCATGGCCAAGGCCAAATGCCACCAGACATGGCCCTTCCAAGTGAACAAAATCAATGCCGCCAAATTTGACGCGGTGTTGATGAGCTTGGCGCTGGCACTGGCGTGCAGAAAATCAAAGCCCATCCATCGCACAAAAAAGAACACCAAAAAACTGCCGGTGCCGGGTCCAAAAAAACCGTCGTAAAAACCAATCACACCGCCCAACAAGGAGGCGGCCCACTGTTGTTGACGGCCCGCAAAGCGCGGCTGGTGTTCTCGGCCCAGCGACTTTTTGGCCAAGGTGTAGAGCAGCAACACCACCAGCACCGCGGGCAACAAACGACGCAACCATTCGGGCGAGACTTGGGTGACGCACCAAGCCCCAAACATGGAACACACAAAGGCCGTGGCGGCGGCGGGCAACAAAGCGGCCCAAGGCATCTGCACGCGATGGGCGTATTGCCAAGTGGCGGCGGCGGTGCCCCAAATGGACGCGCTTTTGTTCACCCCAAACAGCGTGGCCGGTGCGGTGGTGGGGTACACCGCAAACAAAGCGGGCAACAGGATGAGGCCGCCACCGCCCACGATCGAATCGATGAAGCCAGCCAACAAAGACGCCACGGTGATCAACAACAAGTCCATGCGGCGATTGTCGCTGTTGCGCGACCCCATGAAAAAAGCCGGCGGGTGCCGGCTCTCTTTCGATTGAATGTGTCTCCTCTGTCGCTCATGGTCTGTCGCCCCGAGGGGTTTGACATGAGTTCATGGATTATGGTGGTGAACGCCGCGCAAAACCATCGGGGCTTTCCCTTGCGGGTTTTCACTGACCCCGACGCATCCAAGCGGCCACCTTCTCAGCCACCATCAGTGTGGGGCTGTTGGTGTTGCCGCTGGTGATGGTGGGCATGACGCCCGCATCCACCACACGCAAACCGCGCACACCGCGCACGCGGCAGTGGCTGTCGAGCACGGCCAAGGGGTCGGTGTCGCGGCCCATTTTGGTGGTGCCCACCGGATGAAAGATGGTGCTGGCGATGTCCCCAGCCAAACGCGCCAGCGCCTCGTCGCTTTGGTGCTCGGCACCCGGCTTGAACTCCACCGGTTGATAAGGCGCCAGCGCGGGTTGCGAGACGATGCGCCGCGTCACCCGCAGGCTGTCGGCCGCCACCTGGCGATCTTTCGCTGTGCTGAGGTAACACGGCGCAATGGCGGGGGCGTCGTCGGCATTGGGGCTGCGAATGCGCACATGCCCACGGCTGCTTGGGTTGAGGTTGCACACGCTGGCCGTGAAGGCCGGGAAAGGGTGCAGCGGCTCACCAAACGCGTCCAAACTCAGCGGCTGCACGTGGTATTCCAAATTGGCGTGGGGCTGCGACGGATCGCTTTTGGTGAAAGCCCCCAATTGGCTGGGCGACATGCTCATGGGGCCGCTGCGCTTCAACAGATACTCCAGGCCCATTCGCGCCCGGCCCCACCAGCGGTTGGCCAAGACGTTAAGCGTGTCGGCACCTTGGATTTGGTACACCGAGCGAATCTGCAAATGGTCTTGCAGGTTCTCGCCCACACCGGTCAACCCGTGCTGCACCGCCACCCCAGCGGCCCGCAAGACTTCAGCAGGACCAATGCCCGAGAGCTGCAAAATCTGCACCGAGCCGATGCTCCCCGCGCTGAGCACCACTTCGCGCTGGGCGTGTACCTGCACCACCTCGCCCTTGCGGCGCACTTGCGCACCGGTGCAACGCAGCACACCATCGGTGCCGCGCGCCAAGCTCAGGCGCTGCACCTGCGCCTCGGTCCACACCGTGAGGTTGGGGCGGTGTTGGACCGGACGCAAAAACGCTTTGCTGGCGTTCCAGCGCCAGCCGGACTTTTGGTTGACTTCAAAGTAACCCACGCCCTCGTTGTCCCCGCAGTTGAAATCGTCGGTGGCGGGCAAGCCCGCCTGCTGAGCCGCTTGGGCAAACGCGTCCAAGATGTCCCAGCGCAAGCGCTGCTTTTCCACGCGCCACTCGCCGGTGCTGCCGGTGCGTTGGTTGCCGTGCAAGTCGGCGAAAGCCTCGTTGGGCGCAGCGGTGTCGAGTCGGTGGTGGTGTTCGTGGGCTTTGAAATCGGGCAGGCAGTTTGTCCAGCGCCAGGCGTCGTCACCGGTCAGCGCCGCCCACTGGTCGTAGTCGCGGGCTTGGCCGCGCATGTAAATCATGCCGTTGATGCTGGAGCAGCCACCCAAGGTTTTGCCGCGCGGGTAACGCAGGCGTCGGCCATTGAGCCCAGGATCGGGCTCGGTTTGGTAGAGCCAATCGGTGCGCGGGTTGCCAATGCAATACAGATAACCCACGGGAATGTGGATCCAAGGGTAGTTGTCTTTGCGCCCGGCTTCGATCAGCAAGACACGGTGCTGGGGGTCTGCGCTGAGCCGATTGGCCAGTAAACAACCGGCCGTGCCAGCGCCAACAACAACGGTGTCAAATTGCGTGGGGCTGCTCATGGTTGGGATGATACGGTCGGCGGGCCTAGGGTTTGTCCCTGTCAAAAAAAGCACGATCGTGCGTCAGTTTGTGTTGGCTTGCGACACAATTCATTCATGAACACACCTGCAACCCCACCCCGCCCATGGCATGCGGCCTCTGCGGCTGCTGGCATTGCCGCCAACTTGCCACACCCCCAACACAGCTCGATTGCCGCTTTGGTGCATGAGCGATGTGCGCATTTTGCACGTCAGCGCCCCAAACACAAAGCCTTCACCTGCGTGATGCCCAATGGCATGAACGGCAGCCTGACGTACGGCCAAATCGACGCGTTGTCGGACGCTTTTGCGGGCTATTTGCGTGGTGTCTTGGGGCTGCAAGCGGGTGACCGTGTGGCCGTGCAAATGCCCAACAGCTTGGGCTACCCCGTGGCAGCGTTTGGCGTGTTCAAAGCGGGCTGTGTGTTGGTCAACACCAACCCGCTCTACACCAGCAGCGAAATGGTCCACCAATTCAACGATGCGGGTGTGAAGGCCTTGGTCATCATCGACATGTTTGCCGACAAACTGCCCGAGGTGTTGGCCAAAACGCAGGTGCAACATGTGGTGGTGGCGGGCATCGCCGAGTTCTTCCCCGTGGTGCCGCGCGGCATCATTCGGGCCGTTCAAAAAGTGTGGAGCCGTGTGCTGCCGCCCGTCACGGTGCCGCACACCCGCCTCAAAGCCGCCCTGTCTTTGGGTCGCGACACCTTGGCACAAACACCGGCGGCCACGCTGTGGCAACGCATCACACCCGACGCTTTGGCGGTGCTGCAATACACCGGGGGCACCACCGGCGTGAGCAAAGGCGCCATGCTGACCCACAGCAATTTGCTGCACAACGTGCAACAAATGTTGGCCATGGGCGGCTCCTTCATGAAGGAAAACGAAGAATGTGTGCTCACGGCTTTGCCGCTTTATCACATCTTCGCGTTCACAGCCAACCTGCTGGGCTTCTTGACCCTGGGTGGCCGCAACATTTTGGTGCCCAGCCCACGTCCCGTGCAAAACCTGCAGCGCGCGGTGGAGAACTACCCCATCACCTGGATGACGGGTGTCAACACGCTCTACAACGGCTTGCTCAACGAAGAGTGGTTTGTGGCCTACCCGCCCAAACACCTGAAGGCCTCCATCGCGGGCGGCACGGCCCTGCACGATGCCGTCGCGCAGCGTTGGCGCGAAGTCACCAAAACCCCCATCGCCGAGGGCTACGGCCTGACCGAAACTTCGCCCGTTGTCAGCTTCAACCCCTTAAGCGGTGATGTCCGTTTGGGCAGCATCGGCGTGCCTTCGCCGGGCACCGATGTGCGTTTGGTGCAAGACGACGGTCAAGAAGCCCCGGTGGGCCAACCCGGCGAAATTTGGGTGCGCGGCCCGCAAGTGATGTCGGGTTACTGGAACAACCCGGCGGAGACGGCGGCGGTCATGAAAGACGGTTGGTTCGCCACGGGCGACATTGGCGTGATGTCGGCCGACGGTTTTTTCAAAATCGTGGACCGCAAAAAGGACATGGTTTTGGTCTCGGGCTTCAACGTCTACCCCAACGAGGTCGAAGAAGTGATTGCGCAAATGGACGCGGTGCTGGAGGTCGCCGTGATTGGTGTGCCCGACGAGAGCACTGGCGAAGCCGTACGGGCCTATGTGGTGCCCAACCCCGAACACGGCGACGCCATCGACATCGCCCACGTGATCGCACATTGCAAACAACAGCTCACCAGCTACAAAGTGCCCAAACAAGTGGAAATTCGCGACGAGCTGCCCAAGAGCCCCGTGGGCAAGGTGCTGCGCAAAAACCTCAAGGCCGAAGCGGCCGCTGCCCTGAACACACGGAGCTGATTCATGATCACCGAATTTGAAACCAAACTCTTGGGCGCCATGATGATGATCATCATGCTCGGCATGGGCGCCTCGCTCACCTGGCGCGATTTTTTGATTGCCTTTCGCAAACCCAAGGGTGTGCTGGTTGGCTTGTTGAGCCAATACGCCATCATGCCCTTCTTGGGTTTTGCCATGGCCATGGTCTTGGGCTTATCGCCCGGTTGGACTTTGGGGCTGATCTTGATGGCGTGTATGCCAGGAGGCACCACCTCCAACATCTTCACCTACTTCAGCAAAGCGGTGTTGGCCCTCTCGATCATGATGACCAGCGTGTCCACCTTGGTGGCCTTGGTGATGGTGCCCGCCCTGCTGGAGTTTTATTCCAATGCCGCGGGCTTGGGCAGTGAATTCAAGATTCCCACGGCCAACGTGGCGCAGGTCTTGGTGGTCTTGCTGGTGCCCACACTCATCGGCATGCTCACGCGCAAACTCAACCCCAACGTGGGCGCCACGCTGGAATTGTTCGGTGGTCTGATGGGCATCGCGGTGATTTTGTTTTTGGTGGTGACTTGGATCCCCCGCAACCACCAATTGCTGGCCTCTACCCCGTGGCCGGTGTACTTCAGCGCCATTGGCTTGGGCCTCATTGGCATGTCGCTGGGCTATCTCTTGGCCCGGGGCTTCAAACAAGACCCCAACCGCAGCCGCACCATTGCCCTAGAAACCGGCATTCAAAACGGCCCCATGGCGGTGTTGATCGTGACGCTCAGCATCACCGGTGCCATGCAACAAGACGTGCTCTTGATTCCTGTGCTGTATTCGCTGTTCATCGTGATCAGCAGCAGCGTGGTCACGGTGTTTTTCCGACGCTTGTCGATTCGCGAATCGCTGGCCCGCGACCAACGCAAGGTCGGCAGCGTGATGTCTGGCGGCTAAGGCTTGGATTTTTAAGCGATGGCGCGGGCAAAAAACACCGCGCTCATCACCAAGCCCGTGGCGATGACGCCACGGCGCACCCCCACCACGGGCAGGCGCTTGGACCACCGCGCACCCCAAAAGCCACCCGCGGTGGCGGCCACCATCATGACCAAGCCTTGGTGCCAAGCGATGGCTCCGGCCACCACAAACGCCACCACCGACAGCAAGGACAACACCAAAGAGTTGAGGTTCTTCAAGGCATTGACGGTGTGGATGCGGCCTTCGCCGCTGAGGGTGTAAAGCGCCATGAGCAAAATGCCCAAGCCGCCATTGAAGTAACCACCGTAAATGGCCACGGCCAACAGGCCCGGTTCGCGCCAAGGGCTGTCGGTGGGCGTTTGACCGGCCGCCGAACGCGCCGCCAAGCGTGGACCGATGGCAAACAGCAGCGTGGCAAACAGCAGCAAGACCGGCACCAAACCCACAAACACCGAAGTGGGCGTGACCAAGAGCAGCAAAGCCCCCAACACACCGCCCAAAGCGCTGATGGCCATCTCGCGCTGCAAACGTCGCCGGGGCAAGGCCTGCAGTTCGGTTTTGAAGCCCAAGGTGCTGCCCGCGTAACCGGGGCTCACCGCCAAAGCGCTGGTGGCATTGGCCACGATGGGCGGCACACCCGTGAACACCAAAGCGGGGAAAGTCAGGAAGCTGCCCCCACCGGCCACGGCGTTGAGCACGCCCGCGCCGAACGCCGCGATGACCAGCAAGAACCAAGCCGTGGCGTCGATGGCGGCAAAGTCCATGGGTTTAGGGTGTGGGGTGGATTTCGGGGGCGAGCATGCTGCCGTTTCGCAGGCCACGCACGGTGGACAAGCTCAACCAAACCAGCAGCACCGAAGTCACCGAAATCAACACCACCGCCAAGCCTTGCATCAGCGCCGCTCCCGCCTGCCCGGCCATGGCTTGCGCCAAACGCAAGGTCAGCGAGGTGAAGGCCGCCAGCGGAAAGGACAAGGCCCAGAACGGCACCGAAAAAGGCTGCGCCACGATACGCGGGAACAGCGGCAGGAGCCACACGAGCACAAAAGCGCCCACGGCCCAGACGGCCTGCACCCACACCAACGCCACGTTCCACTGCATCAAAGCCAAACCAATGACCGAGGGCGGGGCCAAGCTGATGAACCACGACGGCAAAATGCGGTCGGGCAATGGGCTGTGCCCCACCCGTCGCGCCACCAACAGCGCCATCACGATGGGCCAGAAAAACACACCGATGGCCAACTGCATCGCCGACCACACCTCATGCCCCAAGCCCACACCGGCCAGCGGTGCCACCACGTTACCGACCACAG
>JAABPX010000083.1 GCA_011391745.1 Comamonadaceae bacterium
TGATGTAAGCAGGCTGCGAAAGTCTTGCGGTGGGGTCAGTGGCCTGCGTGCGGTCCCAGCCGGTAAATACAGCGGCTAAGCCTTGCACATCTTCCTCTGTGTAGCTGTAGGTAATTCGACCGTTGCTGTCGAGTACTTTGGTGCCGTCTGGGTTCAACTTCTCCAGGCCGATGGTGAACAGTTGCATGATTTCGCGAGCGTAGTTTTCATCGGGAATTCTCACGCCCTCAGCCTTTCGGTTGCCTCGCATGTTGAGGTACTCGCCCATGGCGGGGTTCAAGGTCACGGCTTCCAATAAATCACGAAAATTACCCAAGGCATGCTTGGTCAGGACATCAAGGTAGCCAGAAATCTCGTAATGCGTATGCAGGGTGGTAAACCCGCGAGCCGACACGACAAAAATTTGACTCAATGCATACACCACGCGCTGGCGGAGTTGATCGGGATATGCCGCGAAAGCATTCCACATAGCCCCCGCCCATAGTTGGTAATGCCAATCCGCGATGTTCCGTTGAATCATCCATTCAATGTGCCCAGTGCCCAGGGGCAGACTCACTTGTTTGTCGAGCCAGCCCTGGAAGCCCAGTTCAATCACTTCGTCGACATCGGCCATGTTTCCGCCAAACCCGGCTTGCGCCAAAAATGCGGCGGCTTGTGCTCGTGTGGGCGGGGTGCTGTCGTCAAGCCATTCGTCCGATACTTCTTCTGCGGAGGCGCTGGTGCTCGGTTGGCTCCCGCCGCCGCAGGCCGACAAGGCAGTGGCCGCAGCTATCACCGCAAGAGCCGCGCCGTACGGCCTGCTGAGCTTCTGGCTCGGTTCTGTATTGACCGAAATGGATGGTTCGATTTGGGTGGTGTGAGTCAACTCAGCGCTCCTGTAAAGGCACAAACCAATTTAAATATTTTAGGCTAGGCCTACAATCGAAATATCTCGTCAACTCCAAAAGGAAAAGCAAATGCAAACAGTTTCAAAAACATCTTTGACCATCTGTGCCACGGTTGGTATCTTGTTGCTGCAAGCTTGCGCTACGCCAAGCGGTGGTACACAGGGTGGCACGGATCCCAACAGTGGTTTAAAAAATGTGGGTCTGGGTGCTGTGATTGGTGCGGTGGCAGGTGCGGCCATCAGCAAAGGTACTGGGGGTAATAAAACGGGTCGGGACGCAGCCATTGGCGCGGCTTTGGGGGCTGCTGGTGGTTATGTTTGGAACCAACGCATGGAGCAACAACGAATTGCGATGGAAGAAGCGACCAAAGGCACGGGAATCAAAGTAGAGAAAACCGCCAACAACGAACTCAAACTTGACATCCCTGCCGATGCCGGGTTTGCGGTTAACCAAGCCGCTGTACAACCCCGTTTGCAATCGGTTTTAAACACCTTCGCTGGCACCCTACAGTCCAATAACACGACCTTGGTTCGTATCGTCGGACACACCGATTCCACTGGTTCAGACAGCATTAACGAGCCATTGTCTATGCGCCGCGCTGAAGCCACCCGCGATTTTCTGGTGTCTAAAGGCGTCAGCAGCAGCCGCTTGAATAGCCAAGGTATGGGCTCACGCGCGCCAATTGCCGACAACAGCACCGCATCAGGCAAAGCCCAAAATCGTCGGGTTGAAATTTATGTCACTCAAGCTTCAAATTAAATTTTTTGAGCGTTCGCATGCGCCTTGCTTTGGCAGCACTTGAGCCAAGGCAAGGAGATGGTGAGGGCTGAGAATACTTTTGTGGGGTCTCAGCGGATCTTGCCGAGGAACAAGCGAATAAAAAACACCATCATGCCCAGCATGAACACAATGCCGATGATGCTCATGAGGCCGTAGTCGGTCATGAACAGGTCTTGAAACAATTTCATGTGATCTCCTTAGGGAGTGTTCATCATGAACCGCCCATTTCTTTAACGCATTGAGCCAGATCAATTGCCATGCATTCCCTTGGCCTGAGTGTGCGCCGTGAGCGCTGGTTGTTGTGGACGCTTGCGGGCATTCAATTCACGCACATTTTGGACTTCATGATCATGATGCCCTTGGGGCCGCAATTCATTGCGCTCTTTGGCATCAGCAACGCTGAGTTCGGTTTGTTGGTTTCGTCTTACACCTTGGCTGCGGGGGCTTCGGGTTTGTTGGCCACCACCTACATTGATCGTTTTGGGCGCAAGCGCTTGTTGATCACCATGTACGGTTTGTTTGGTTTGGCCACGCTGGCCTGTGGTTTGGCGCCCGACTACGCGTTCTTGTTGCTGGCCCGGGTGGCGGCGGGTGTGTTTGGCGGCATCTTGTCGGCACTGACACAAACCATCGTGGCCGATGCCATTCCCTACGAGCGGCGCGGGCAAGCCATGGGCGTGGTCATGACCTCGTTTTCCGTGTCCACGGTGGCCGGGGTGCCTTTGGGGCTTTGGTTGGCCGCACACTGGAACTGGCATGTGCCGTTTGTGGGCATTGCGGCCATGGTGGGCGTGCTGGTGGGGTTCGCGGCGTGGACCATGCCACGGCTCGATGGGCATTTGCACCACCCCGAACGGCCTTCGGTCTGGCGCGGCATTGGACAGGTTTTGTCGGCGCCCGCGCATTGGCGGGCGTTCGCGTTCACCAGCGGCATGATGTTCACGGGTTTTATGGTGATTCCCTATATCACGGTGTACTTGCAGTTCAACGCAGGCGTATTGCCCCACGAGGTGCCTTGGATGTACCTGCTCGGCGGTGTGGGCACCTTGATCAGCGCGCGATGGATTGGCCGACTCAGCGACCGCTTGGGTAAGGTGTGGGTGTTTCGGCGCTTGGCCTTGGCGGTGACGGTGCCTTTGGTGTTGACCACCGTCTCGGCGGGTTTGCCCCTGTGGGGGCTGTTCACCATTTCCACCGCTTTGTTTGTGCTCATGAGTGGCCGCATGATTCCGGGCATGGCTTTGGTGTCGGCGACCGCCGCGCCCCGACTGCGGGGCACCTTTCTGAGCCTGAACGCCTCGGTGCAGTCGGCCTCCATGGGCCTGGCGGCGCTGATCAGTGGTTTGCTGGTGGGGCGCGACGCACACGGCCAACTCACGGGGTATTGGATGGTGGCGCTGCTGGGGGTGTTGGCCAGTGTGTTGACGTGGTGGCTCGCGCCCCGACTGTCCTCGCAACCGGTTTGATTATGATGACCGCATGGACAAGGAACACCCCACCCCACAGCCCCTGAATTCACCGTGGTTTCGAAAATGGCCGGGTTTTCAGCGCTCGCCGTCGGGCTTGGAGTGGGTGTTGTGGCGGCGCCTGCCGTTTATTTTTCTGGTGGGCGTTTCGGTGCCGTCGGCGGTGATGCTATTGGCTTGGCTCTTGGGTTTGGGCGAGGTGGACGCCGTCACCCAACGGGAACTGACCCAGTGGGTGTACATGATGGTGGGCTTGGTGATTCTTCACCTGACCTTGGTGCTCACCCTGGCCATTGGCTGCGTAATTGTGATGGTCATGAAAGGCCCCGCTTACGTCGCCGACCCGTATTTTTTTGACGGCTCCAAAGAACCTTTGCAGCGCGATCGTGCGCCAGCCGAGATACCTAATAACCCTTGATCGCCAAGCGAATTTCTCGCGCCACCTGATCGCGCAAGTCCAGCCGAATGTGGTGGCCGCAGTGCACACGCTGCGCCCCTTCGCTGACTTCAATCAGCGCATCGGGTTTGCTGCGTGGCGTAACGCGCACCCATGCCCGGTTAAAGCTCACGTGGGACACCCGCCCCGCACGTTCTTGCTCAATCACCAAGCGGTGGGCGCTGAGTTCGATGCGCTCGCGGTCGGTGGCGTGCCGGGCATAAACCACAAAAGCCACCGCCACCGCCACCAATTCCAAGGCGGTGAAGGGCATAACCAAGGTGGCTCCCATGAACCAGAAAAAAACCGCCACCGTCAATGAGATCACACACAACAAGGCATAGACGAGGGCGAGTTGTCTCGGTGTGACCGAGCAGTTGCGTTTGAAGTGCCATTGCACGGTGTCGCCGCAGCGCTGCGCCAATCGCAAAGAGCGTTCGGGGCTCATGGTTGCTGCAACACCATGTGGGTGCTCAAGCGACCGGCAAAGGTCAGGTGCCACGTTGCGCCGTTGCTTCGGGCTTGCAACTGGGCACCCGCTTGGTTGCCCGGTTCTTGGGCGGCCACCCGAAGCAATCCATCGGGCCACTGCACCTGCAATTGCGCTTGCATCGGCAAGTAGCCATCCAAGTAACGCCGCATCAATGGCCCGGCGCGCAAACGCCATTGGCCCGGCCCTTGTGCGTCCAGCACGCGCGAACGCAGGTCAATGCACACCGAGGCCCCACGTTGTACATCGCGCAGCTCCACACGATGGCCTTGCACTTGGGCATCGGCCATGCCTTCAAACGCTTGGATGTGTATGTGCTGCACCCGTTCGGAGTTGAATTGAATCACGATGCGGCCGTTGGGGTCCAAGGCGCGGTGGCAGGTGTGCAAGTGGACCACACCGCTGATCAAACTCTCGGGCGTGATGCGAACCAGCGATTCGTAGTGGTAAGCCCCTGGGTCGGGGCGTTCGGCCAGCCAGCGCAATTCCCCTTCTCGGGCCACGTCGCTGAGTTCCAGTGCAAATACCGCGCGGGCCAGAAAACCGGCACCGAACAAGCCAAGCCCCATGAATGTTTTGGTCCAACCAAGCATACCGTTTTATACCTTGACGAAACCGGCCATTGAAGCGGGAATGCCCTTGGTCTGTGCACAATGGGGTTATTTTTGATGCAAAGGGATGTATGCAGGCAGTCAGACGGCCCAGGGTGGGCTTGGTGTTGGGCAGCGGCGCGGCCCGGGGGTGGGCGCACATTGGGGTGTTGCGTGTCCTGAAAGCCGCAGGCGTTCAGCCCGACCTGGTGTGTGGCACCTCCATTGGCGCCTTGGTGGGGGCGAGTTACGCCGCCGGGCAAATTCAGCGCCTGGACGATTGGGTGGTTTCCATGGGCGTCAAGCAGGTCTGGCGTCTCATGGACTTTCGTTTATCGGGCGGTGTGTTTAAGGGTGAGCGCTTGATGCGCTACTTCAGCGAAGAACTCGCCCCCGGACCGATTGAAAACTTGGGCATTCCCTACGGCGCGGTGGCCACCGCCATGGCCACGGGCACCGAGGTGTGGCTGCGCTCAGGACCAGCGGTGGACGCGGTGCGTGCTTCGATTGCCTTGCCTGGCATGTTCACACCCGTGCTGCACGACGGGCGCTGGTTGGTTGATGGGGCGTTGGTCAACCCTGTGCCGGTGTCTTTGGCCCGGGCCATGGGCGCAGACATCGTGATCGCCGTGGACCTCAACACCGACTTTGCGCGGCGTCAATTGGTGGCTAAGACCCAGCCAAGCACACCGTCCATGCTGGAGGTCATCACATCGAGCATCAACGTCATGCAGTCGCGCATTGCACGCAGCCGCTTGGCTGGCGAGCCACCGGAGGTGGTGATCACGCCGCGTTTGGGAGACATTGGCTTGCTCGACTTTCACCGAGGCGCCGACGCGATTGCCCACGGCGAGCGGGCGGCGCAAGCGGTGTTGCCGACCTTAAAAGAATTGGGTTTGGGTTCGGACGCTTAACTTTGTTTTAATTCAAGCGAGACAACATCGCCCCATTGCAATTCAAAAGGGGCGCAGATGCTGGCTTGTTTGAACACCACCGAAGACACCAACACCCACGTGTTGCCCCCTGCGATGGGGGTGTATGGGCGAGAAACACCGGGCCGCGCCGAGGTGCAGGCGTTTGTGCAGGCCATCTACGCCGAGCGTTACGGCGCCCGCATCACCGAATTCGCCCCCGTTTTGTTGGCCTTGCGTGACGCGCAGGGTGCTTTGGTGGCGGCGGTGGGATACCGCTGTGCGGCCTTGGAGCCTTTGTTTTTGGAGCGCTATTTGAATTCACCGGTGGAGCAGGTGCTCTTTGGGGTGGATGCGCCCACCACCGCCCGGCGCGGCATGGTGGAGGTGGCGCATTTGGTGGCCCTGCGGCCCGGTGAAGGGCGTCGCATGATGGTTGAGTTGGGCCGCTGGCTGATGGGGCAGGGCACGCAGTGGGTGGTGAGCACTGTGACGCGCGAGCTGCGCCACTTGTTTTTGCGCATGGGCATTGCGCCATTGGCTTTGGGCGTGGCCGACCCCGAACGGTTGGGTGAAGGGGCACGCGATTGGGGCAGCTATTACGCCCACGAACCGGTGGTGTTGGCGGTGGCCTTGGCGCAAACCACGCGCCTGCGTCCCCGGTTGGTGGGCGGGGCTTGACCATGGGACTCATCACCTCAGACGCTCGCTGGAGCGACGCTCAGTGGGCTTCGGCCCTTGAAGCCGTGCCACAGGCCTTGCTGGGGGCCAAGGTGCGTGTGCTGGCTTCGCTCTTGGACAACACCCCGGCAGCGCTGGCCTTGGACGATTGGGCACGGGCCCACGGCTGGATTCACGTCCCCTTGCCCTTGTTTTTTACGCCCGCGCAAATGCGCCACGCTGTGGCCCGCGCCGGTGTGGATACCCTGGTGGTGCAGCCGCGGTTGGTGCCGCTGTGGCCCGAAGCCCAAAGGCAGCCCATGCGCTGCTTGGGCGAGGAGCTGTGCTGCTTGCGCATCAAGGCCGAGGCCGTGGCCGTGCCACGCGGCACACAAACCATCACCTTCACCTCGGGCTCCACGGGTGCGCCCAAAGGCGTGTGCCTGGGTGAGGCGGCCATGGACCACGTCGCGCGGGCCTTGGCCCGGGCGATGGCCCCCTTGGGCATCAAACGCCACCTCAATGCCTTACCGTTGGCGGTGTTGTTGGAACAGATCGCGGGCGTGCGTGCTGCGCGCGTGGCGGGTGCTGAGCTGATCACCTTGCCCTTGGCGGAGCTGGGTTGGCAAGGCGCCAGTGGCTTTGATGCCGGGCTGTTTCACCAAGCGGTGCTGCGCCATCAGCCGCAGAGCGTGGTGCTCTTGCCGCAAATGCTGCGGGCGTGGTGTGCGCACTTGGCCCAAGGGGCACATCCCCCACCCACCAGCCTGCGCATGGTGGCTGTGGGCGGTGCATCGGTGGGTGCGCCCTTGGTCTTGGCAGCACAAGCCATGGGTTTGCCCGTGTTTGAGGGCTATGGCTTGTCCGAAGGGGCCTCGGTGCAGTGCCTGAACCTGCCGGGGGCCAGCCGAGCGGGCAGCGTGGGCCGCCCCTTGCCGCACGTGAGGCTGCGTATGGCCGGCGATGGGGAGTTGTTTGTGCAAGGTAGTTTGATGTTGGGCTATTTGGGCGATGACACGCCCATGCCAGACGAATGGCCGACGGGTGACTTGGCGCGCATCGATGAAGACGGTTATGTGTTCATCGAAGGGCGCAAAAAAAACGTGTTGATCACCTCGTTTGGGCGCAATGTGTCGCCCGAATGGGTGGAAACGGCGCTGCGGGCCAGTCCGGCCGTGCGTGAGGCGGTGGTACTGGGCGATGGGCAAGCCCAACTCAGTGCGGTGGTGTGGCCCAGCCAGCCGCACCTCAGCGATGAGTCCCTGGATGGCGCCGTGGCCCAAGCCAACGCCCAATTGCCCGACTACGCCCAGGTGTCCCACTGGGTGCGGGCCGCGCACGACTTTCGCCCCGAGACCGGCATGAGCACCGCCAATGGCCGCCCTCAACGCTGGGCCATTCACCAAGCCCACGCCCAGGCGCTGGGATTTTCTTCACACCTTTCTGAGGTCACCACACCATGAGCTTTTTTCAACAATTGGTCAGCGAAACACAAACCCACCGACAGTCCTTGCTCGGTGCGCCCATCATTCAAGCCGCGTTGGGCGGCACCGTGACGCGTGAGAGTTATTTGGCTTTTTTGCAAGAGGCTTACCACCACGTCAAACACACCGTGCCCCTGTTGCGCGCCACCCGCGATGCTTTGCCCGCACACCATGCGTGGTTGACCGAGCCGCTCAATGAGTACATCGAAGAAGAAATGGGCCATGAGGCTTGGATTCTGGACGATATGGTGGCCTGTGGCGCAGACCGAGCCCAAGCCGAAAACAGCCAAGCCGCACCGGCCACTGAGCTGATGGTGGCGTACGCCTACGACACCATTGCGCGTGGCAACCCCTTGGGCTTTTTTGGCATGGTGTATGTGCTGGAAGGCACCAGTGTGTCTTTGGCGTTGATGGCCGCCGACGCCATTCAATCGGCCTTGGCTTTGCCCAATGCGGCCTTCAGTTACTTGCGCTCTCACGGCACCCTGGACTTGGAGCACACCGATCATTTTGAGTCGCTCATGGGCCGTATTGAGCGGCCCGACGACCAAGTTGCCATCGTCCACGCCGCCCAGATGTTTTACCGTTTGTACGGTGATGTGTTTCGCGGCCTGCCCATGCCGGCTCGGTCGGCTCAGGAGTTGGCATGTCACTGAGTCATTTGCGCATTTTGTTGGTGGGTGCCAGCGGCGGTATTGGGCAGGCCATGACACAGGCCTTGCGCGACCGCGGTGCCCATGTGGTGCCCGTGGGCCGACGATGGCCCCAAGGCATGCCCGCAGGTGCGATCAGCGCCGACATGGTGTTACCCCAAGACCGTCAGCGCTTGGTGGGCGTTGTGCGGGATCAAGGCCTCAACACGGTGGTGCTGGCCGCGGGTGTGGCCTCGTTCAAGCCAGTGGAGCGCTTGCTTGACGATGAAGTGGCGCACGTGATGGCCGTCAACGCCACCGCCCCCATGCAACTCACGGCCGCACTCTTGCCCCACCTGTTGACCCTGCCGCGATCGCGGCTGGTGTTGGTGGGGTCGGTGTTGGGCCACATTGGTCTGCCAGGGCACGCCGTCTACGGGGCAAGCAAGTCGGCGTTGCATGGTTTTGCCCAGGCCTTGCGTCGCGAGTTGGTGGGGACTTCGGTGTGTGTGCAGTGCTTGGCACCCAGGGCCACCAAGACCGATTTCAACGATGCCTTGGCCGATGAGTTCAATCGATTGACCGGTACCCAAAGCGATGACGTGCAGGTCGTGGCGCAGGCGCTGGTCAAGTTGTTGTGCGCGCCTGCGGGCGACAAGGTGCTGGGTTGGCCCGAACGCTTCGGTGTTCGTCTCAACGCTTGTTGGACTTCGGCCATGGACCGTGTGGTGGCTGGGCAAGCGGGCGTTTTGCGGCGCTTATTTTCTGTTTGATCATGAGGGTAATCAAGATGTCTAAAAGAATGGCCGCATGGGCCTTGGGCCTGTGTGTGGTGACCTCCATGGCTTGGGCCGCCTCGCCCATGGACAGTGGCGTGGCAGAGTTGCAGCACGATTGGGAGTCGGTTCGATACCAAACGCCAAACGCCGAAAAACCGGAACGCTGGGCACGCTTGGCCACCAAGGCCCAACAGGTCGTCGCACAACATCCCCAACGCGCCGAGCCGTTGATTTGGCAAGGCATTGTGTTGAGTTCATGGGCGGCCGACAAGGGCGGATTGGGCGCTTTGTCACTGGTCAAGGAGGCCAAGGTGCTGTACGAAAAGGCCTTGGCCCTCAACCCCAATGCTTTGGAGGGCTCGGCTTACAACAGCTTGGGTGTGCTGTATTACAAGGTGCCTGGTTGGCCCATTGGCTTTGGGGACAAAGACAAAGCCCGCACCTTGCTGGAGCAAGCCCTGCAGATCAACCCCCAAGGCATCGATCCGAACTTTTTTTATGGCGAGTATTGGGCTGAACAAGATCGAGCGGATCGGGCCGTGACCTACTTGGAGCGTGCGCTGGCGGCACCCCCGCGCCCCGGACGTCACATCGCCGACACGGGCAGAAAAGAAGAGATCCGGGCCTTGCTCAACACCCTCAAGCCTTCGTCACCCGCACGCTGACGCGCTGTGCATCGGGTGTTTGCACCTGCACCAACAGCCCGTGCAGTTGGGCCACACGCTGCACAATCGAAGCACCCAAGCCACTGCCGGTGGCCTCGATACCAGGCGGGCGGTGAAAACGTTCGCCCCAGTGCGCCACGCGCTCAGCGGCGTGCCCGACCACGGCGTTCGTGATGACCAAGGCCTCTCGGCTCAGCCGAATCTCCACCACCGTGTTGGCCTTGGCGTAGCGCACCGCGTTGTCCAATAGGTTGCGAACCAACACACCGATCAACACCGGATCGCCTTCGATGGGCAAGGTCACCTCGGGTGCGTCCACCCATTCACAGGCCATGTCCACTTGGCGTTGATCGCTCAAGGGCAGCACGTCGCTTACCGCTTGTTCCAAAGTCTGCGACCAGTCCACGAGGTGGGGGTGGGGCAGGCGTTCGGTGGCGTCGAGCCGAGACATTTGCAGCATTTGTGTGACCAAACGCTCCATTCGATCAAAGCCTTTGTCCAGTTGTTGTCGGGCTTGGGCTTGTTCGTTGGCGTCGCTCGCGCCTTGCAGGACCTCCCATTGGGCTCGAACAACGGCCAGCGGCGTTCTCAACTCGTGTGCTGCGTCGGCGGTGAATCGGCGTTCGCGTTGCAGCAAGGACTCGACCCGACCAAACAAGTGGTTCATGGCTTGCAGCAGGGGTTTGAGCTCTTGGGGCTGCGCCTGCAAGGGCAGGGCGTGAAAGTCGTCGGCTGGGCGTTGGTTGAGGTTGTGTGTCAAGGCCCGAACGGGCGCCAAAGCCATGCGAATGGCCAAACTCATCGCCCACGCCAACACCGGCAGCACCAGCAACCAAGGCAAGATTTGACTGACCAGCAGGTTCCAAACCAGTTCATCGCGCTCACCCAACTGTTGACCAGCGGCCACGACCAAGGTGCCCTGCGGTGCTTGCAAATAATACATTCGCCAAGGCACGCCGCTGAGCGTGATGTCCACAAAGCCCGATACATCGGCGCGATACGGCATCACCACACTGCCCGCATCCACCAGCAGGTGCCGTCCCGTGCCGTCCCATGCTGCGATAGCGATGTCTTTGAGGTCGGCATCGCTGGCGTTCGGGCTGTTGTTGGGCATCGTGGCTGAGGCCACTGGCGCGGCCACCGTGCCCGCTCCAAGCTGCAACACGCTGGCTTGAACCTCTCGGGCCAAGTGAATCATTTGGGTGTCAAACAATTCATTGACTTCGTGCTCGGCTTGGTTAATCGACAGCAGCAGCGCCAACAGCCAAGCCGCAGGTGCCGCCACCAGCAAATAAACCAAAAGCCGTTTGTGCAGGCTCATGACAAGAGGCTTTCAGAACCCAGCACATAACCCACGCCACGGATGTTGCGCACGATGTTGGGGTGGATTTTTTTGCGCAGGTGGTGGATGTGAACCTCCAACGCGTTGCTTTCGGGCTCGCTGTCGCCCCAATCGTAGAGCTTGCTTTGCAACTGGGCTTTGCTCCAAACCTTGGTGGGGTGCATCAACAGGGTTTCCAAGAGGCTCATCTCGCGCCGAGTCAACTCGACCACTTGGTCTCTCCAGCGTGTGATTCTGGTGCTGGGGTCGTGTTGCAAAGCGGCGTGTGTCCAAACCGATTGCGTTTGGCCAGTGGCCCGACGCAGCATGGCGCGCAAACGCGCCGCCAATTCGTCCATCGCAATCGGTTTGATGAGGTAGTCGTCGGCACCGCTGTCCAATCCTTCGATGCGCTCATTCAGGCCATCGCGCGCGGTCAACACCAACACGGGCGTTTGCTTGCCCTCACGTCGCCAGCGCCGTAGCCAAACCACGCCATCGTCCCCAGGCAGGCCCAAGTCCAGCACGATGGCGTCGTAATCGGTGCCCATCAAGGCGCTGTGAGCCTTGGCTCCTTGATCGAACCAGTCCACCACATGCCCGTGTTGGCGCAGCCCTGCGGCCAGCGCGGGTCCCAAAGCCTGATCGTCTTCCAAAATCAGCAGTCGCATGTCAGCGGGTGCCTGTGGCAAAGGCCGGGGTTAAATGAAGAAGGGGGACATTCACTTGCGCCAATAGCCGCGTGTGAACAACACCAAGAACGAGAGCATTTCCAAACGACCGAGCAACATGGCCAAGGTGCACACCCACAACTGGGTGGCCGTCAGACTGGCGTAGTTGCCTACGGGGCCAACCTCATTGAGCCCCGGACCCATGTTGTTGACGCTGGCGATGATGGCACTCAGCGCCGTGTCAAAGGGCATGTCGGTGAGCAGCAAGCCCATGGTCAACACCACGATGGTGGCCCCATAAACCATCATGAACGCCAAGATCGAAAAAATGGTGGCGTTGTCCACCATGGAGCCGCCGTTGGTGATGGGAATGACCGCTTTGGGGTGGACCAAACGCTTCATTTCACGGCGGGCTTGTTTGAGCAAAATCAGCAAGCGGGCCATTTTGATGCCTGCGCCGGTGGAGCCTGCGCTGGTGGCCAAGCCCGAAAGCATGATCATTAGGATGGGGGCAAAAATGGGCCATTGCGTGTAATCCACGGTGGAGTAACCGGTTGTCGAGGCAATGGAGACCACATTAAAGAGCGCCAAACGAAAGGCTTGCTCCACGTCGTTTTCAGTTCCTTTGAACAGCAACAACGCCGCCACCACCACGCTAAAGCCCAGCATCATCAGCATGGTGCCGCGCCACTCAGCGTCGCGCCAGATGCGGCCGGGGCTGCGTTTTTTGAACGCCACAAAATACAACGCGAAGTTGCAACTCGCGATCAACATGAACACGATGCAGATGCCTTCGAGCAAGGGCGAATTGAAATAAGCAAAACTGCTGTCGTGAGACGACAGGCCGCCCAAGCTCATGGTGGAAAACATGTGAATCCACGCATCGCTCATTGACATACCGCCCCACCAGTAGGCTCCCACACACAACAAGGTC
>JAABPX010000084.1 GCA_011391745.1 Comamonadaceae bacterium
GGTCGGCGTCTACTTCGTCTTCGGTCGGGAATGGGCCGATGCCCAGCATGCCGTTTTCGCTTTGCAGCCAGACTTCTTTGTCGGCGGGCACGAAGTTGGCCACCAAGGTCGGGATGCCGATGCCCAGGTTGACGTAAAAACCGTCTTCGAGTTCTTGGGCCGCACGCGCGGCCATTTGGTCTTGGGTCCAGCTCATATCAAACTCCCGCTTTCTCGGTGATGGTGCGTTTTTCGATGCGCTTTTCTGGGCGCTGGTTGAGCACGATGCGGTGCACATAAATGCCCGGCAGGTGCACCTCGTCGGGTTTGAAGGTGCCGGTCTCGACAATCTCTTCAACCTCCACCACACACACCTTGCCCGCCATGGCCGCTGCGGGGTTGAAGTTGCGTGCGGTCAAGCGAAACTGCAGGTTGCCCGATTGGTCGGCGCGAAACGCCTTGACCAAGGACACTTCGGGGAACAAGGCGTGCTCCATGACATAGGTTTCGCCATTGAAGTCGCGCAGCTCTTTGCCTTCGGCCACGACCGTGCCCACGCCGGTTTTGGTGAAAAACGCTGGGATGCCCGCGCCCGCAGCGCGCAGCTTTTCGGCCAGCGTGCCTTGAGGGGTGAATTCGAGTTCCAGTTCACCCGCCAAATATTGGCGCTCAAATTCTTTGTTCTCGCCCACATAAGACGAGATCATTTTTTTGATTTGCCGGGTCTCAAGCAACTTGCCCAGGCCAAAACCGTCCACACCAGCGTTGTTGGAAATGGCGGTGAGGTTTTTGGCACCGCTGTCGCGCAGGGCGTCGATCAGGGCTTCGGGAATACCACACAAACCAAAACCGCCCACGGCAATGAGCTGGCCGTCTTGGACGATGCCTTTGAGCGCTTCGGCGGCGCTCGGGTAAATTTTGTTCACGTTGATGACTCCTGTGAATGAACGACAGCGCTACGATACTACCTAACGACATACGTAGTTTGACCTAATGGTAACCATGGACTATCGCTTGGCCTTTGACCTCGCGCCATTGGGCTTGGCCCTCTCGCGCGAGCGCATCATGGTCGATTGCAACCAAGCCCTGTGCGAGATGTTCGGCGCCGACCGAGATCAGCTGGTGGGCCAAAGCTTCCAAGTGCTGTACCCCAGCGCCGATGAGTTTGAGCGCATGGGCCAGCGCATTGTGCCCCTGCTGCGCAGCGGCAGCACCTACGCCGATGATCGCATCATGAAGCGCTTGGGCGGACGACTCGTCGGCGAGACCTTTTGGTGTCATGTCACGGGCCGCGCACTGGACCCACGGCAGCCACACAGCGCCGGTATTTGGAGTTTCGAAGACCTCAGCTCGCGCCGACCGGTGAGCGCCACACTCACCCCCAGAGAACGCGAAGTCGCTGCTCTGCTTATGGACGGCCTGACCAGCAAAGAAATCGGCAAAGCCTTGGCCATCAGTCACCGCACGGTGGAAATTCACCGCGCCCGCCTGATGCGCAAATACCAAGCCCACAGCACGCCCGACTTGGTGCACCGACTGTTGACGGGTTGATCAGGGTTTGGCATCCACCACTTCAGCGGCGCTGCGAAACGCCTCCACCGATGTGGGCACGCCACAATACACCGCGGCGTGCAGCAGCACCTCTTGAATTTCGACCACCGTCGCCCCGTTGTTCAGCGCACCGCGCACATGGCCTTTGAGTTCGTTTTGTTTGCCCAAGGCGGTGAGCATGGCCACCGTGATCAAGCTGCGGGTTTTGCGGTCCAAGCCTTCTCGTTGCCAGACATCGCCCCAAGCGGCGCGCGAGATGTGGTCTTGAATCGCTTGGGTGAACGGCGTGGTACTGGCCAATGCACGGTCGACAAAGGCGTCACCCATGACTTCGCGGCGCGTGGCCAAGCCGCGTTGGTGCTGTTCGTCTTGAGGCGGGGGCGTTTGGGGTGAGGTCACAGGGTTTCTCCAAGGGCTGATCAACAGCCCGCAAGGATAAACTGAAGCCCCGCCCTTGGAGACGCCCGTGACCCGATACGCCTTGCCCGACCTCAACACCCTGCCCGCCGACATCCAAGCCAAGATCTTGGAGGTGCAAGAAAAATCGGGCTTCATCCCCAACGTGTTCTTAGCCTTGGCCCGCCGCCCCGCCGAGTGGCGTGCGTTTTTTGCGTACCACGACGCGCTCATGGTGCCCGAGACCGTGGGCCGCAGCAGCCACTTGAGCAAGGGTGATCGCGAAATGATCGTCACCGCCACCAGTGCAGCCAACCATTGTTTGTACTGTGTGGTGGCGCACGGCGCTTTGCTGCGCATTTACGAGAAAAAACCGTTGGTGGCCGATCAGGTGGCGGTGAACCACCGCAAAGCCGACATCACGACGCGCCAGCGCGTCATGCTCGACTTTGCCCTCAAGGTCTGCGAACGTTCACACGAGATCGACGACGCCGACTTCACCGCCTTGGCCGCACACGGCTTTGACGACGAAGACGCCTGGGACATCGCCGCCATCACCGCCTTCTTTGGCCTGAGCAACCGCGTGGCCAACGCCACCGGCATGTTGCCCAACCCCGAGTTCTATACGCTGGGAAGATTGCCGCGGCCATCGGCCTCGCCATGAGGGTTTATCAGCGGATGTGCGCCAGCAGCGCTTCGGGTATGGGCGCCGACTTTTGCAGCGGGAAGTTCACCCACACCGTCGTGGCGCCGCCCTCGGCGTAGATGGTGTCGGGGTCGGTGGTCAGGCTCAGCGTGCACCAGCTCTCAAAACTGCTGCGACCGGGGTCGCTGACGTACATCTTGGCGAGCACATCACCGGGGAACACCAACTGTTTGTAAAAGTTGCAAAACGCATTCACGATCACCGGGCCTTCGCCGGTGGGTGTGGGGGCGCAGCGAATGGCCTCCATCCAGTCGATACGAATGGTTTCCAAGTAACGAAAGTAAATGGTGTTGTTCACATGCCCCATGGCATCCATATCGCCCCATCGAATGGGGATGACCATGGTGTGAACCCACTTTTTTTCTTCGGGCAACGACATGCGCATGGCAATTTCCTTCAACAATTAACGGTGGGCACGGATCGATGCCAAGATGCCCAACACAAACAAGACAGCGGCCAAGGCCTGCATGGCCGCAGGCCACTGGCCCGACCAAGCAAAAGCATAGAGCAAACCAAACACCGTCTCGCTGACGATGAGTTGACCGGCCAAACTCTCGGGCAAGCGCCGGCTCGCCATGTTCCAGAGCACCGCCGCCACCCAAGCCGAACCAATGCCCGTGACCGAACAGACCAACACAAACACGCCCCAGCCCTCGCGCGCCCACATCGGCGTGGCGGGCGCTTCGGACACCGCACCCACGCCCCACCACATCAGCAGTGCGCCCAAGCCCGCCGCCACACCCAGCCAGTTGGCCCACACGGTGGAATTGACCTCGGGGTGGTGCTTGAGCCAACGGGCGTTGAGCAAGCCAAAGGCCGTCCAACTCACCATGGCGGCCACCCCAAAAGCCACCCCGCGCCGCCAATCCCCCGGCCCGCTCACCCATTCGCCCTCGCTGGCGGTGACTTGCATCATCAAAGCCATGCCCGCCGCCGTCAGCGCCATGCCGGGCAGCAGGTGCCGCCAGCGCAGCCCGTGGGGTTTGCCCAGCAACATGATCCACAAGGGAATGGTGCCGATGATGAGCACCGGCAGCGCCGCACCCGCGTCCTCAATGGCCAGCACAAGCAGCCAGTAGTAACCGGTGTAACCCAAGACACTCAAACCCAGCGCCGTGCCCATTTGGGCCAAAGTGGGCCATGCCGCCGGGCGGTTTTGCCAAGCCAAACGGGCATGCACCCACGCCAACCAAACACAGGCAAACAAACCGCAGGCCACAAAGCGGCCCACCGTGAAGTCCAGCGGTGTGAAGCCGTCCACGACCAAGGGTGCCACAAACGTCATGCCCCAAAACGCGCCCGCCCCCACGCCCGCTGCGATGCCCACGGCCATGTCCGATGTCAACGATGGCCCTGTTGGCATGTGTTTCCTTGAAACCAAAAGAGCAACATTGTGCGCCAAGCGCCACTAGAATCCCTTCACCTTGCAACCTTCCATGAGTCTGACCCCATGAGCCCACAAGACATTTTGAGCACCTACGGCCCCCGCGAATCCATGGACTACGACGTCGTCGTTGTGGGTGGCGGACCGGCCGGTTTGTCCACCGCCATTCGCCTCAAACAACTCGCGGCCGAACGCGGCCAAGACATCGGCGTGTGTGTGCTTGAAAAAGGCTCCGAGCCCGGCGCACACATCTTGTCTGGCGCGGTCATGGACCCCCGCGCCATCACCGAACTCTTCCCCGACTGGCAAGAGCGCGGCGCACCCTTGAACCAGCCCGTCACCGGCGACGACCTGTTGGTTTTGTCAGAGACCGGCCAGCAGCGCACGCCCAACTGGCTCATGCCGCGCAACTTTCACAACGAGGGCTGCTACGTCATCAGCTTGGGGGCGCTCAGCCAATGGCTGGGGCAGCAAGCCGAGGCCTTGGGCGTGGAGATCTTCCCCGGCTTTGCCGCCGCCGAAGTGCTCTACAACGAGGACGGCTCGGTCAAAGGCGTGGCCACGGGCAACCTCGGCATGGGCAAAGACGGCGAGCCCAGTGACCACTTCCAGCTGGGCATGGAATTGCACGCCAAGTACACCGTGTTTGCCGAGGGTGCCCGCGGTCATTTGGGCAAACAGCTCATCGAAAAATTCAAACTTGACGCCGGCAAAGACGCCCAAACCTTTGCCATCGGCATCAAAGAACTCTGGGAAATCCCGGCCGACCAAGCCAAACCCGGCTTGGTGGTGCACACCGCTGGCTGGCCGCTCAACGACGACGCGTTTGGCGGCGGCTTTTTGTACCACTTGGAAGGCAACAAAGTCACCTTGGGTTATGTGATTGGGCTGGATTACCAAAACCCTTGGATGAGCCCGTTCGAAGAGATGCAGCGCTGGAAAACCCACCCCAGCATCAAGGCGCACATCGAAGGCGGCAAACGCCTGAGCTACGGCGCGCGCGCCCTGAACAACGGCACGCCCCAGGCTTTGCCCAAAACCCACTTCCCCGGCGGTGCGCTGGTGGGTTGCGAAGCGGGGTTTTTGAACGCTGCCCGCATCAAAGGCAGTCACGCGGCCATCAAAAGCGGCATGCTCTGCGCCGAGGCCATTGCCGAGGCCTTGGCCGCAGGCCGTGCCCACGATGAGCTCAGCGCGTTTGACGCCAAATTCAAGGCCAGCTGGCTGTACGAAGAGCTGTGGACTTACCGCAACTTCAAAAACTGGTTCAAAAAGAACCCGCTTTTGGGCAAGCTCATGACCGGGGTGGAACACTGGTTGTTGCCCAAGGTCGGCGTTAAAAGCCCGCCTTGGACGCTGCACAACACCGTGCACGACCACACCAAACTGCGCCCCGCCGCCGACATGCCGCAGATCAGCTACCCCAAGCCCGATGGCGTGATCAGCTTTGACCGCCTCTCCAGCGTGTTCGTGAGCAACACCAACCACGAAGAAAACCAACCCGCCCACCTCACCCTGCGCAACAGCACCGTGCCCGTCAACATCAACCTGGCGCGGTACGCCGGGCCTGAGAGCCGCTACTGCCCTGCTGGTGTGTACGAGTTTGTCAAAGACGACGCAGGCAACGACCGCTTGCAAATCAACGCGCAAAACTGCGTGCACTGCAAAACCTGCGACATCAAAGACCCCACGCAAAACATCGTTTGGGTCACGCCCGAAGGCGGCGGTGGGCCGAATTACGCTGGGATGTGAAGCGGCTCGGGAACTTAGGTGTCTGGCTTTGCGCATTACAATCTTTTAAGTCAGGAGAGCGCACCTCAGAGGTGCCGCCGAAGGCGCAGGCAACCGATGGGTTGGTGAACGCTCAGGCACAAGGACTGGCAAGCATGGGCCGCAAGGCCTGTGTACCCCCCTGGAGAGAGGTTCGGCCCACGGCTGAGCCCACCGAAGGAGCAAATGCGGCATCGCCCGTGTGAATCTCTCAGGTAAAGCGGACAGTGGGGCAGCGCACGGATGAACCGTGTTCAACCTCTGCCCAGAGGCCTGCCCCTATTGAAAGCCGCTTGTGACCAACGCCCCTGACTTGCTGACCACCCCCCTCAACGCCCTGCACCTCGAACTCGGCGCGCGCATGGTGCCGTTTGCGGGTTACAGCATGCCCGTCCAATACCCCATGGGTTTGATGCAAGAACACCTGCACACGCGCTCGGGTGCGGGCTTGTTTGATGTGTCGCACATGGGCCAATTGCGCTTGATCGGCCCCAACGCTGCCACGGCTTTTGAGCGTTTGGTGCCCGTGGACGTGGTGGGTTTGGGCGTGAACAAACAGCGCTACGGCCTCTTGCTCAACGAAGCCGGGGGCATCATCGACGACCTGATGTTCGTCAACCGTGGCGAAGACATTTTTGTGATCGTCAACGGCGCATGCAAGCACGGCGACCTGGCCCACATCAAGCAGCACATCGGCGGCCTGTGCACCGTGCAAGCCCAGTTTGACCGCGCCCTGCTCGCCCTGCAAGGCCCGCAGGCGGTGAACGCTTTGCGGCGCTTGATGCCGGGCGTGGAACAGCTCGTGTTCATGACTGGCATGGCCGCGCAGTGGAACGGTTGCAAGGACATTTACCTCACGCGCAGCGGCTACACCGGCGAAGACGGGTTTGAAATTTCCCTGCCCGCCGACGTGGCCGACGCCTTTGCCCGCGCGCTCTTGGCCCAACCCGAGGTCAAGCCCATTGGTTTGGGTGCGCGCAACTCGTTGCGCCTGGAAGCCGGGCTGTGCTTGTACGGCAACGACATCGACACCCGCACCACCCCCACCGAAGCTGGCCTGAACTGGGCCATTCAAAAGGTGCGCCGCACCGGCGGCGAACGCTCGGGCGGCTTCTTGGGCGACGTCACCGTGCTGGCGCAGTTGGACGGCCAAGCCCTCACGCGCCGCCGCGTCGGCCTGATCGCCGCCGAGCGTGTGCCCGTGCGGGAACACACCGAACTGCAAAACCTTCAAGGTCAGCGCATTGGTGAGGTCACCAGCGGGCTGCTCGGCCCCAGCATCGACCGGCCCGTGGCTATGGGCTACGTTAGCCCCGAACACGCCGCCATCGGCACCCGCATCCACGCCATCGTGCGCGGCAAAGCCGTGCCCATGGACGTTGTGACCCTGCCCTTTGTCCCCAACCGCTACCACCGCGGCTGAACCATTTTCCACTTTCATTTTTTAGGAGCGATTGACATGACCACTTACTACACCGAAGACCACGAATGGATCACCGTGGATGGCGACATCGCCACCGTCGGCATCACCCACCACGCCCAAGACGCCTTGGGTGACGTGGTGTTTGTGGACCTGCCCGCCGTGGGGGCCACCTTCGCGCAAAAAGCCGTGGCCGGGGTGGTTGAGTCTGTGAAGGCCGCCGCCGACGTGTACATGCCCATCAGCGGCACGGTCACCGAAGTCAACGAAACCCTGCGCAACGACCCCGCCTTGGCCAACAGCGACCCCTTGGGGGCGGGCTGGTTTTTTAAAGTCCAGCTCAGCCAAACCGGCGAATTGGCCGCGCTGCTCAACGAAACCGCCTACCAAAAGCTGACCGCTTAAGCCACGACAACCGCCCCGAACACCCAGGAACGAATGATGTTGATGTCTGCTCTCAAGCCTTTGGGCGAATTGGAAAACCCGTCGGAATTTGTGGCTCGTCACGTGGGCTTGGGGCCTGACGACGAGGCGCACATGCTGTCGGTTGTTGGTGCGGCCTCGCGCCGTGCGCTGATCGACGCCATCGTGCCGCGCAGCATCGCGCGCAGCCAGGGCATGCAATTGCCCGTGCCCGTGGGCGAGGCGGCGGCGCTGGCCGAACTCAAAGCCATCGCCCAACGCAACGTGGTGGCCAAGAGCTTCATCGGCCAAGGCTATTACGGCACGCACACGCCCGGCGTGATCCTGCGCAACATCTTGGAAAACCCCGCTTGGTACACCGCGTACACGCCTTACCAAGCCGAGATTTCGCAGGGCCGGATGGAAGCCTTGGTGAATTTCCAAACCATGGTCACCGACCTCACGGCCATGGACATCGCCAACGCCTCCATGCTCGACGAAGCCACCGCCGCCGCCGAAGCCATGACGCTGGCCATGCGCACGGTCAAGAGCAAAAGCCGCGTGTTTGTGGTGTCGCGCGCTTGCCACCCACAAACCATCGAGGTGATTCAAACGCGCGCCAAACCACTGGGCATCGAGGTGCTGGTGCCGCCCAGCGCTGACGCTTGGGCCGCGGCGTTGAATGGCGAACATTTCGCCGCGCTGGCGCAGTACCCCAACAGCACCGGCCTGGTGGAAGACCTCACCCCCTACGCCGCCCGGAGCCACGCGCAATCTGCCGCCTTCATCGTGGCCGCCGACCTGCTGGCGCTCACGCTGCTCAAGCCCCCCGGTGAGATGGGGGCCGACATCGTGGTCGGCACCACCCAGCGCTTTGGCATGCCCATGGGCGCGGGTGGCCCACACGCCGCGTTCATGGCCTGTCGCGACGAATACAAGCGCTCGCTGCCCGGCCGTCTGGTGGGCGTGAGCGTGGACGCGCATGGCAACCCCGCCTATCGCTTGGCCTTACAAACCCGCGAACAGCACATTCGCCGCGAAAAAGCCACCTCCAACATCTGCACGGCGCAGGTGCTGCCCGCCGTGGTGGCCAGCATGTACGCCGTCTACCACGGCCCCGAGGGCCTGAAGCGCATCGCTCGCCGCGTGGCGACTTACACCGCGATCTTTGCGCAAGGCCTGCAGACTCTGGGCTTCAAGCTGCGCAAAGAAACTGCTTTTGACACCGTGTGGCTCGCCATCGGCGAGTCCTCGGCCCCGCTCATCGAACGCGCTCGGCGAGCGGGCATGAACCTGCGCAAGGCTTGCGACAAGAGCGTATCCATCTCGCTGGACGAAACCACCACGCGCGAGGACATCCACGCCCTGTGGCAAGTGTTCGCCGCCGAATCAGCCAACACGGGCCAGGCGCTGCCCAACTTCGATGCATTTGAAAAAGGCGTCGAGCCGCTGATTCCCGCAGAACTGCGACGCACCAGCGCTTTTATGCAGCACCCCGTGTTTGACAGTCACCATTCCGAAACCGGCATGCTGCGCTACATCCGTGCCCTGTCCGACAAAGACCTGGCGCTGGACCGCAGCATGATCCCGTTGGGCAGCTGCACCATGAAGCTCAACGCCACCAGCGAGATGATCCCCATCACCTGGCCCGAATTTGCCAACGTGCACCCCTTCGCCCCGGCGGAGCAATTGGCCGGTTACCAACAACTCGACGAACAGCTGCGCGCTTGGTTGTGCCAAGCCACCGGCTACGCGGGCATCAGCCTGCAACCCAACGCTGGCAGTCAAGGCGAATACGCGGGCCTCTTGGTCATTCAGGCCTACCACCGCGCCCATGGACAAGGCCACCGCAACATTTGCCTGATTCCGTCCAGCGCTCACGGCACCAACCCAGCCAGCGCGCAGATGGTGGGCATGCAAGTCGTGGTGACCCAGTGCGACGCCAACGGCAACGTCGACATGGCCGACCTCCGGGCCAAGTGCGAACAGCACAGCGCCAACCTGGCGGCGGTCATGATCACCTACCCCAGCACCCACGGCGTGTTTGAGACGACAGTCAAAGAACTCTGCACGCTGGTGCACCAACACGGCGGTCGTGTGTACGTGGACGGCGCCAACATGAACGCCTTGGTCGGTGTGGCCGCGCCCGGTGAATTCGGCGGCGATGTGAGCCACCTCAACCTGCACAAAACCTTCTGCATCCCGCACGGCGGCGGCGGCCCCGGCGTTGGCCCAGTGTGTGTGGTGCAAGACTTGGTGCCCTACCTGCCCGGCCACGCCAGCGCAGGCCTGAAGGTCAACGGCGTGGGGGCGGTGTCCGCAGCCCCCTTGGGCAACGCGGCCGTGTTGCCGATCTCGTGGATGTACATCCGCATGATGGGCGCCGAGGGCTTGAAGCTCGCCACCGAAGCGGCCATCTTGAGCGCCAACTACATCAGCAAGCGCTTGAGCGAACACTTCCCCACGCTCTACGCCAGCGACAGCGGTCACGTGGCGCACGAATGCATTTTGGACCTGCGCCACTTCAAAGACAGCTGCGGCGTCATGGCCGAAGACGTGGCCAAACGCCTGATGGACTACGGCTTTCACGCGCCCACGCTGTCCTTCCCCGTGGTCAACACCTTGATGGTTGAACCCACGGAGAGCGAAACGCTGCAAGAACTCGACCGCTTCATCGACGCGATGATCGCCATTCGCGAAGAAATTCGCCAAGTCGAAAACGGCACCTGGCCCAAAGACAACAACCCCCTGAAAAACGCCCCGCACACCGCAGCGAGCCTGCTCAGCGGCGAATGGTCCAAACCCTACAGCCGCGAAGTGGGCGCCGCCGCTGGCGCACAGTCGGTCAACACCAAGTACTGGCCCACGGTGGGCCGCGTGGACAACGTCTACGGCGACCGCAACCTGTTTTGCAGCTGCGTTCCCGTGACGGATTACGCATAAGAAAGTCGATCGCATCGGGAGAGATCAGCCCCAAAAAGCTGGCGCCGAAGGAGCAACCGCCCCGGAAACTCTCAGGCAAAAGGACCGATGCGATCAGGAGCTTGCGCTCCACACACTCTGAAGAGCGGCCAGGTTCGTCACCCAGGCCCACCGCAGGAGCAAGCCGAACAGGGTTCGGTGAATCTCTCAGGTTTCAAACAGAGGGGGTCATGCCGCGCACATCCGGTGCGCAGCGTGTCCATCCGTTTGAGACGTTAAATCGAGAGAAGCTTCATGAACAAGCACATGGTCATCATTGGTGGCGGCATCACCGGCGTCACCGCCGCCTACGCCCTGGCCCAACAAGGCATTCGGGTCACCTTGATCGAGAAAAACCGCTACCCTGGCATGGAAACGTCCTACGCCAACGGCGGGCAATTGTCGGCCTCGAATGCCGAGGTCTGGACCCACCCTTCCACCATCGTCAAGGGCCTGAAATGGATGCTCAAAAGCGACGCTC
>JAABPX010000085.1 GCA_011391745.1 Comamonadaceae bacterium
TTCGTGGCGGCCATTCCCAAGTACAAGGACAACACCATTGCCACCACCCGGCTGGCCATTGAATCGCGCGAGCACCACTTTGCGTGGGCCAAGGCCGAGGGCATCGACTTCGACCATCAGCGCAAAGGCATCCTGCACATTTACCGCGACAAAAAAGGCTTTGACCACGCGGGCGAAGTCTCCCAGCTCTTGGCCCAGGGCGGTCTGCCACGCCGCGCCGTCACGCCTGCCGAAATGAAAGCCATCGAGCCGACCCTGCAAGGCCAGTATTACGGCGGCTATTTCACCGAAAGCGACTCCACGGGCGACATCCACAAGTTCACCTTCGGCTTGGCCAAGGCCT
>JAABPX010000086.1 GCA_011391745.1 Comamonadaceae bacterium
ACGCCCTCGACAACACGGGCGAAGCATCCCCCTTCATGGCGCGCAACATGCGCTCAACCACTTGCTCCACATCGGCCTTTCGTTCGCGCAGATAGGGGTCGTCCATCTCATCAAATTGCCGCGCCACCACCTCAAGTTGCGCGGTCAGTGCCCATTCGGCGTTGTAATGCCGCTCCTCGATCCACTGCCGCACGCTGTGGTCCAGTTGTTCGTCTTGCAACAGCATCAGGTGCACATCGAGCAGGGCCAACAACTCCGGTGGTGCGGTGCTCGCGTCCAGGGTTTGCACATGCGCCTGCGTGCGCTCAATGTCTTGCACCACCATTTGACGCGCCTGACACAAACGCTCAATTTCGCGCGCGGTTTGATCGGGCTGAATGAAGTAATGCGCCACGTCCACACGACTCGACGTCACGATCACGGCACGCCCAATCGCCACACCTCGGGACACCGCTTGACCGTGAACAGAAAACGCCATGCTCACGCCCCTTCGCCAAATTTGTCGTTGATCAATGCCAGCAAGGCTTGCATGGCTTGCGCTTCATCCGGACCATCGGTGCACACCATGACCTCTGTGCCCATGCCTGCGGCAAGCATCATCACACCCATGATGCTCTTGGCGTTGACACGCCGGTCTCCACGAGACAGCCACACATCGCAGGCAAAGCCACCGGCGGTTTTGGTGAGCTTGGCCGAGGCCCGGGCATGCAAGCCCAATTTATTGCTGATGGTCACGCTCGACTGGATCATGGCTGTTGACTCTGTGTTGGACTTGTGGTGCCGTCAGCGCCACAGGAATGACGCCTTGTGTTGCCCCAGACAATGCACGGGCCACCAAAGCGTCCAAAGGCTCATGGCGGTATGAAACGGCCCGCAGCAACATGGGCAAGTTGACTCCCGTGATGAGTTTGGTTTGCCCGCCGACCAGCAACTTATTGGCCACGTTGCATGGTGTGGCACCAAACACATCCACCAGCACCAAAGCGCCGGCCGTGTTGAGTTGTTCTTTTAAGGCTTTGGCATGAACCAAGGTTTGCTCAGGGGGCTCATTGGGTGGCACATCCAAAGCCAATACAACGTCGCTGCAATCGGGGAACACATGCAAAGCACAAACGCGCAAAGCCGATGCCAGTGGCGTGTGTGCAATGATGAGAATACCGTTCATACCGTTGAGTTTAGCGGCCTCGCGCAACGGTCTGCTGCACGCGATGCCAAAACAGGACGTAGGCCGCCAAACAAGCGGTGGCGAACACCGCTACAGCGCCTTGGAATCGCGCTGCGCCATTCCACCCCAAAGCGGCAAAACCATCGACCACCAAACCAAAGCCCCACTGAACCACAAACACGCCCGAAAAAATCGCCAAGTTAAAAGCCGACAAAGCCCGCCCAGCGGCTTGTGGTGGTAAGGCCAAGGCCACCGCGGGCTGCGCTTGGGCCAACACGGTGCAGGTCACGCAATACGCCGCCCACCAAAGCCACCCAGCCTGCTCACCGAGCGCGGCGATCGCCGCCAACAGCAGCAAGCTCACCGGCACCCCCCACAACATGTGGGTCTCCGGCGCAATCCCACGCCGATTCAAGCCCGGGTTGATCCATCCCCAAAGGGAAAACGCCCCCAGCATCGCCAGGTTCACGCCAAACAAGCCAGCGGACGCTTGTTCAGGGCTGTAGCCCGCCACCTGCACCATCCAAGGCCCTGCCCAGAGCGTTTGCATCGCCACCATACCGCCGTAATTGATGAAGCCCAGCGGCCACATCTGTTGGAAATAAGGGTGACGCCACACCTCGGCATAACCCACGGGGGTTGCTTGCGTTTCGTGCGCAGCCGAAGTTCTGCGCCATGCTGGAGCCAGCCACGCGATGGCCGCCATCGACACCAACAAGCACCCGGCCATGCCCACAAACAAACCGCGCCAGCCCACCCAAGGCATCAGCCACTGCACGGGCAAGGTGGCTGCCACCATGCCGAGTGACCCAGTCATCAGCATCCACGCATTGGCACGCATTTGGGTGGCGGGCGTGAGCCAACGCCGGTAACCCGTGAGCGGCGCCATCAAACACGCGCTCACGCCCATGCCCGTGATCACCCGTGCCAGCAACAAGACCGACAAGCCATTGGCCATGGCAAAGGCCAAACACCCCACCACAGCCACGGTCAAAAAGGCCAACACAACCTGTCTCGGTCCGTACCGATCCAACCACCGCCCCATGGGCAACTGCGTCAAGGCAAAACCCAAAAAATAGCCACCGGCCAACAAGCCCAAATCACTTGAACTCAAGTCCAACTCGGTGCTCAAGACCGGGGACAAGGTCGCCGTGACGGCGCGAATCAGCGTCGACAAAAAATAGGCGCCAGCGAACACCAAAAACACGCCCACGGCGTGCCGTGTGCCCAATGCGTCTGGGTGGTGGCTCATGGCAGTGTCAAACCTTCCCAGAAGGGGGCCACGGGCACTTCGTCCCAAGGTTGACCATACACCGCTGCCTGGTACACCCGCTGACCATCGGTGAAATACACGGTTTGGCTTTGCACGGCTTGCCCTTTGTGATCTCGGCCCTGCATCGACCACCACGCCGTGTGGGTCGCGCCGCGCACCCCGGGCAGCTCCATGGCCTGCGGCGATTGAACACTTTGCAGCGATTGCGCACTGGCTTTTTGCCACTGCGCCATCAGCTGCTGCGCATCGACCGTTGGCGGAACCGCCATCCAAGCCAGCGCAAATCGCAAACCTTGGTTGTCGCAGCTGTGCACTTGAAGCTCGGTTTTGGAGCCGCCCAAACTCACCTCGCGTTGCGCCACATCGGGCTTGCAAGGGATCACGGCTTGCCAAGGTGCACCACTGCCCGACAAGGTCCGCCAGTTGTGGCTGGGGCTACACGCCACGAAAATGGCTGCGCACGGGATGGCCATCAGCCAAACGCGGGATTTGCCGCACAATAAAGCCTGCCAAGCAGGAACTTTTGAGTTGACCATTGGCTCTGTTTTCTTCATTGTTGTTGTATCCACCATGACCTCATCTGCTGTCTTGAATGCCTCTCGTCGCTACGTCTGTTTGGCCGCCACGGCGGCGGCTGGACTCTCGGCCTTGGGCCTGTCGGCTTGTTCGGACAGCAACCGCGCGCCGCAAGCCGAGTACCTACTGATCGATGGCAGTCGAATGCCCAGCCAAGCGTTGGCAGGCAAAGTCACCCTGATCAATTTTTGGGCCACCACCTGCATCTCGTGCGTCAAAGAAATGCCCGCCTTGATAGAGACCCATCAAAAATTCAAGGACCGCGGCTTTGAGACCGTGGCCGTGGCCATGAGCTACGACCCCCCGGCTTGGGTGCTGAATTTTGCACAATCCCGCCAGTTGCCCTTTAAAGTTGCTTTGGATCACACTGGCGAGATCGCCCAAGTTTGGGGCGATATCAAACTCACCCCCACCACCTTCATCGTGGATCGACAAAACCGCATCGTCAAGCGCTACGTGGGCGAACCCGATTTTGAGGCGCTACACCAACTGATTGAACGTTTGTTGGTGAGCGCCTGACGCCATCACTTGCCGCGATACACGTCGTGGCAGGCTTTACAGCTTTGGCCCGCTGCGCCAAATGCCGCCTTGATTTGGTCGATGTTGCCGGTCTTTGCGGCGGCGTCCAAGCGAGCCAGCTCTGACATGGCTTTATCACCTGCGGCCTTGAATTTGGCTTGCTCTTGCCAGATTTCCGGCTTGGCTTTGGTGTTACCCAGATCGGTCCCAGCCCCAAACGCCACCCATGGAAGCTGACTCAAGCTCAACACCAACGCGGCATCGGCTTTGACTTTTTGTGCATCAAATGGCGCCCGGCCGTTGGCCATGGCACCGATTTGGCTGAAATGCTGCCCCATCACAGTGAACACCGATTGGCGGTATTTGATGCTTTCGTCGGCATTTTTGAATTGAGCCATGGCCGGTACGGCGAAGGCCACGGCGGCGATTGTTGCCGCCCATTGCATGCTTTTTTTCATGAAGTTCTCCGGTTGAGGTAAAAAGTGGGAATTCCAACTCTCTTCTGGGATTTTGCATGAAAGTACGTGTCCGTGTTTGGGATTTGCCAACCCGTTTGTTTCACTGGTCGCTGGTGATCAGTGTCATTGGCTTGATCATTACGGGCAATGTGGGTGGTCTGTGGATCGAATGGCACTACCGCTTGGGCCAGTTTGTACTGAGCCTGCTCTTATTTAGGCTGGCTTGGGGTGTGTTTGGTGGCCATTGGTCACGGTTTGCCAATTTTGTGCGTGGGCCGCTCACCACATGGCGCTATTGGCGAGGACAAACGGCCACGGCGGTCGGACACAATCCCTTGGGGGCTTGGTCGGTGCTGGCCTTTTTGGTTGTGCTGCTGGCCCAAGTCGTCAGCGGCTTGCTCAGCGATGACGAAATTGCTTTTTATGGTCCTTGGTCGGCATTTGTGAGCGGTGACTGGGTCAGTTGGGCCACCCACTACCATCAGAACATCGGCAAATTTTTGCTGCTTGCCTTGATTGTTCTTCACCTTTTGGCCCTTGGTTTTTACACTTGGTTTCGGCACAAGCCCTTGCTACCCGCCATGCTGCATGGTGACAAATACCTGGCATCCACGACCACCGCCAGCAGCGACACCTTCGCACGTCGCCTATTGGCGTTAACCGTTTGGCTGGTGTGCGCCGCTTTGGTGGCTTGGACCACGGCCCTGAATTGATCATGGTCATGCACAAGCGCCAGCCCGTGATCGATGTGCATGCACTTGCGCCGGGGGACATTGACGAAGCCCGCGACTTGCTGCGCGCGTACCAAACCGAACTAGGCTCAGACGTGTGTTTTGAGCACCTTGACCAAGAGATCGCACAACTCCCTGGGGCTTATTCGCCGCCGGCTGGTACTTTTTTTCTGGCACGGGTTGACGGTTTGGCCGCCGGTTGTTGCGGCTTTCAACCCCTACCCCTGAGCGACCACCTCAACGCTTGCGAGATGAAACGCCTGTTTGTGCGTCCCCATTTTCGCGGCATGGGCTTGGGCAGGCGTCTGGTTGAAGCCGTGCTAACCCAAGCGCCAATCGCCGGCTACAGCACCGTTTTATTGGACACCCTCAGCGACATGGAAACGGCGCGTGATCTGTACCAATCGCTTGGGTTTGTGCATACCGAACCTTATCACTTGAGTCCGATACCCGGCGCACACTACCTCAAGCGCACGCTGTAAATCCAATCACAAGGTTTTGGCTTGCGCCAACAGTGTGGCTGCGTCGCTGACCTGAAATTGACCCGGTGCTTCATTGTTCAGGCTTTTGACAACGCCATCTTTGATCAACATCGAGTAACGGTTGCTTCGCAAGCCCATGCCACGTGCGGTGAGGTCTAGCGTCAGGCCTGTGGCTTTGGCAAAGTCGGCGCTGCCGTCGCCCATCATACGCACCATACCCGCCGTGCCCAGCTCACGCGCCCACGCGCCCATCACAAAGGCGTCGTTGACGCTGACACACCAAACCTCATCGACTCCTGCGGCACGCAGCGCCGCGTGGTGTTCAACATACCCTGGCACGTGTCTGGCGGAGCAGGTTGGGGTGAAGGCGCCCGGCAATGCAAACAAGGCGATGGTTTTGCCCACGCAGGCGGCTTGGGTGTCCAAGGCGTTCGGACCGATGCTGCAGCCGTTGCCTTCAACCTCAATGTATTCCATCAAAGTTGCGGCGGGAATTTTGTCTCCGACTTGAATCATGTGAACTCCTAAAATGGGGGCTTAAAAAACAAAAAAGCGACCAAATTATCGGTCGCTTTCTTGTTGTGTGCACCGGACGAGCCGGCTGGCCTTACACCGCGCTGGCTTTTTGGACTAGGCGGGAGACAACCCAGTTCTTCGTGCGAGACAGCGGACGGCTTTCGGTGATTTCAATCACGTCGCCCATCTTGAACTCGCTGTTTTCGTCGTGTGCGTGGTATTTGCTCGACTTGGCAACGATTTTGTCGTACAGCGGGTGCTTGACGCGACGCTCGACCAAGACCGTCACGGTCTTGGCACGCTTGTCACTGACCACCTTGCCAATCAAGGTGCGCTTGAGGGATGTTTTAGCTTCCGTCATGGGTTCGCTCCTTATTTGGCGGCAGCGCGTTGCTGCTCGGCCATGATGGTTTTGGCGCGTGCAATGGCGCGGCGGGTCTGGCCCAACACCGTCGTGTTGGTCAGTTGTTGCGTGGCTTTTTGCATGCGCAAACCGAAGTGGGCTTTTTGCAAAGATTTCACTTCTTCTTTCAAGCCAGCGGTGTCTTTTTGGCGCAATTCAGCGGTTTTCATTGTGTGTTCCTCCTGAATCACTGACCCAACATGCGCGTCACGAACGTGGTGCGCAAAGGCAATTTGGCGGCTGCCAGGGTGAAGGCTTCACGAGCGAGTTGCTCGGGCACGCCCACGATCTCATAGAGCACCTTGCCGGGCTGGATCTCAGCGACGTAGTACTCGACCGAGCCCTTGCCGTTGCCCATACGGACTTCGGCAGGCTTGTTCGAAATGGGCTTATCGGGAAACACACGGATCCAGATACGGCCGCCACGCTTGACGTGACGGGAAATCGCACGGCGTGCGGCTTCGATCTGGCGGGCCGTGAGGCGACCGCGATCGGTGGACTTCAAACCGAAGTCACCGAAGGCCACCGTGGCTCCACTGGTGGCGACACCGGTGTTACGGCCTTTTTGTTCCTTGCGGTACTTGCGACGGGCTGGTTGCAACATAGTTATTCTCCTTTGCCGTCCGCAGCTGCAGGTGCGGGTGCGTCTTTACGAACGCGCTTAACGGCGGGTTTGGTTTCGATTCCAGTGGCTTCGGCGGGTTTGTCGCTGCCATCGGCGGGAGCGGCATTCGCACCTGGCCGACGCACGGCGGCGCGAGCAGCAGGACCTGCTGGACGCTCACGGCGTGGGGCACGCGGGCGACGCTCATCTTCTTCGCGCACTTCGGCCACCACGGGTGCATCGTTGCGACCCAAGGTATCGCCTTTGTAGACCCAGACCTTGACACCGATGATGCCGTAGGTGGTCTTGGCTTCGGACGTGCCGTAGTCGATGTCGGCGCGCAAGGTGTGCAGTGGCACGCGACCTTCGCGGTACCACTCGCAACGAGCGATTTCAATGCCGTTCAAACGGCCGGAAGACATGATCTTGATGCCCTGGGCGCCCAAACGCATGGCGTTTTGCATGGCGCGCTTCATGGCACGGCGGAACATGATGCGTTTTTCGAGCTGCTGGGTGATGCTGTCGGCGATCAGCTTGGCATCGATTTCGGGCTTGCGCACTTCTTCGATGTTCACGGCCACCGGCACGCCCAATTTGGCGCTCAGGTCTTTTTTCAGCTTCTCGATGTCTTCGCCTTTTTTGCCGATCACCACGCCCGGACGTGCCGAGTAAATGGTGATGCGGGCGTTCTTGGCAGGACGCTCGATCACAACGCGCGACACCGAAGCGTTTTTCAACTTGGCTTTGAGGTATTCGCGCACCTTGATGTCTTCGGCCAGCATGCCAGCGAAGTCACGGTTGCTGGCGTACCAGCGGCTTGCCCAATTGCGAGAAATCGCCAGGCGGAAGCCTGTTGGGTTGATTTTCTGTCCCATATGCTAGTGACCTCTTCAGTTGCCAACCGTCACGTAGATGTGACAGGTGGGTTTGCTGATACGGTTGCCACGGCCTTTGGCACGGGCAGAGAAGCGCTTGAGCGTGGTGCCTTGCTCGACGTAGATGGTTTTCACCTTCAACTCGTCGATGTCAGCACCGTCGTTGTGTTCAGCGTTGGCGATGGCCGATTCAAGGGCCTTCTTAACGATGCCAGCGGCCTTCTTTTGCGTGAAGGCCAAGATGTTGAGCGCCTGGTCGACTTTTTTGCCGCGAATCAGGTCTGCAACCAGTCGGCCTTTGTCGACCGACAGGCGCACGCCACGAACGATAGAGCGGGTTTCCATGGTGAGTCCTTACTTCTTGGCTTTTTTGTCAGCCGGATGGCCCTTGAACGTGCGCGTCAGCGAAAACTCGCCGAGCTTGTGTCCAACCATCTGATCGGTGATGTAAACGGGTACGTGCTGCTTGCCGTTGTGCACAGCAATGGTCAGACCGATGAAATCGGGCAAGATCATGGAGCGACGCGACCAAGTTTTGACGGGCTTTTTGTCTTTGTTGGCTTGAGCCTTTTCAACCTTGGCCATCAGGTGATGGTCAACGAAGGGGCCTTTTTTGAGAGAGCGGGTCATTTCGTCACTCCTTTACTTCTTGCGACGCGAAACAATCATGTTCTGCGTGCGGCGGTTGTTGCGGGTGCGATAGCCCTTGGTCAGGTTACCCCATGGGTCGACTGGCGCTCGGCCTTCGCCGGTCTTACCTTCACCACCACCGTGCGGGTGATCGATCGGGTTCATGGCGGTACCGCGAACGGTGGGTCGAATGCCCATCCAACGCTTCACACCGGCCTTACCCAATTGGCGCAGGCTGTGTTCGGTGTTGGAAACTTCGCCAATGGTGGCGCGGCAGTCAACGTGGACTTTGCGAACTTCACCCGAGCGCATACGCACCTGAGCGTAAACACCTTCGCGCGCCAGCAACACAGCCGAAGCGCCAGCGGAGCGGGCGATTTGAGCGCCTTTGCCAACTTGCAACTCGATGCAGTGAATGGTCGAACCCACGGGAATGTTGCGGATCGGCAGCGTATTGCCCACACGAATCGGCGACTCAGAACCGGAGTACAGGGTCGCGCCTGACTCAATGCCACGGGGGGCAATGATGTAGCGACGCTCGCCGTCTGCGTAACACAACAAAGCGATGTGTGCGGTGCGGTTCGGGTCGTATTCGATGCGCTCAACCTTGGCGGGGATGCCATCCTTGTTGCGGCGGAAATCGACCACGCGGTAGTGGTGCTTGTGTCCACCACCCTTGTGACGGGTCGTGATGTGGCCGTTGTTGTTGCGACCCGCTTTTTGAAATTGTGCTTCCAGCAAAGGCGCGTAGGCGTCGCCTTTGTGCAGGTGCTCACGGGTGACCTTCACCATGCCGCGACGGCCTGGTGAGGTTGGTTTCATCTTAATGACTGCCATGATTAAGCCTCTCCACCGAAGTTCAGCTCTTGACCTGGCATCAGGGTCACAAACGCTTTGCGCACGTGATCACGACGGCCAACGGTCTTGCCGAAACGCTTGGACTTGCCCTTTTGGTTGAGCACGGAAACGCCTTTAACCTGAACCTTAAACATCATTTCCACAGCGGCTTTGATTTCGGGTTTGGTGGCGTCACGCAGCACTTTGAACAGCACGGCGTTGGTTTTTTCGGCCACCATGGTGGCTTTTTCGGACACGATGGGTGCAACCAGCACCTGCATCAAGCGGCCTTCGTCGAATTGTGCGGCGCTCATGCGAACATCTCCTTGAGTTTGTCGATGGCACCCTTGGTGACGATCACTTTCTTGAAGTGAACCAAGGACACGGGATCGGCGTAACGGGGCTCAACAACAAGGACATTGGGCAGGTTACGCGATGCCAGGTACAGGTTTTCGTCCACTTCCTCAGCGATCACGAGGACCGACTTGAGGTTCATGGCTTTGAACTTGTCTGCCAATTGCTTGGTCTTGGGGGAATCGACGCGCATGGAGTCGACCACAGCCAGACGGCCTTCACGCACGAGCTGCGAGAAGATCGAAGCCATACCAGCGCGGTACATCTTCTTGTTGATCTTCTGGGTGAAGTTTTCAAACGGCAGGTTAGGGAATGCGCGACCGCCTCCACGCCAGATGGGCGAGGAAGTCATACCAGCGCGAGCACGACCGGTGCCTTTTTGCTTAAATGGCTTCTTGGTGGAGTGCTTGACTTGCTCACGGTCTTTCTGGGCGCGGGTGCCTTGACGGGCATTGGCTTGGTAAGACACGACGAGCTGATGAATCAGCGCTTCGTTGTAATCGCGACCAAACACGGTTTCAGGCACATCCATCTTGGATGCGGCTTGACCTTGGTCGTTCAGGAGTTCGACTTGCATCAGTTCGCTCCTTGAGATTTGATGGCGGGACGCACGGTCACGAAGCCGCCCTTGGAACCGGGCACAGCGCCTTTGATCATGAGCAACTGACGGGTTTCGTCGATGCGCACGATGTCTAGGTTTTGCGTGGTGACGGTTTCGTCGCCCATGTGGCCGGTCATTTTTTTACCGGGGAACACACGACCGGGATCCTGGGCCATGGAAATGGAACCTGGCACGTTGTGCGAACGGCTGTTGCCGTGCGAAGCGCGCTGGGAAGAGAAGTTGTGGCGCTTGATGGTGCCGGCAAAGCCTTTGCCAATGGAGGTGCCTTGCACGTCCACTTTTTGGCCCGCCGCAAACACGGCTGCCGGGGCCACAACGGTACCAGCGGGGTACTGCGCAGCCACGTCAGAGGCGACGCGGAATTCTTGGATGATCTCGCCTGCTTGCACACCGGCTTTGGCCAAGTGGCCAGCCATGGGCTTCACAACGCGAGAAGCCCGCCGTGAACCAAAGGTCACTTGCAAGGCATCGTAGCCATCATTGGCTTGAGTTTTGACTTGCGTCACACGGTTGTCCGACACGTCGACCACGGTGACAGGAACGGCGTCCCCATCCTCGTTGAACACGCGCATCATGCCCACCTTGCGACCCAACAACCCGAGGGAGTTGCTAAGACTCATTGTTTTCTCCGTTCCCGACTTCAATTGGCCGGGGCTGATAAAGCACTGACACAGCGTGAAACACCCCGTGTCGTGCGCAACAGGCGAGGAGCGCATCGGAATGGAAACCACCCAGCGAACCCCAACACCCACAAACTATTTTCAGGTATTAGCCCGAAAAGCCCGCCAGTATAACCGGCGGGCAAAACTTTTGCAAGCGCGGTTTATTGCAACTTGATTTCGACGTCCACACCCGCTGGCAGGTCCAACTTCATCAAGGCGTCCACCGTTTTGTCGGTGGGGTCCACGATGTCCATCAGGCGCTGGTGGGTGCGAATTTCGAGCTGGTCACGGCTGGTTTTGTTCACGTGCGGCGAGCGCAAGATGTCAAAACGGCGCATGCGCGTGGGCAAAGGCACGGGGCCTTTGACGATCGCGCCGGTGCGCTTGGCGGTGTCAACGATTTCGGCGGCCGAAGTGTCGATCAATTTGTAATCGAACGCCTTCAGGCGGATGCGGATTTTTTGCTTGCTCATGGTCGGTCCTTGATGTGAAGAACTCAGGCAAGAATCTTGGCAACCACACCGGCGCCGACGGTACGACCACCTTCGCGGATGGCGAAGCGCAAGCCTTCTTCCATGGCGATGGG